>CALXYE010000087.1 GCA_944392845.1 uncultured Alphaproteobacteria bacterium
GGGACGATGAGGCGTATCGTCAATCTGGAGGGAGAGAATCGTGTTGAATTCGCCCGTGAAATGTTCCAACGTCTTGGCGTAGCGGTTCATATCGCTCGTGAGCTTGTTATAGGCCAAAACGGCGGGAATTGCCGCGACCAGCCCCAATGCCGTCGCGAACAGCGCTTCGGCGATACCCGGCGCGACGACGGCCAAAGACGTGTTGTTGCTGGCGCCGATGGAATGAAAGCTGTTCATAATCCCCCACACCGTTCCGAACAAGCCGATGAACGGAGAAACGGAGCCCGTGGAAGCCAAAAACGTCATTCGCTTTTCCATGCGGTCAACCTCGCGGTCAAGCGTAATCTGCATCACGCGGTCAATGCGCTGTTGCAGGCTTGTGCCGTGAATCCCCCCGTTCAAAGCCCCCGAAGACCTGCGCCATTCGCGCATCGCGGCGACAAAGATCGCGGACATGGGATCCAAGCGGAACGGTTTGGCTTCCAAGCGGTCGAACATTTCGTCCAAAGAACCGCCCGACCAGAATTGGGTTTCAAATTTTTTGGCGTCTTCGCGGGCGGAACGCAGGAGCATCACCTTTTCAAAAATGATTGCCCAAGACCAAACCGACGCCATCATCAGCAGAATCATCACCGTTTTGACGACGAAGTCCGCCTGCATGAACAATCCCCACATGGACAGGTTCGTACTTGCCAAAGCCTGTATAGTTCCCGCTTGCATAAAGCTCTCCCGTAAAAAAATTAAGGTTTATTCCGACACGTTAGCGCATATTCATTAACACAAGATTACGAAGCCAGCCTTTCGCGCAATTCCTCCGGCAACCGTTTCGGTTTGCCCGTCGCGAGAGCCGCGCACACGACGACGACGCGCATTTCGACCAACGTTTCTTCTCCGCGCCTGACCGTTTGTAAAAATTTCAAAGACGCGCCGCCGACCTCTTCAACTTCGGTTTCCACGACCAGTTCGTCCTCCAAACGGGCGGGACGGAGGTAATCAATCTCGCAACGTTTCACCATAAAGGCGACGGGCGTGTCCGAATTCAAAAACTGCGTGTTGGAAAAGCCCGCTTCCTTAAAAAATTCCGTCCTGCCGCGCTCGGCATAACGCAGATAGTTGGCATAGTAAACGACGCCCCCGGCGTCGGTATCTTCATAATAAACCCTGACAGGCAGGCGCGTTTTCATGGTTCCTCCCCGAATAAAGCAAGCGTGTCCGCCGTCGAAGCGGGCGGCTTCATTCCCAAATGTTTAAATCCCGACGCGGACAGCATGCGACCGCGCGAAGTCCTTTGCACGAACCCCTGTTGCAACAGGTAGGGCTCGATCACTTCTTCTATCGTATCGCGTTCTTCGGACAAAGCGGCGGCAAGCGTATCCGCGCCGACGGGACCGCCCGCATACTTTTCCGCAATACAGGTCAGATATCGCCGATCCATCATGTCCAGCCCCCGATCGTCCACGTCCAGACGTCTTAAAGCCGCATCGGCGAGCGCGGCGTCAATTTCCTTTTTCCCGGAAAACGACGCGAAGTCCCTGACGCGTTTTAAAAGCCTGCCCGCTACGCGCGGCGTGCCGCGGGAACGTTTCGCAATCTCTTTCGCGCCGTCGGGCGTAATGTTGACGTTCAGTACGCCCGCGCCGCGTACGACGATCTTTTCCAAATCGGCAGGAGAATAAAAGTCCAGCCGCATCGGAATACCGAACCTGTCGCGCAAAGGCTGGGTCAGCAACCCCGAACGCGTCGTCGCTCCGACCAGCGTGAACGGTTGCAAATCAATGCGCACCGAACGCGCCGCGGGGCCTTCGCCGATAATCAGATCCAGCTGAAAATCTTCCATCGCGGCATACAGAACCTCTTCAATCGCGGGGTTCAGGCGGTGGATTTCATCAATAAAAAGGACGTCGTTTTTTTCCAGATTCGTCAAAATCGCCGCCAAATCGCCCGCTTTGGAAATCATCGGCGCGGAAGTCGCGCGAAACCCGACGCCCAATTCATGCGCCACGATCTGCGCCAAAGTCGTCTTACCCAATCCCGGAGGACCGAACAACAAAACGTGATCCAACGCTTCCCCGCGGGTCAGCGCGGCGGAAATAAAGACTTTCAAATTTTCGCAAACGCTTCCCTGGCCGATAAAATCGGACAAAGAATGCGGCCGAAGCGATATCATATCGTCGTCGCCGTCGCGCTTTGCGGGAGTGATGATTCTGTCGTCGGTCATGGCGCGAATTCTTTCAAAGCGTCGCGTATCAGATCGGAAACGGCCGCGTCTTTGCCGCGGGCTTTCCAAGCTTTATTGACGGCCATCGCGGCATCCATGCGCGCATAGCCCAGATTGACCAAAGCGGATACCGCGTCGTTAACGGCGGAAACGTTTTCGGAAACGGCCGCCGCTCCGTCGGGAGACGCCGTCCCCGCGGCTTCGAAACCGCCCGCCTTGCCCTTCAGCTCCGTTACGATGCGTACCGCCAGCTTCGGGCCGACGCCGTTCGCGCGGGTGATTGACTTTGAATCCCCCGACAAAACGGCCATGGACAATTCTTCGGAACTCAAAACGGATAAAATCGCCAGGGCGACCTTCGCCCCGACGCCCTGCACCGTCGTCAATAAAGAGAACCAGCCTTTTTCAAGGGCGTCCGCGAAACCGAACAAATGGATGTGATCCTCGCGCACCTGCGTTTCGATCAGCAACGCGGCGGCCTGACCCGCGGAAGGCATTTTCGCCAGCGTTTTGTTGGAACAAAAAACGCGGTAGCCGACTCCGTTTACGTCCAGAATCAGAAACCCGTCCCCCGTCGAATCAAGAATGCCTTTTAGTTTTGCTATCATTTTATCCGTTTACCGGCAGTAAATCCGTTTTCCCCTGATTAACAGAAAAAACGCCGAAGCGCAATGCCGCGATCGGCGGAAGCGGCGGGCTATTTTTCCAAAGCCCTCAGCATCTTCATACGTTCCGCCGCGACGCGCATATACGAATGGCAAATAGCCGCCGCCAAAGCGTCGGCCGCGTCGGGACGGAGCTTTCCGCACCCGGGAAGCAACGTATGCACCATCATGTCAACCTGTTGTTTTTCGGCGTGTCCCGCCCCGACGACGGCTTTTTTTATCTGGTTCGGCGTATATTCGGAAACGGGGATTCCCGACCGTGCGGGAGCCAACAGGACGGCGCCGCGCGCCTGCCCCAGTTTCAGCGTCGAATTCGGGTTTTTATTGACGAACGTTTCTTCGATTGCGGCTTCATCGGGTTTGAATTCGCCGATGACCGTGCAGATTTGGGCGTGCAACTCCGCCAGCCTTTCCGACAAAGACAGGGAATCCGACGAATCGGCGACTCCCGCCGCGACGAAAGTCACGCGGGAATCGCGGCTGTCAAGAATCCCCCATCCCGTATGACGCAAGCCGGGGTCAAGCCCTAAGATCCGAACGGTCTTTCCCAAAACGTCAGTCTTTCAGCTTTTCCAACAATTCGTCGGAAATCGAATGATTGGAAGCGACGCGCTGGACGTCGTCGTCATCGTTCAGGGCTTCTATGAAATCGAAGAATTTACGCGCCGTTTCAAGATCCGTCAGCTCGATCGTATTCAAGGGCTTCCAATCCAAACGGGCGGCCGTCGGAGAGCCGAACTTGGCTTCCAAAGCGTCGCGCACAGCTGCCAGATCGTCGGGAGAACAGGTGATCTCGTGCTCTTCCTCGTCGGAAGACACGTCGGAAGCCCCTGCATCCAACGCGGCCTCAAACATCGCGTCGGCGGAAATGCCTTCGGCGGGATAAGTCACCAAACCGATGCGTTCAAAATTGAATGCGACGGAATTCGTTTCGCCCATGTTTCCGCCGTTTTTGCCGAAGATTGAACGGACGGCGGGCGCCGTGCGGTTGCGGTTGTCGGTCAGAGCTTCGACGATAACGGCGATATTGCCGGGGCCGTAACCTTCGTAACGGACTTCGTCGTAAACGGTATCGTCCGCGCCGGGCGTTCCTTTTTTGATGGCGCGCTCAATATTGTCTTTGGGCATGTTTTCGGCGCGGGCGGCCTGAATCGCGGCGCGCAGACGGGGATTGTGGGCCGGATCGGGCATGCCCGACTTCGCGGCGACCGTGATTTCGCGCGCCAGTTTCGAGAACGTGCGGGCGCGAATTTTATCCTGCGCGCCTTTACGATGCATAATGTTTTTAAATTGGGAATGACCTGACATCACAAACCTCTTTCAGAATCAAGTAACCAAAAATTCGACTCGTTTTATCACTAATCAGACGTCAGGTAAAGATTCCTGTAACCGTCCGCCGAAGCGAATCATACACACTTTTTCCGCCAGCCCCGTCGCGTCGTTCGTGTCAACCAACAGGCCGCATACCGTCGCCGCGCCCTTCGCCGGAGTGAAATGTTCGTTGCGAAGCCCCGTCACGAAACGGCGGACGGGCTCTTTTTTATCCATTCCGATCACGGAATCGAAACAGCCGCACATCCCCGCGTCGGACTGATACGCCGTGCCGAAGGGCAGAATCTGGGCATCCGCCGTCGGAATATGCGTATGCGAACCGACGACGAGGGACACCTTGCCGTCGCAATACTGACCCAAAGCCATTTTTTCGCTGGTCGCGTCGGCATGAAAATCAATAATCATCGCTTGCGCGTCCCGTCCCAAAACCAGCGTTTCCGTCCATCGGGCCGCCGCTTTGAAAGGATCGTCCAAAGCCTCCATATAAACGCGTCCCTGCAAATGCAACACCCCTATCTTTCGCCCGTCGGGCAGAACGTAAAAGCCGCACCCCCTGCCGGGCGCGCCTTCGGGAAAATTCGCGGGGCGAAGCAAACGCTTTTCCTTTTCCAGACAAGGAATAATCTCGCGCTGATCCCAAGTATGGTTGCCCGTCGTCACGACGTCCGCCCCCGCTTCGAACAAACAGGCGCACGCCTTCCCCGTCAATCCGAAGCCGTGCGCGGCGTTATCGCCGTTGACGACCGTAAAATCGACGTGATGGCGGCGACGGAAATCAGGCAAAAAATCAATGACCGCCCGACGTCCCGACTGCCCGACGACGTCGCCCAGAAACAATATCCGCATTCTAGGAAACCCTTATGACTTCTTTTTCCGTCAAAATGACGTCCAACGTTTCGTCCGTATCCTCCAAGGGAACGGAGTCGACCTCCTGCATGGCGAATCCGACGCCCGCGATCAGATGACGCCCTTTTTTGCGCAACAGCTTCAGCGTCCTGTCATAAAAACCGCCGCCGTACCCCAAACGCCCGCCCCGACGGTCAAACGCCAACAACGGCAAAAACAGCACGTCAGGCACGACGGGAGCACATTTTTCATCGGGCTGTTCAACGCCGTACATGCCGACGACCAGCTGTTCGTCGGGAGTCCAGCGGCGAAACAGCATCGGTTCGTCCTTTTTCGTCGTAACGGGAAGGCAAACGGTATACCCCGCTTCGTACAGAAAACGCATCAAAGGCCTGACGTCCATTTCGGACTTCATCGGCCAATATGCGGACACGGCCTTTCCCGCAGGGATTTGCATCTCTTTGACCAGAGGAATCAGCTTTTCCGCACTCAGCGCCGCATAATCCGAAGCAATCTCCGAACGCTTTCGCACGGCGTTCAGGCGCATTTGACGCTTCAATAAAGTAAAATCCATCCGTTTGCCCGCAGAAGGTAAAAACTTTTAAAGAGCAGGGCATCCTTGACCGTCGGGTCAACTCACGCGTCGCGTGGGCCGCTATGTTAAGGTGGGCGCCGTTGTACCTTAGCCTTCGAACTCTGAAGAACTCGTCGGCAAAGGCAGGGACAGCTCCCTTTCTATAATCGTTGGCCCCGGGTTCTGCGGGACCCTGACGCATCAGAAAGCTCTGCTCCGAAACAGAATCTACGCGTTTTCCAACCGTTCGGCAACAACAGAAATCCTGTCCGCCGTTTTTTCAAGGTTTTCCGCCGCATTTTTCAAGGTTTCAAGCGCCGGGGCGGCGCCATTTTGAGACTGCAGTTTCGCCCGCGCTTCGTTCAGGTCGTTTGCCAAAAGCAGCCCGCCCATCACCAATCCTAAAGCTTCGGGGACGTGTCCCGCTTTTTTGACCTGCGACACCCTTTCGTCCAGCAGAGCCGCCGAACGCTTCAAAGCCTCTTCCTGACCGTCGCCGCAGGAAACGGTGTACTTCTGGCCGCCGATAATCAGTTGAACGATCGCCATTTCTTTAGCCTCTCAGCGTTTTCAATTCCGTCAGAACGGCGTCCAAACGCTCCGACGCCGCCGAAGACGTTTGCTTCAGCCCCTCATAAGCCCGTTTAACCCCGCCCAGCTCGACAAGCATCGCTTCCTTTTCCCCGGCGCGGGCGCGCTTTTCTTCGTCCAACGCCGTCCTTAGGGTATCCGCCTCTTCCGCCCGCATTTTCAAGGAATCCCGTTCTTCGGACAATGCGGCGTTTTCGGCGCTCAATTTGGCGTTTTCTTCTTTTAAACGGGCATTTTCGGCATTCGCCTGATCCAACAGAGCCGCCTGTTCCGCCGTTTTTCGGCTTTCCGTTCCGACGCCCTCCGCGACAATGCGCTCTTTTTCCGCCAGCAGCCTGTCGCGCTCGGACAACAGGCGCAAACGTTCGGCTTCCAATTCTTCCTTTTCCCGAATCAGCTCCGGCCGTTCTTTTGCCCAGCCTTCGCGGAATTTTTTAAAGCCTTCGCGTTCGCGCAAAAGCTGGTTCTTTTCGCCGACCAGCCGTTTCCGCGTCGCCAACAGCGCGTCGCGCTCGGCTCTTAAAGCCTCAACTTCTTCAACGCCCGCCGAATCGCGGCGCTCGTTCAACAAAGCCTCATGTTCGGCATACAAAGCCCGATACCGTTCCTGAAGCCCGCGAAACGCGGCGACACGCTCTTTTTCGGCGTCGGCCGCCCGTTCCAAACGTTGCGCCGCTTTTTCCAAACGCTCAAACGCCGTCCGAAATTCCGTTTCTGCGCTCACTGTCCCTGATCCTTTGCGAAAAACCGTTTTCTAAAATAAAGGCAACAAAGCGATTGTGCAAGCTTTCGCGTCCGAAATCTTGCGTTTCCGTTGCATCACCCCCCGTTTTGCCGTAAAGTCGTTAAAAAGAATAAGGATTCGTCATGAAACAAGGCCTGTATCTGATCAGCCCCGCCGCGCGGTTTTCTGCGGACGCCCTGATCAAAGCCGTCAGAGAAACGGCAAAGACGCGCGACGTTGACGCGTTCCTTTATGCTTTTCCCGAAGAAATGAATCGCGAAGAACACTGCGCCGTTTTAAAAAAGCTGATTCCCGCCCTGCAAAGCGACAATATCGCCGTCCTTCTCAAAGACGACGTTGAAACGGCGCTCAAAACGGGATGCGACGGCGTTCAGGTCGCTTACGCCCCCGCTTTGTCAAAGTTGCGAAAAAGAATGCCGGACATTGCCATGGGCGTCGTTTGCGCCACGCGCCACGAAGCCATGACGGCAGGCGAAGCGGGCGCGGATTATATCGCCTTCACGGGGGAAAACGCCGCCGAAAACACCGAATGGTGGAGCGAGCTGTTCAATGTCCCCTGCGTTTCCCTTCCTTCCGAAACGCCCTGCCCCGCCGCAGACTTCATCGCGGAAACGGTCAGGCTTCAGGCGACGGGCATCCACTGAACGTCTTCGATTCGTTCCGTGCCCGTGAACGCCATGACCAAACGGTCAATCCCGACGGCAATCCCCGTGCATTCGGGCATATGCGCCACCGCATCGATAAAATCGTCGTCAATCGGATAGCGTTCGCCGTAAAGCTCTTCCTTCAGATCCATATCATGTTCGAAGCGTTCCCGCTGTTCCGCCGCGTCCGTAAGCTCTGAAAACGCGTTCGCCAGCTCCAAACCGCCGACATAGACTTCAAAGCGTTCCGCCAGGCGCGGATCGGACGGTTTCCTGCGCGACAGCGCCGCCATGCAAACGGGATAATCGTAAAAAATCGTCGGACGGGTTTCGCCCAGATGCGGCTCGATCTTTTCAAACGCAATACGGAAAAACACGTCGTCCCAACGGTCGGTTTCCGACGTTTGTATCCCGATGCGGCGGGCTTCGGCGATAAACGGCGCGGGATCGGGTTCCAAAGACGGTTCGGCGGGCAATACGGAAAACAGGTCAATGTCCGCATATTTTTTAAAAGCGTCAACGACGGACAGGCGTTCCCATTCGGCGAACGGGTCACATTCCCTGCCTTCGACCTTCAGAGTCCTTACGCCGCACGCATCGGCGCACGCGCGCACCAGATCGGCCGTTTCGTCCATCAGGACGCGGTAGTCTTCCCCCGCCCGATACCACTCCAGCATAATGAATTCGGGATGATGGCGGTCGGAACGCTCTTCGTTTCTGAAAACCCGCGCCATCTGAAAGATCTTCGGCAATCCCGCCGCCAACAGCTTTTTCATCGTGAATTCGGGAGACGTATGCAAATACATCGTCCTGTCCGCCTTGCCCAAAGGCTCGACCAATTCCGTCCTGAACGCCTTTAAATGGGGCTCCAGTCCGGGGGAAACCTGCAGGATCGGCGTTTCGACCTCTAAAAATCCCCTGTCCGTAAAAAATCGGCGAACGGTTTCGATTATTTTTGCCCTCTGCCTTAAAACGGGCAGACGTTCGGCGTAAAGCGTTCTGTTCCAGACGGGAATGCGAGTCTTCATAAAAAATGTACCTCGGATAATGCGGTTGCTCTTGCTTTAACAATAAGAATTTGTTAAATTCCGGCAATACTTTTTGACACTTTAGTCTGTATGTAAAGGAAAAAAACATGAAAGCTCAAGCAAACCAGATCCGCCCCGGCTGGGTCATCGAATATAACGGCAAGCCCTGCTCCGTCATCAAGATCCAGATCATCACTCCGGGAAAAGGCGGCGCCTTCATTCAGGTTGACATGCGCGACGTTGAAACGGGCGTTAAGACCAACCAGCGCTGGCGCACGGCGGATACCGTTGAAAAGCTGATGTCCGAAGAACGCGACTGCACGTTCCTGTTCTCCGACGGTGAAACGCTGAACTTCATGGATAAAGAAACGTACGATCAGTTTTCCGTTCCCCGCGACCTGTTGGGCGATCGCGCCGCGTTCCTGCAGGACAACATGGAAGTCGTCGTCGAATTCATCGAAAGCAAGCCCGTCAACGTCGAACTGCCGACGAACGTCGTCCAGACCGTCGTTGAAACGGAACCCGCGCTGAAGGGACAGACGGTAACGTCCTCGTACAAACCCGCCCTGCTGGACAACGGCCTGCGCATCGGCGTTCCGCCCTTCATCACGACGGGCGAAAAAATCGTCGTCGCGACGGAAGACTGCACTTACGTCGAACGCGCGAAATAATTCTCAATATTTTAAACAAGGCTTTTGATCATGATGAACACGCCGCGCCCGTCCGCCCGCAGGACGGAAGGAAGCAAAGCCCCCGGAAAACCGAGGGAGTATAAGTCCCCCGAACGCAAGAGGCTGGAGGCCGTCGAAAAATTCAGGGATTCGCGTCAGGAACGTTTCCTGTCGGCATTGTCGGCGAACCTGAACGTCATGATCAAGGCCGTTCAAAAAGCCGGCCGCAATCTGTTGCGCGACTTCGGCGAAATCGAAAACCTTCAGGTTTCCCGCAAAGGCGTTGCCGATTTTGTTTCCTCGGCCGACACTTATGCCGAAAAAACGATTCGCGAATATTTGAAAGAGGTTCGCCCCCGCTACGGCTTTCTGCAGGAAGAAGGCGGCGAAATCAAAGGCGCCGACACCTCGCACCGCTGGATTCTGGACCCGTTGGACGGTACGATGAATTTTCTGCACGGCATCGGGCATTTCGCCATTTCTTTGGCTTTGCAGGAAGACAAGGAAATCATTGCGGGCGTTATTTATAATCCCGTTACGGCGGAGCTGTTTTACGCCGAAAAAGGAAAAGGCGCCTGGGCCATGGTCGGATCGACCAGCCGACGCCTGCGCGTGTCGAACCGCGGCGACATGACCGAAGCGGTCGTCGTTACGGGCATTCCGCACAAGGGGCACTCAAACCCGACGCGCTTTATCAAACAGCTGACTCCCATGATGGAAAACACGGGCGGCGTGCGCAGAATGGGATCGGCGGCGCTTGATCTGGCTTACGTCGCCGCGGGAAAATTCGAAGCGTACTGGGAAGAGGACATCAAGCCCTGGGACATCGCCGCAGGATTGTTGCTGGTCAAAGAAGCGGGCGGGCACGTCAGCACTTTCGACGGCAAGGAAAAAATCGACGAAATTTTATTTGACGGAAGCATTTTGGCGGTCAATGATTCTCTGTGTACTCTGTTTCAGAGGATGTTTAAAAGTTCGGTAAAATAAAGAAGGCGTTTCATTTTGAGGATATTCGGACAAGCCGTTTTGTTTCTTGCCGTCTTTTTTTTGACGGCGGCTCCCGTTTATGCTCAAATCACTTTAAATTTGGACGTGTTGACGGAAGATTTTGTCCCGAAGGACGCAATCACTTCGGCGCCGGATCCCGTCCCCGCCCCGTCCGAAAAAACGAAGGCTCCCGAACGCCCTCGGGCGACCCCCGAAAAACCGAAGGTCGCCGAGCGTCCTCAGGCCAAGAAAAAAGCTCCTCCGAAAGCGCAAAAGAAACAAAAGCCCAAGGCGGCTTCTTCCGTCCGGAACAAAAAGGCGGCCGCGAAGTCCAAGGCGTCCAAAGCGAAAAAAACGGAAACATCGAAAAAGAAAGCGGGATATCAGGTTAAAGAGAGCCGCGTTCAAGACGAACACGACCGTTTGAAGCCGCGCGCAAAACCCGTTCCGACGGTAAAGGTCGTTCCGATTAAGGAAAAAGTAAAAATCAGGCTGACAGAACGGGAAGAGAATGAAAAGACGGCGCAAGAACCGCAGCTGTCGAAACATTTCTTGGAACAGCAACAGGCGCTCAAAGAAGCCGAGGCCGCCGAAAAAGCGCGCGAAAAGATCGTGCTGAAACCGCCGAAAAATCCCGTTCCCGCGCCGAAAACGCTTTTGGCGAAAGACAAAAGGAAAAAGAAACAGCCCTCCGTTCGCGACAGAGCGGAACAGTTGGCCGTGAGAGAAGAAAAGGAACAGCGGGAAACGAAAATCCTTCCTTTTGCTTCAATTGTGCGCACGCCCGAAGACCTGACGGGCAAAGAACGCTCCGACGCTTTGGCGCAAAAAGTGCCGCAAGAATCGGAAACGGCTCTGGCCGTCCGAAAAAAGAAAGAGCTGGCGGCCGTCCTGCTGTTTGAGAAAACGTCGTCGGATCTGACGCCCGAAATGGAAACGGAGCTGGATTCCCTGATTGCCGTTATGCGCAAATCTCCCGACAAAAGAATGACGGTTTTTGCTTATTCGGCTCCTACGGAAGCCCCCGACTTCGGGCGCGAGCGCCAGGTTTCGCTCAGGCGCGCCCTGTCCGTCAGATCTTATATGTCCCGCGCGGGCATCAGTAGCCTGCGCGTCGATATCCGCGCCTTGGGTCAGCGCGGCGCGGGAACCGTCATCCCGAACAGGGCGGACGTCCTGCTTTACGAACGATAAAAATTTTTTAGGAGCTTTTCCGCATGAGTTCTCCGAAACGCTACATCACGCGCATGGTGTTCTTCCTGATTGCCGTCAGCGGCGCATGCACCCTGTTGTATCCCGCTTTGGAAAAGGCTTTCCTGACAAATCCGGGGTTAAACGGATTGATTCTGCTGGTTTTGTTTTTCGGCGTCATCCTGAATTTCCGTTCCGTTTTTATGTTGCGCAAAGAGATCCGCTGGTTGCGTTCGCCCGTCTTATCAACGGAACCGAATGTTTTAAAGCGCCTGCGCCTGTTGTCCCCGCTGGCTCTTGTCCTGAAGAACAATCAAGCGAAGGGAAACGCCGTCCTGTCGCCCGCAATCGCCCGCACGATCCTTGATTCCGTCGGAATGAGGCTGGACGAAAGCCGCGACATATCGCGTTATTTAATAGGGCTCTCCACCTTTTTGGGACTGTTGGGAACGTTTTGGGGACTGATGGGGACGGTCGGCGCGGTCGGCGACGTCATCAGCTCCCTGAACGTTTCGGGCGAGGACGCGACGCAGGTCTTTAATTCCATAAAAAACGGGCTGGAAATGCCTCTGCAGGGGATGGGAACGGCCTTTTCATCTTCTTTGCTGGGCTTGTCGGGCGCGTTGATCATGGGATTTCTGGACATCCAAACGGGCGGCGCGCAAAACAATTTCTATAACGGACTGGACGAACATTTGGCCTCGCTGACGCGCTATTCCTCTTCCGTCGGCAGCAGCGACGACCTGACCACGTCAAACGCGGCGTATGCGAACGCGCTGTTGGAACAAATGGTCGAAAGTTTGGCCGATATCCGCCGCCGCCTGCAAAAAGACACGGCGAAGGAACAGGAAAAAGAACAGCTGAACGCCGAACTGATTCGCCTGATCAGCCGAATCGACCGCTCGCTCGTCCGCGCCGACCAGCGTTCCGATGCGCGCAACGAAGCGATGCTTCAGGAATTAAGGGATTCGTTCAAATTGCTGGTTCGCACGGTATCGGGACAAGACAAAAAATCATGAGCAGATTCCGACCGACACGACAAAAAACGGAATATAATTTTTGGCCCAGCTTCGTTGACGCCCTGTCAACGTTGTTGATTGTCGTCTTGTTTTTCCTGCT
>CALXYE010000088.1 GCA_944392845.1 uncultured Alphaproteobacteria bacterium
CTTCAACCGCCCTGATCTTTACGCCGTCCCGTTCGAAAACGTCTCCCCGATCAAGTTCAACGATGCGTTCGGGAGCGATTCCCCATCCTTTAAGCGTAACCCCCAACCCCAAAGGCACAATAAAAACGCCTTCTTTGATTGAACGGACCGTCGCACGTTCCAAATGATCATAATGGTTATGCGTCAACAGGATATAATCCAGCTTCGGCAGATCGCGCCTTTTCAAAGGGGCGTTCTGATACCGCCTGACCGTAAACGGAACGGGAGAAGCGTTTCCGAACACAAGATCCGTCCCCAACCTTTTTCCGCCGATCTCCAATATTGCGGATGCATGCCCCAGCCAGTAAACGGCAAGATCTTCGGGAACCGCGGGAAACGCCTCTTTGTTCAAACGAACCTGCGGAATCGGCTTTTCGGGCGCGTGTTTTGTCATAAAGATCAGCGATGCCATATTCATTTTATCTTCATGATCGCCGTCAAAATCATAAACGACCGATTTTGTATTCCAAAACTTCCCCGCCGCAAAATTCTTTACGCCTTCATAGGCTGATAAATCGCCCGCCGAAGGAAATCTTCCCGCTTCATTCAGCAAATATCCCGCCGCGACGATCAATAATCCTAAAAAGCATAATGATATATACAACATTTTCCGTCCCTTAAAAAACATCTCAAGCGACCTTCTTTTAATGTTTTTCCCCTCATTCTTTAAACGCTAATCCTTAGAGTTCGCTCTAAGTCAAGAATTTATTTCAGATATGAAAAACGCGCCGAAAAACGGCGCGTTCTCTTAGCATTTATCAAAAAATCAAAAATCGAAACGAATTTTTGCCATCAAGACATCGGCTCTAAATTTCGAAGAAGACCTTGTAAAGTCGCGGATCGAATCAAACGCTTTGATTTCGTCAAAATCGTTGACGGCCTGAATATGACGATATTCAATGCCAACATGCAACGGAACGACGGGCAGGCCGTATTCCAGGCCGATCATTCCCTGATACAGGGGCGTCTTTTCGTCTTCAACCTTACCGTAACCGGCGCCGACACCCGCATACAGGCCGAATACGGGGATGCGGACATAAGCGTTCGCCATCGCCGCGTTAACGGTCATCGTTTCATTCTTCATCAGCCACGAATTTCCCCATTTTACGGGAGCGTTGACGTCGCTTTGCGTCCTGAAGCCTTCAATTTCGACGCGAACGGGAATAACGGGAATGTCATAGCCCAAAGCCAACGAATAAGTCGGCGAGTTGTCGTATCTGGATTTCAGCTCGTCGGAATCCGTAAACGTTTTCAGATCGCTGTCGTTAATATTCAAACCGACGCCGGCAGACAAATAAAAATCCGCGCGCGCGGCCGTTGCGGAAAACAAAACGGCAACAACAGCCGCCAAAAAGATCTTTTTCATCGTTTTTCCTTTTCAATCAAAGACCTAAAACATCCCGCATGGTATAAAGCCCTGCGGGTTTTCCCTGCGCCCATTTCGCCGCCCGCAAAGCCCCGTTTGCGAAAACCTCGCGAGAAGACGCCTTATGCGTTAATTCGACGCGTTCTCCGTTTCCGGCGAAAATAACGGAATGATCGCCGACAACGTCTCCTCCGCGCAGAACGGCAAAGCCGATTTCTCCCGCAGGGCGCGCGCCGACGTTTCCTTCTCTGGACATACGCTTAACATCATTAAAAGCGACTTCTCGTCCTTTTGCAACAGCTTTTCCCAATCCCAAGGCGGTTCCCGACGGAGCATCAGCTTTGTTCCGATGGTGCATCTCAAGGATCTCGACGTCATATGAAGGATCAAGCACCGCCGCGACTTTTTCCGCCAAAGCAAACAGGACGTTTACGCCGACGCTCATATTCGGCGCGGCGACGATGACGGTCTTTTGGGCACATTTTCGAACGGCATCGAATTGCTCGTCGGAAATGCCCGTTGTCCCGATAATCAGAATCTTGCCCGTTTCGGCGGCAATCTTTGCATGTTCGACGCTGGCGGCGGGAGAAGTAAAATCCAAAACGGCATCCGAATTTTCAAACAATTCCCAAGGATATGCCGTTACCTTGACGCCCAAAGCTCCCGTCCCGGCGACTTCGCCCAGATCGCGCCCGATAAAGCCGCTTTCGCGGCGTTCCGACCCGCCGACCAGCTGAAAACCTTCAGTCGCGATCGTCCGCGACATCAGCATTCGTCCCATGCGCCCCGCGCATCCCGTTACACCTATTTTCATGCGTTTCGCCCCTTATTAAAAAATCACTTTATCGTACTGAAAAGGGCGAAGAGGAGCAATAAATATCATGACTTTTTCTGAGAAGCGAACACCTTGTCCAATTCCTGTTCCAACGCTCCTTTTTTTGCGGCGGGAAGAGCATCGTAAAGTTTAAAGTTGTGTTTGCGATCGGCGGCGTTTTCGTCAAAACCCAGAATGAATGCGGTTGCAATTTTATAAATGATTTCGCTGGGGGCAAGTCCGAACATCTGCACGGCGAAAATATGGTCAAGCCGATTATTTCCGTCGGGATAAAGGGCTTTCATTTTTTCGCTGTTATACAAGCATTTAACGATTTCCGTGATATACAGCCCCGATTTCATATACAAGTCAATAAATGTATGGTCGGGATTGTCAAAGCACCCCGGATTTTCCTTTTCGAGCAAATCGACCATTTCTTTAACAACCTTTTTCGGCGTAAAGATCTGATTGTTCTTTTGCGGCGGAATATAGTCGAAGATGTCTTCTTTGTTGCTTTCGTCAAAATAGTTCGCAAGCTTTTTCTTTAATGCCAGAAATTCTTTTATAGAATCGTTAAAAACGACGGGATCAAACAAATGCCCGTTAAAGTGCTTTGTTTCTCCCGTTTCTTCGTCAGTATAGTCGCCGCCGTCGCGCAGGAAGCGGAATTCTTTTAAGCTGATCGTCGTAACTTCCCGGAACACGGCATCGGGAATGACCGTATCAAAGTTTTCAAGCGTCGTTTCATCCGTTCCGTAGGCCATCAGGAAAGAAGGAATCGTTCTGGAAAAACCGCGTAAGTGTTTGCGAATTTCGTCTTCGATTGCATCTTTTTCCCTTTGCCGTTTATCGATTTCAACGGCTCTGACGGTTATTTCGGCGGATTCTTTTGTAATCTCTCGGGTACTTTCCTGTAATGCAGCGATAAAGTTTTCTTTGTTTTGCGCCTGCCTGCTGTCATAAGCGGCGTTAATTTTTGTAATATCAGCAGGCGGGGCGTTTTCAAGTTCTTTCTTGCGCTGTTGTTCAATCTCTTTTTTTCGGATTTTGTAATTGCCGTAATGACGTTCCAGAACAGCGTCCGTTTTGTTTTCAATCTGACGGACAACGGCTTTTTCTGTCGCTTTCGTCATTTCTTTGCCGTAAGAATCCTTGACCGTCTGAATAAGATTTTCTTTGAGGGTATCCTTG
>CALXYE010000089.1 GCA_944392845.1 uncultured Alphaproteobacteria bacterium
ACGTTCTGTATTAGGTGTGCGTGCCATATTCCCTTATCCCTCAGAATGACAAACCGGCTTCGCGCGCCGCTTCGGCCAAAGCCTTAACGCGACCGTGATACACGTAGCCGCCGCGATCAAACACAACTTCCTTGATGCCGGCCGCCAAAGCGCGTTCGGCAACCAACTTACCGACGGCCGTCGCCGCTTCAACCGTTGCGCCCGACTTCAAAGACGAACGCATCTCCTTTTCCATCGTGGAAGCGGAAGCCAGCGTTTTTCCCTGAGCATCGTCAATCACTTGAACATAGATATGCTGAGATGTGCGGTGCACGGACAAACGCGCACGGCCTTCAGCCTTACGCCGCAAAGAAGAACGGGTACGATCCCGACGGCGTTCATACGTTATTCTTGCCTTATTCATTTCTCGTCAACCCTTATTTCTTCTTACCTTCTTTACGCAGGATGTATTCACCCTCGTACTTAATCCCCTTGCCTTTGTAGGGTTCGGGCGGACGCAAAGCGCGGACTTCGGAAGCGAACTGTCCGACTTCCTGCTTCGAATTTCCGTGAATCTCAACAGAGGTCGGCGTTGCGCAAGCAACTTTCAGACCTTCGGGAATCGGGAAATCGATGTCATGGCTGAAGCCAAGACTCAATTTCAGGATTTTTCCCTGAACGACGGCCTTGTAACCGACGCCGTTGATTTCCAGTTTTTTGGTGAAACCTTCGCTGACGCCCTTAACCAGATTGTTAATCTGCGCGCGCGCCGTTCCCCAAGCGGAACGGTTAATTCCGGTTTCCAATTTGCGGGGGGATACCCAAACCTTGTTGTCTTCCAACTTGATTTCGACGGCTTCACCCGCCGCATAAGTTAATTCACCCATTTTGCCTTTGGCTTTGACGACATGACCGTCAACGGTCACCGTAACGCCCGACGGGACAATAACGGGATACTTTCCGACTCGTGACATCGCTTATCCCCTCTTAGAATACCTTGCAGAGAACCTCGCCGCCGACATTCGCCTGACGAGCTTCATGATCTGACATAACGCCCTGCGGCGTCGACAAAACCGAAATTCCCAGACCATTGTAGAACTTCTGCAAGTCCTTAACTCCGGAATAAACGCGGCGACCCGGCGTTGAAACGCGAGCGATCTCGCTGATGACCGGACGGCCTTCGTAATATTTCAGTTCAACCTTAATCGAATCCACCCCTTTGCGCAGGTTCACGCGTTCATAACCGCGAATGAACCCCTCACGCTTCAAAACTTCCAAAACGTTTTCACGGAGTTTGGAAGCCGGGACGGTAATGTCGCTCTTACGAGCCTGCTGACCGTTACGAATTCGGGTCAGCATATCTCCCAACGGATCGGAAAATGACATGGCAGTATCTCTCCTTACCAACTAGACTTGACCATGCCGGGTATCTGGCCCGCAGAGGCCAAATCCCGCAATACGACACGAGACAGTTTGAACTTGCGGTAATTACCGCGAGGACGCCCTGTCAGCTCACAACGGGAATGAACGCGCGTTTTGGAACCGTTGCGCGGCATGGCCGCCAGCTTCAAAACGGCATCAAAGCGTTCTTCCTCGGAAACGGAACGGTCGCTAATAATTGCTTTAAGAGCCGCGCGTCTCGCAGCATACTGCTTCGACAGACGTTCACGTTTCTTATTGCGTTCTACAGCACTTGTTTTAGCCATAATATATCTCCAACCGTTCCAGTTTATTTCGCAAACGGCATATCAAAACCGGCGAGCAAAGCTTTCGCTTCCTTATCGGTTTTGGCCGACGTGCAGAATACTATATCCATTCCGCGAATTTTATCAACAGAATCATAATCGATTTCCAAGAAAACGATCTGTTCCTTCAGCCCCATGGCATAGTTGCCTCTGCCGTCAAAGCTCTTGTTCGAGATTCCGCGGAAGTCGCGGACGCGCGGCAGAGCCATCGTAACCAGGCGATCCAGAAATTCGTACATGCGTTCGCGGCGCAGGGTAACCTTGCAACCGATCGGCATGCCTTCGCGCAGCTTGAAGGACGCAATGGATTTTTTCGCATAGGTGATGACGGGCTTCTGACCGGCAATCGCCGTCAGATCTTTAACCGCCGCGTCAACGGCCTTGCGGTCAACAACGGCATCGCGGCCGACGCCCATGTTGATGACGATCTTTTCCAAGCGGGGCACTTCCATCGGATTTTTGTATCCGAATTCTTTTTCAAGAGCCGGACGCACCACCTTCTTATAGTGTTCATAAAGTCTTGCCATCGTTCAGCTCCTACTTCTTTTCCTGCTTGTCGGCAATGATTTCGCCGGAAGCCTTGGCATAACGCACTTTCTTTCCGTCAACTTCCTTAAATCCGACGCGGGTCGGCTTTCCCGTAGAGGGATCGACGATCGCGACGTTGGAAACGTCAATCGGGGCTTCTTTGGAAATAATCCCGCCGGCGTTGGTCTGAGAAGGACGCGTATGGCATTTCACCATATTCAATCCCTGAACGACGACTTTTCCTTCTTTCGGCATTGAACGAATGACTTCACCCGTTTTACCTTTGTCGCGACCCGTCATAATAATAACCTGATCGCCTTTTTTGATTTTATTGGCCATTTTTAAATTACCTCCGGAGCGAGCGAAATAATCTTCATGTACTTTTTCGCGCGCAATTCTCTGGTCACCGGACCAAAAATACGAGTACCGATAGGTTCGCCGTCTTTGTTAATCAGAACAGCCGCATTCGAATCAAAGCGAATAGCGCTACCGTCGGCACGACGAATTTCTTTCTTGGTACGGACGATGACGGCGCGAGCGACGTCACCCTTCTTTACGCGGCCGCGAGGTATCGCTTCTTTAATAGAAACAACAATAACGTCGCCGACTGCCGCCGTCTTACGTTTGGATCCACCTAATACCTTGATGCACTCGACTTTGCGGGCACCGGAGTTATCGGCGACATCCAGGTTGCTTTGCATTTGAATCATGGGATATTTTCCTTCTTTTCCCAACTATTAATCAGCTTTGTCCGCCAGAACTTCCCAGGACTTCGTCTTGGAAAGGGGACGGCATTCACGAATACGGACGACATCGCCGATCTTAAACTGATTGGTTTCATCGTGCGCGGCGTATTTTTTGCTGCGGCGGATGAACTTCTTATAGATCGGGTGCATAACGCGGCGTTCGACTTTAACGACCACCGTCTTGTCCATTTTGTCGCTGACGACTACACCCTGTAAAATACGTTTGGGCATCTTTATTACTCCTTAGACACCTTTTTTGCGTTCAGACAAGATCGTCTTGATCTGAGCAACTTCACGACGAACCTGACGCATACGATCCGTATTCGTCAACTGACCGCTGGTCTGCTGAAAGCGCATATTCAGGCTTTCTTTCTTCAGAGCCAGAATCTGTTCGTTCAATTCGTCGTCGGACTTTGCGCGCAAATCTTTAATATCTGCCATTTCTAAGCCTCCTCAACCACACTGCGGGAAATGAAGCGTGTTTTGATCGGAAGCTTGGCTGAAGCTAATTCAAAAGCTTCGCGCGCGACCTTTTCGGGTACGCCGTCGACTTCAAACATAACACGACCCGGTTTTACGCGGCAAACCCAAAATTCGGGATTGCCCTTACCTTTACCCTGACGAACTTCAGGGGGTTTCTTTGAAACGGGAACGTCGGGGAACATACGCAACCAGAAACGTCCCTGACGTTTCATGGCACGGACGATCGCGCGGCGGGCCGCTTCAATCTGACGAGCCGTAACACGTTCCGGCTCCATGGCTTTCAGACCGAACGATCCGAAAGCCAACGTGGTTCCGCCTTTCGCAACGCCGTGAATACGGCCTTTGAACTGCTTGCGGAATTTTGTTCTTTTAGGACTCAGCATTTCTCTGCCCTCTTCTCTTAACGCTGTTCAGACATACG
>CALXYE010000090.1 GCA_944392845.1 uncultured Alphaproteobacteria bacterium
CTGCAACATCTCGTTATTCGTCGTAAACGCGTTGGTCGATCCCGAATATGCCCGTTGCGTAATGATCATATTCGTAAATTCGTCTTCCAGCCGCACGTTCGAACCTTCCAAAGTGCCTCCCGCAATCTGCGTCATGCGCTGGTCGGGCGTTTCTTCCAAATCGACGATTTCCAAATCGCCCGCCTGAGCATTATAGGCAAACATATTGCCCGAAACGGCTTCCATCATATTCGGAACCTGAACTTGAGCGACGGCAACTTTACAAATGTTCAGCGTCGAACCGTTGCCGTAATACGCCGTCAAAACGCCGTTGGAATCCCATGAACGGCTGACAAGTTCGCCGTACGGCTTGCCGTCTTGAGATAAAACCTCGCCGTTCAGTTCCGTCGCGTATTGCGTCATTTTCGATATATCGACGTTGACGGTGCTTGTCCCGCCGCCTTCCCATTGTATCTGTAAAGACACGGAAGGATACGGAGAAACCAGCTGGGCGTTTTCATTGAATCGAATCTCCGTCGGTGCGCTCGTAACCGTCGCGCCTTCGACGTTAAAAGTCAAATTCCATGCATTCGCGTCGCCCTCGACGGGCTCCCAATGCATGACCATGGAATGGGATTTGTAGTCATTGTCATAAACGGGAAAAGACTGTTTCTGCGTCGTCGTCGCATCGGCGGGAATGTTTCCCTTTAACACCATTTGCGACGTCGCATGACCGGGATAATAGTCGGGAGGGGAAATATTTACCGGTTCCAGGGAGGAAGAATATTCCCCCGTCAAAGGATTTGCATTCCATCCCATGACATACAACCCCGATGAATTGATTAAATAATTCGGCGAGGGTTTTTGCGTCGTAACGCCCGCGTCGTTCGTCGGCTGATAATATTCGATTTCGGGGGCGTCATATCCTTCGGGAGGCACCGCCGTTCCTAAAAAGTCGCCCGCTCTGGTGTACATTTGTTCTCCGTCCTTTTCCACGACGAAAAAGCCCTTTCCCGAAATGGAAAGGTCGTACACGCTGTTTGTCGTAGAGATCAGACCCGCGACATCAACGAACCTTTGGTCAACGGTTCCCGCGGAAAACAGGTGGTTATCATTGCCCATATTAGAGTATTGCGTCATTTGAGTCGAAAACAAAGTCCTGACTTTTTTATACCCTACGGTATTGACGTTTGCGACGTTCGCGCTGATTTGCTCCATCGCATGGCTTTGGGAAAGCATTCCCTGCGTGCTTGTAACAAAAACCCCCAGAGTCATGGCATTGCTCCTTTACAGATACAGTCATCCGCCTTTGTTGATGCAAAACCGGTGCCAAAAAATCGCCAAAGAAATGCTTTTCGATGCATCATTTTGATGCATCCGCCGAAATTTAATGATATAAAGCTGAATCAGTTGTTTCGGATGTTGAGAAAAACATGGCTTTAAAGATCCTGATCGTCAACGGTCCCAACCTGAATATGCTGGGCACCCGCGAACCTGAGATATACGGAACCAAAACGCTGGCGGACATTGAGCGCGCCTGCGCGGAAAAGGCCGAATCTTTGGGGATCGGCATCGATTTTCGCCAAAGCAACTGTGAAGGCGAGATTGTTTCCTGGATTCAACAGGCTCGCTCTTCCTGCAATGCCGTTATTATCAATCCTGCGGCATATTCCCATACGTCCGTCGCGATTCTGGATGCTTTGCTGGCGTGCGGACTGCCGGTCATCGAAGTTCATCTGTCCAACATTTTCAGGCGGGACGAGTTCCGCCGTCATTCTTTTGTTTCCCAAGCCGCCGACGGCATCGTCTGCGGTCTGGGGGAGCAAGGGTATCTATTGGCTCTTGAGGCCGCGGCCTCTCTTTTGAGTAAGGAATAATCATCCATGTCCACTGCAAAAAATTCTTACGAAACCAATCTGGTCAAGGATTTGGCTAAACTGATCAACGAACATAACCTGGCGGAAATCGAATACGATACCGACGGTTTGCGCCTGCGCCTGACCCGCACGGTTGCTCCGACGGCCGTCAGCGTCGCGGCTCCCGTCGTTGCGGCGGCTCCCGCTCCCGCGGCTCAGCCCGCGGCGGCTTCTGCCGTTCCCGCTCCCGCGGCAGGCGACGAAGATTATTCCAAGCACCCCGGCGCGGTCAAATCTCCGATGGTCGGCGTCATTTATACGGCTCCCGAACCCGGCGCCGCGCCGTACGTCAACGTCGGCGACACCGTTTCCGCGGATCAGACCCTGTTCCTGATTGAAGCGATGAAGACTTTTAACCCCGTCAAAGCGCCGAAAGCGGGCAAGGTCGTAAAAATTCTGGTTTCCGACCGCAATCCCGTGGAATATGACGAACCCCTGCTGATTTTGGAATAAAAGATGTTTGAAAAAGTCCTGATCGCAAACCGCGGGGAAATCGCCCTGCGCATCCACAGAGCCTGTCGGGAAATGGGCATCAAGACGGTCGCCGTCCATTCGACGGCGGATGCCGACGCCATGCACGTCCGCATGGCCGACGAAGCCATCTGCATCGGCCCCGCCTCCGCGAAAGATTCTTACCTGAACAAAGCCGCCATCATCACCGCCGCCCTGATTTCGGGCGCGGACGCCATTCATCCGGGCTACGGCTTTTTGTCCGAAAACGCCGATTTCGCCGAAATGGTGCGCGAACACGGCCTGACCTTTATCGGACCGACGCCCGAAATGATGCGCACGATGGGCGACAAGATCACTGCCAAGCGCGCCGCCATGGAAGCGGGACTTCCCGTCGTTCCGGGTTCGGACGGCGGAGTCCCGACGGTCGAAGATGCCTTGGAAGTTTCCGAAAAAATGGGCTATCCCGTCTTGATCAAAGCGACGGCGGGCGGCGGCGGAAAGGGCATGAAGATCGCCAGAAATGCCGAAGAACTGCCCGAAGCCTACCGTCTGGCGCGCGCCGAAGCCAAAGCGGCCTTTACAAACGACGAAGTGTATATTGAAAAGTATCTGGAAAATCCGCGCCACGTCGAAATGCAGGTTTTGGCGGACAATTACGGAAACGTCGTCCATTTGGGCGAACGCGACTGTTCCATGCAGCGCCGTAACCAAAAAGTCTTGGAAGAAACGCCCTGCCCCGCTTTGAACGCCGAACAGCGCAAGAAAATCGGAAACGTCGTTACGACGGCGATGAAAAACTTGGGCTACAGCAACGTCGGCACAATCGAATTCCTGTATGAAAACGGCGAATTTTATTTCATTGAAATGAATACCCGTTTGCAAGTCGAACACCCGATTACGGAAATGGTAACGGGAATCGATTTGGTTCGCGAACAGATCCGCGTCGCAAGCGGCGCTCACCTGAACTATACGCAGGACGACGTACATTTCGACGGATGCGCCATTGAATGCCGCATCAATGCCGAAGATCCGTTCACGTTCGCGCCGTCGCCCGGAACGATCAAATGGTGGCATGCTCCCGGCGGCCTGTGGGTTCGCGTCGATTCGGGAATGTACACGGGGTATAAGATTCCGCCCCATTACGACAGTATGATCGCCAAGCTGATCGTTTTCGGCAAAACAAGGAACGGCTGTTTGATGCGTTTGCACCGCGCCATTGACGAATTTGTTATCGAAGGCGTCAAAACGACGTTGCCGTTACATAACGAAATCATTTCCAGCCCCGACTTTATTGACGGGAATTACAACATTCATTGGCTGGAAAAATTCCTGCAAAAATTTCAGGATAAAAAGTCCGATTAAATGACAAAAGGGAAATTGGATCCCGAATTGTTGTTGACGGCTTACGCGTCGGGCGTGTTCCCGATGGCGGAAAGTAAACAAGACGCCTCCGTTTTTTGGGTTAGCCCCGAAAACAGAGGCGTTTTGCCGTTGGACGGCTTTCACGTTTCCCGTTCCATGCGGCGCTTTTTAAAAAAGGGCGTTTTTGACATCGCCTTTGACACGGCATTCCGCGAAGTCATGGAAGCCTGTGCCGACCGTAATGAAACATGGATCAACGGGCAGATTTTGGACGGATACTGCCGCCTGTTTGAGCTCGGTTTCGCCCACAGCGTCGAAACGCGCCGAAACGGAAAGCTTGTCGGCGGATTGTACGGCGTTTCATTGGGCGGCGCTTTTTTCGGCGAAAGCATGTTTTCCAAGGAAACGAACGCCTCAAAAACGGCGCTTTGCGCTCTTGTGAACCGCTTAAAGGAAAAGGGCTTTACCCTTCTGGACACCCAATTCATAACGCCTCATCTGGCATCAATGGGCGCTGTGGAGATTCCGCGCGACGAATATTTAGAACGATTAAAAAAAGCAATCTATCTAAAGGTTATATTTTGACTTTTGATAAAAACTGATATAGTATCTTTGTTAAATTGAAGGAGGAAAAAATAATGCGTATATCCGAAAAACTCGTTAAGGCATTGAACGAACAAATCAAAGCTGAATTGGATTCGGCGTATTTGTACTTGGGAATGGCGAACTGGCTGCAAGGCAAAAACTTTGCGGGCATGGCTCATTGGTTCCGCGTACAGGCGCGCGAAGAACAGGAACACGCGATGAAAATCCATGATTATCTGATCGAACGCAATGAGATTCCCGTTCTGTTGCCCGTCGCCGCCCCCGAAACGAAATGGGGCAGCGTTGCCGAGGTATTCAAAAAAGCCTATGAACACGAATGCAAAGTAACGGAAATGATTTATGCTTTGGTTGATACGGCGTCGGCAGACAAGGATCATGCCAGCGTTTCCATGTTGCAGTGGTTCGTTGACGAACAGGTTGAAGAAGAGGCTCAATCTTTGGAATTGGCGGAAACGTCCGAAATGATCGGCGATTCCGTGTCCGGACTGATGGTTTTCGACCAGCGCCTCTCCGCCCGCAAAGACGATTAACCCTTAACGTCAGGGATATAAGAAGGCTCTTTCGCGTTATGCGGAGGAGCCTTTTGTTTTCTTCCTTTTTTCGTACGTTTCTGGCATAATCGACAGAGAGGGAGTCCGTTTCATGCATTTTCAACGGAGTTTGAGCCATGAAAAAATTTTTCTTTTTACTGATAGGCTTATGTACGCTTCCTTATGCGGTTTCGGCGGCTGAAAAAAATCGAATCGATTTTACGGAATCGTTTCAATTGGCCGCGGCCCAAAAATTGGGAGCCGTCATGGGCGATCCGTTCGCCCCGAGCAAAGAAGGTCAGGGCGGATTGAAAACGGGCATTGACTGCAACGTGAACGCCGATTGCGAACTGACCGAAAAATGCGTAAATCAGGCTTGCATTCCCGTTTGTCCCGGCGATTGTTCGGGAGAAACGCCCGAATGTACGGCAGACACGCATCAGGCCGTCTGTTCGTGCAACAGTACGTCATGCCCCACGGGACAATCCTGCGTAAACGGTTCGTGCAAGAAATGCTCTGCGGGCGAAAAATGCGGCTGTCCGGGCGGGCAAGTTTCTGACGGCAGCGGCAACTGCGTTTGTAGCGGCTCAAAATCCTGTCCCGGCGGACAATACTATGACGATTTTTCCTGCGTTTGCGGCACTTGCCCGAGCGGCGAGAAATGTAACTGCGAAGGCAACGGCGTTGCGGACGGCGCGGGCGGTTGCGGCTGTCCCGCGAACTTTACGTTTGAATGTCAGGCGGGACAAAAACGCAATTATACGAAATGCATGTGCGAACCGTGCGAAGCGGGTTCCGAATCCTGCGAATTCCCGTGTCCCGAAGGACAAGTGCCCGACGGAAAGGGAGCCTGCGGTTCGGCCTGTCAGTACACGCCTGCGATCTGCGCCGAGGAAAACGGCGGCTATGAAGCCGACTGGACCGTTGAGGAAACTCAGGGATCCAACAAAACTCAGGCTTGCGAATGTACGACGAAAAAACGTTACGTCCTGATGCCGAACGACAAGATCCAGTATGCGGGACGCACGTTGTACCGCATCAAAGCCGTCAAGGACTTCACCATTCCCGGACAATCGACCAAAAACGGTTCGTCCATAAAGATCACCGCGGGAACGCTGGGCGGCTACATCGAAAAGGAAAGCAACCTTGAACAGGGATCGTCCTATTCGTACACGTCAACGACGGCTTGGGTCGGCGGCAGCGCCAAAGTCTACGGCGACGGCAGGGTCACCTCAAGCGGCTATGTGGAAGGCAACGCCGTCGTTTCGGGCGGCAGCGTCAGCTACGGCGGCTATGTCGGCGGCAACGCGACGCTTTCGGGCGGCAGCGTCAGCGGCGGCAAGATGTACGATAACGCCAAAATGACCAAGGGGTCTCTGGGAGCGGGCAAGATGTACGGTTACGCCCAAAACAACGGATGCTCCTTCTATGACGGCAATCCCGAACTCTACGGCAATGCCGTTGTTCAGGGGTGCGAATTGCACGAAAACGTCAAGGTCTACGGCAACGCGAAGATTCGCGGCCAGGACGTCCGTCTGTGGGGCAACGTCAAGGTCTATGACAACGCCCAAATCGGTAGCGCGTCGCAGATCTATCTGGACGGCACGATCAGCGTGTACGGCAACGCGAAAATCTACGCGAAAAAGAACTGGAACGCATCTCCCGGTTATAAGCACCAAAAATTGGTCGGAAATAACCTGAAGATCGGCGGAACGGCGAAGTTCTGCGATAACAAAAAAACGTCGGGAACCTACACCAGCGGTACGCATGCGGGCAGCTGGGAAGGTCAGTGCAACCCGCCGTTCTGATCTTGTCTTTATCGAAAAAGCCCCCGATTTCGGGGGCTTTTTTATGAAGCGTTTTCGTTTGCGGAAACGGTATCGCGTCGGCAAACCGAAAAAACATATCTTTAAAACACGTATTCGGATGCCGTTATACGAGTTGTTAAAAAATTCGGAGCCTCTCGCCCCTTTATCCGCTCTTGATTTTCCGCCGCTTCCTTTTCTTACTTTCTTTAAGCGGCACTTCCCTTCAAATTACCGCGCCCGTAATCCCGTTTTTTCAACGGCGACGGCGGCGGGCATCGCTTCGCCGTTTCCGTGAACGGCATTTGCAGAACGGACGTCGCGATCGGAAACGTTCGGGCGCATTGTACTGCGGTTCCGCGATTATGCCTGCGAAAACAAAACTCTTTCCGAATATTCGAACTTTTTCGCGCATTACGCCCGAAAGTGAAAGATGCCCCTTTAAAAAGCCTGACCCGCGACGAAGAAAAACAGGTTTATGTTTAAAAAACATTGGATTACACTTAAAGCGGTTTAAACGTCAACGGAGTGTATGAACGTGTCCGTCCCTGTAAATCCGTCTTTTGATCCGTCCGCCCTGCGCATTTGCGACAGCTCGCCCGTCAAGGTTACTTTTTTGCGGGCGTCGGAAAACGAACGCCATATCTTGGGATTTTACACGGTTGACGGAAACGCGTTCAAAGACGTTCGCCTGTTGTTTTCGAACGCGGGAAACGACACGCTGATTCCGAACGTCAGTTCCGTTTTTTTAGGAAACCGCCTGAACGGCAAAACGCCCGTCTTTTTTATGATCGAAAACGGATACGGTCTGAACGGCGCGGCGGAATGGTTTGCCGACGCCGCCGCGGGAAAAAACGGCTTTTGGAAATTCCTTTCTCCCTGTTCCGCCCCGAACGCCCGTCCCGTTCTGGAACGCGGACAAATCGTATGGAAAAGCGGCGAAACCGTTATTGAATCCGCCGAAGATGCCCGCTTGGGCACGGAACGCCCCGTTCCCGTCTGGCAATCGAACGACGGGCGGCTGTTCGTTCCCGAAGGCGACGTTTATCACAGTTTCGGTTACGGACTTTACCCGAACATGAATCCCGACACGGACAGACATGCCGTCCTGTTTCCCGAAGATGAAACGTCTTCGGTCGTCCTGAACTTTGCGGGACGGAAAACGGCTCTGATCGAAACGGCGCCGGCTCTGTCCGTCCGCCTGCAGATCGGAGAAAGAAACTTTGACGCTTTGACGCGCAACCGCGTCGCCTGTTTTGTGCCCCTCGGACTGTCCAAAGAAACGGTCGTTGCCGAAATGACGGTCGCCCTTCCCGACGACAGTCCCGATTCTTTATACTTGGAAGGGTTGGAGGAACAGACCTCTTTGCCTGCCGCACAACGGACGTTCAGCGTCGAGAATGCGGGGCGTTCTTTGACGCTGAAAGCCGATGCCCCCGCCGCCGTCTATGACGCCCTGTATTCCGCCGTCAAAATCAGAACCAGCTCCCCCGAATCCTCAGAAACGCCCGTAAGCGTCCTGTTAAAAACAAGCCGCGGCGACGTGACGCGCACGGGATCGGTATCGCTTTTATCCGAAAATATGTTCTCGGGAACGATCTTTTCCGCCGTGCCCCCGACTCTTTCCGTTGCCGAAGAAAGCCGCGCGCATCTCACCGTAAACCGTCCGCAAGAAAAGACTCCCGACCCGCTTCCCGCTTTTTTAACCGATCCCGTTGAAGAAACGACGCCCGCTTCTTTGGTCAAAACGGCGGCATCCCTGTTAATGAAAAGCGCCCCGAACGGCAAGACCGCCCTGGTTACGGGCGGAGCGAAACGCGTCGGGCGGGCGATCGCTTTCGGCTTGGCGCGCCGCGGATGGAACGTTTTGATTCATTGCCGTTCTTCCGTCAGCGAAGCGGGGCGGCTCGTCGAAGAACTGCGCCAAACCTGCGGCGTCAAAGCCGCTTACGTCCGCGCGGATTTCTCCGTCCCGAAAGAATTGGAGGGCTTTATCCCTTCAACCGTCGAAACTTACGGAACGATTGACGCGTTAATCAACAACGCCGCCGTATTCGAAGCGGATTCCTTCATGACCTGCACGCCCGAAACGTGGGCGGCGAACATGACGCTGAATCTGGGCGCTCCCTTTTTGCTTTCGCAGGCTTTCGTCCGACAGCTGCCGAAAGATAAGGAAGGAAACATCGTCAATATTCTGGATCAGCGCGTTTTAAATCCGACGCCTTATTTTACGTCTTACACGCTCAGCAAGGCGGGGCTAGCCCTTTTGACCAGAACGGCCGCGCTGGCTTTGGCGCCGCGGGTGCGGGTCAACGCCGTCGCCCCCGGCGACGCTTTTCCCGCGCCGAAACAGTCCAAGGCCGACTTTGAACGCCGCCGGTCCCAATCGCCTCTGGGCAAAGGCGCCCCTGCGGACGAAATCGCCGACGCCGTCGCCTTTATTCTGGAGACCTCATGCATGACGGGACAGATTTTAGCGCTTGACGGCGGGCAAAGCCTGAATTGGAGCTTTGAGAACAAAACGCAAAAATAACGATTCGCAACACGGGGAGTTTCACTGCGACTCCTTTGTTTATAACGAGTCACTTGCAAAAAGAATATCCACAGGGAAAATAAAAAGCGAAAAACACGCAAAAAGGAATCAAGCCCAAAAATTAAAAATTTTTTAAAAAAAATGTCTTGATTATAAAAAACAACGAAAAATCAATATGTTATTCTCATTGCCTCAAAATAGGGCAATTTGATAAAACATTAAGAAAACCTTAAATCAAAGGAGTGTATCAACATCTTTTACACATACTTATCCACAAATTTGGGGACAACTGTGAAAAACCGCATACAAATCGAAAAAATCAAGTGAAAACAAAGAGATGACAGAAGACAGAACCGATTTCGACGATAAACGGACGCGCGAATCCGAAGAAACGCTTAAAGGAGCGGAATATGTCGCGTCCCGCCTGCCTTTTTTTCCCGATCGCCCCGGCGTGTACAGAATGCTGACGAAGCAGGAAAAAGTCTTGTACGTCGGCAAAGCCAAAAACCTGCGCCGACGGCTGGATTCCTACGCGCACCCCGAACGCCAGTCAACGCGCATTCAACGGATGATCTCTCAAATCGAACGCATAGAAATCATCGAAACAAAAAACGAAGCCGAAGCGTTCCTGTTGGAAAACGACCTGATCAAACGTTTGAAGCCGTATTACAACATCCTGCTGAAGGATGACAAAACATTCCCGCATATTTTGATCACGACGCACGACGAATGGCCGCAAATCCTAAAGCATCGCGGCGCGCGAACGCGCAAGGGGGAATACTTCGGGCCTTTCGCTTCGGTCGCGGCGGTAAACGAAACGCTGACGATTTTAGAAAAGGCGTTTTTGTTGCGTTCCTGTACGGATAACGTTTTTTACCGCCGCACGCGCCCCTGCCTGTTGCACCAGATCAAACGCTGCTGCGCCCCGTGCGCGGACAAAATCGGCAAAACGGAATACGCGGCTTTGGTCGCCGAAGCGTGCGCCTTCATGCAAAACAAAAGCACGAAGATTCAGGACGAACTGTCCCGAAAGATGGAAGAAGCCAGCGAACGGATGAATTATGAAACGGCGGCGGTGTATCGCGACCGCATCCGCGCGTTGAACCAAGTTCAAAGCCAAAGCCGGGATCTGGACGGCATCAAAGACTGCGACGTTATCGCGGTATGGTCGGACAAGGGCGAAAGTTGCATTCAAACGTTCTTTTTCCGCGGCGGACGCAGCTGCGGCAACTACGCTTATTTCCCGACGCGCACGGAAGAACGATCGGACGGCGACGTCTTGCAGGCCTTTATCGGACAATTCTACACCGCCCATCCCGTTCCGCGCGAAATCATCGTTTCCGCCCCCCTGCCCGACGAAGCCGTCGTTTCCCAAGCCTTATCCGCCAAAGCGGGACATAAAGTCCCCGTATCGTCTTCGGTTCGCGGAAACAGAAAGAGGCTGCTGGACATGGCGTTTGTAAACGCAAAGGAAGCCCTGATCCGCCGCCGCGTCGAATTTTCCGCGCGCGCCGAACTGTTGGAAGCGCTGCGGGAACTGATCAAAGCGCCGCTGCCCCTGCAACGCATCGAAGTTTACGACAACAGCCACATCCAAGGCGCGCACGCCGTCGGCGCGATGATTGTCGCAACGCCCGACGGCTTTGATAAAAAATCCTACCGAAAATTCAACATTAAAGCGGAAAACTATACGCCGGGCGACGACTACGGCATGATGCGCGAAGTTCTGACGCGGCGTTTTAAACGCGGATTGAACGAAGGCAATTTGCCCGACCTGATCCTGATTGACGGCGGCATGAACCAGCTGGCGGTCGCTTTGGATGTTTTAAAAGAGCTGAAGGTTCCCGACGTTTTGGCGGTCGGCGTCGCCAAAGGCGAAGATAGAAACGCCGGCAGGGAAACGCTTTACTTCGCCGACCGTCCGCCCGTCAATCTGAACTTTGACGATCCTCTGTTGCATTACATTCAGCGCCTGCGCGACGAATCCCACCGTTTTGTTATCGGTTCTCACCGCATTAAACGCACGAACGACACGCTGGTGTCCGTCTTGGACGACATCGGCGGCATCGGACCGAAGCGCAAACGCGCCCTGCTGCGCCACTTCGGATCCGTAAAAGCCCTAAAGGAAGCCTCGGTCGAAGAAATCGCGAACGTCGAAGGCATCAGCCCCCTTATGGCGAAACAGATCAAAAGCGCCTTGACGGGACGCGAAGAATAAAAAAACGCTTGACAACCTAAAGTAAAAGATATTCCTTATCCGCTATCATTCAATATATCGGAGAACGTCTTTTATGCCTAAGATCTTTAACGTAATAAACCGTGAACGTTTATGCGCCGCGTTTCTTTTATTTAACTTCGGCTATTTTGCCTCTCAGGCCGTTAAAACTTTTAATGATCCCACCCCCCCCCCTTATGTTCGCCTGTTACTTATCAGGAGCGGCCGTTGAATTTGTTTTTATTTATTTTTTAACCCTTTATTGTTTGCGTTCTTCTAAAAAAGTCGTCCGTTTTTTGACTCTGCCGCTGATTTTGGCATTTTCGGCGGTTTATTTTTCCCAATCTTACACACTGCGCCAAAGCGGCAACCTGATCGACGTCATCGCTTTGGAAAACGTTCACCATTTTATGCTGGTGCTGACCGACAAGCTGAAAAGAAAATTGATTCAGTTCGGCGCTCTTTTCATTGCTTTCGGCGTTATTTTCGCGTTCGCCGCCAAAAGCGAACAAAACAAAAAAGCAAAAAAAATCCTTATCGTTTCGGGCGCTCTGATGCTGTTACAGCTGCCTTTCGCTTCCGCGTTGCCGAGCCTGTCTCCCGCCGTTGATCTGGCGGCAAAAGCCTCTCATCTGGCCGCTCCGCTGGCGACGGCATACCGTTTCCGCAACAGGACGCCCGATTTCATGAAACAAAACGCCTTTGAAGCGCCGTTTCCTTTCGAACGTACCGAAACCGCCCGTAAACCGAACGTTTTTATTTTCTTTACCGAAGGCCTTTCCGCCCGCACGCTCGGCGCCTATAATCCGCGCTTCAGGGGCGTCACGCCGCACCTTGACGCTTTGGCGGAACGGTCAATGAAAGTCGAAAATTATTATAATCACACGGCCGCCACCGAAAAGGGCGTCTTGGGGCAGCTGACCTCCTTTTATCCCGCCAGAACGCGCGACTTTCACCCCGAAGTGATGCAAACGCCCGACATTCCGTCGGACAATTACCGTTCTCTGGCGCATATCCTGAACGAAAACGGGTACGAAACCTATTTCCTGATGGCCAGCACGGGGATAACGGACAACCTGCCGAACATAGCGGAAAAAGCGGGATTTCGCCACGTCGTCGGAACGGAGGAACTTCGCGCCGCGCTGAAAAACGGTAAAAGCGGGAACATGTCCGACGAAGAATTCTTTAAAGCCGCCGAAGCGTTTTTAAAAACGCTCCCTGACGACAAGCCCGTCTTCGCGGCGTTTTACAATCTGGAAACGCACGCGTTCACGGACACTGCCCCCGACGGCATAAAATACGGCGACGGCACGAACAGAGTGTTGAACACGGTCGCGAACTTTGACCGGCAATTCGGCAAATTTTTCGATTGGTTCGAACGTTCGCGGTACGCGAAAAATACATATCTGTTTTTTACGTCCGACCACGCGCATTTTTTCGAACCGCCGTTCGTTTCGCTGATGAAATCGGAAAAAGATTATAAACCCGTCTTTGTTGACCGCATCCCTTTGCTGATTTATGCCCCGTCCGTAAAACAGCCGAAAACGCTGGACGCGAAGGGCAGAAACTCACTGGCTTTAGCACCGACGGTATTGCACTACCTGAACGTAAAAAAGGCCGAAAACCATTTCGTCGGACATTCTTTGCTGGAAACCGCGCCTAAAGACTTCAACGTTTCGGAAACGGGACTGATATTCTTCTTTACCGACGAAAGCGGCCTACATGAAGAAAAGGATGTTCCCGAAGAAAAAAAGGCCGAATGGCAAAAAGCAAAAGAAAACGTCATGTTTTGCATCTATTCGGACATCAGGGGACAAATAACGCGGAGGACAAGAGCCGAAGATTGACCTTCAAGCATATGGAGCGTAGTTTGCCTCTTGTACTTCAAGGATGGTAACGATGGAACGTTCTTTCAAAAGAAAAGCCTTTTCCCGCACGGGAGTTGTTTTGGCGTTCGTCTTGTATTTCGCGGGACTGCTCCTTTATCGGTTGTTCGGGACATTCGGCGAAACGCCTTTGACGTTCGCCGTATATGCGGGCGGCGTTTGCATTGAAGCGTTCCTGTTTTACCGCGCGGCACGCGCGCCGGCGGAAAAAGGCTCGTCGGCGGCCTTGTTCCCGGCCCTTGCTTTTGCCGCGGTTTATTTCGCGCAAGCCTATTCCGTCCGTCAAACGGGAGAATACGTCAGCATTCTGGCTTTGGAAAACGCCCGTCATATCACGCTTTTAATGACTGAAAAGCTGAAACGCAAAATATTTGAAGCTCTTGCCGTTTGTATCGTTTTTTGCGCCGCGTTCTTTTTTTTGCCGCGCGTTGAACGCAAAAGAAAAGCGTCCGTCCTGACGCCCGTTTGCCTGATTTTGTTTTTCGGGCAATTCCCGTTTGCCGAAAGGTTGCCCGCTCTGTCGCCTTTCGCCGATTTTGCCGTAAAATCGCATCATCTGTTTTTTCCCGAAAGCCGCCTGACGCCCTTTGACGCTTCCCGCATAAGGCAAGAAGCCTATCGGCGGCCGCTCCCCTTCGAAAAAGCAAAAACGCCGCAGCGCCCGAACGTATTTTTGTTTTTTGCGGAAGGGCTGTCCGCCCGCCTGATCGGCGCATATGATCAGCGTTTTAAAGCACTGACGCCCGAAATCGACGCTTTTGCCGACGCGTCGCTGAAAGTCGAAAATTATTACAACCATACGGCCGCTACCGAAAAAGGCATTTTCGGTTCGTTATCGTCGCTTTACCTGCAATTCTTTATGAACGGCGGCGGAAAAACCGACATTGACCAAGTTCGCGCCCTGCCCTCCGTTCTTAACGAAAACGGCTATGAAACCGTTTTCACGGCATCAACGGTCGAAAGTTCAAAGGCGCTGATTGATATTCTGAAGCGCTTAAAATTCGCCGAGGTCATTTCTACGCCCGAACTGCGAAAAAACATCCTGAAAAAAGGCTACGACGGTTCTTTCCCCCGCGACGAAGAATTTTTTGACGGCATCATAAAATATTTTGAAAACCGTTCTTCCGAAGCCCCCGTCTTCGCGGCGTTTTACAATCTGGAAACGCACGCGTTCACGGACACTGCCCCCGACGGCATAAAATACGGCGACGGCACGAACAGAGTGTTGAACACGGTCGCGAACTTTGACTTTCAATTCGGCAAATTTTTCGATTGGTTTAAAAAATCAAAATATGCAAAAAATTCAATCGTCATCCTGACGGCCGATCACGCGCATTTTTACGAATCTCCTTACGTTTCGCTGATGAGCGCGGACAAGAGTTACAAACCGTTTTTTGCGGACCGCATCCCTTTGCTGATTTACGCCCCGTTCATAAAACAGCCGAAAACGCTGGACGCGAAGGGGATGAACTCTCTGGCTTTGGCGCCGACAATCCTGCAATATCTCGGTATTCGAAAAGTTAAAAATACTTTTTCCGGTACGGCGCTGTTTGATGACCCGCAAGAAGGAATGAACTTGTCCGAAATCGGATATTCGTTTTTCGTTACGGACGAAAACGGAATCAGGCATGAATCACGGTTGCCCGAAACGGAAAGAGAAGATTTCATCCGAGCAAAAAACACCTTGATTTTCGCATCCTATTCGACGGAAGAATAAAAAAAATCGCGCAGTATATTCTTTAGATGTAGCGGGGCAAAAAAAGATGATATATATTTGTTTAAAATCATCTTTTGAGGAGACGGGCCCATGACTGAAAAACAACGTTCCCGCTTTATGCAAAGACTGCCGAATATGTTGACGTTCCTCAGGATATTGGTCATTCCCGTGATCGTCGCAACGTTTTCGTTCCCCGGAGCGTTTTGGGCGTGGCTGGGGTGCGGATTGTTCATTCTGGCATCAATCACGGATTATTTCGACGGCTATTTGGCCAGACGGATGCATCAAACGTCTTCGCTCGGCCGCGTGCTTGACCCGATCGCGGACAAGCTGTTGGTCGCCGCGACGCTTTTGATGATGGCCGCCTATGACCGTTTGGGATATACGGGGCTGTGGCCCGCCGTCATCATCCTGTGCCGCGAAATACTGGTATCGGGGTTGCGCGAATTTTTAGCGGAAATTCAAGTCGGCCTGCCCGTAACAAAGTTGGCGAAATGGAAAACCGCCTGTCAGATGACGGCAATGCCGATGCTGATGGTTGCGGATTTCAGTCCGTGGTTTTGCTATTTCGGCGAAATCGGCGAAGTTCTGTTCTGGATCGCCGCGCTGTTGACCGTTATTACGGGTTATGATTATCTGAAAGCCGGCTTAAAGCATTTGAACTGAAGCGTTTTGCGTTTGCAACGCGTCAATAAAAAGCCCTCCGTAACGGAGGGCTTCTTTTTTCCCGTATTTTTCAGCCCTCGGCGAACAGCCAAGTGCTGAGGTAACGTTCGCCTGAATCGGGGAAAATGACGACGATGTTCCTGCCTTCGTTTTCGGGGCGCTTCGACAATTCGTTCGCCGCCCAAAGCGCCGCCCCCGAAGAAATCCCGATCATCACGCCTTCCTTTTTGGCAGAACGGCGGGCAAAGTCGCCCGCATCGGCGTCCTTAACGCGAATAACCTCGTCAATCAGCGACGTATCTAAAATTTTCGGCACAAACCCCGCGCCTATTCCCTGTATCTTGTGCGGGCCGGCAGGATCGCCCGACAGAACGGCGGAAGAATCGGGCTCGACGGCGACGATGCGAACCGAAGGATTGCGCCGTTTCAGTTCTTTGCCGCATCCCGTCAGCGTACCGCCCGTCCCGACCGCGCTGACGAAAATATCGACCTTCCCGTCCAAAGCCTCCCATATCTCGGGCGCCGTCGTTTTTTCATGCGCCAACGGATTGGCGGGATTTTCAAACTGTTGCGGAATGAACGCCGAAGGCATTGACGCCGCCAGTTCTTCGGCCTTAGCGATTGCTCCCGACATCCCTTTCGCGCCGTCCGTCAGAATCAGTTCGGCTCCCAAAGCCCTGAGCAGGTTGCGCCGTTCAAGGCTCATCGTGTCGGGCATCGTCAGAATCAGCCGATACCCGCGCGCCGCCGCAATATAGGCCAGCCCGATTCCCGTATTGCCGCTGGTCGGTTCGATAATAACCGTATCGGGCGTCAGTTTCCCTTCCTTTTCGGCGGCGTCCAGCATGAACAGCGCCGCTCTGTCCTTAATGCTGGACATCGGGTTGAAGGATTCCAGCTTGGCAAAGATGCGCGCCTTGCCCCCGTTCATTTTTTTGATTTCCAACAAAGGCGTTTTGCCGATCAGATCCGTAATGTTTTCCGCGTATTTCATTTTTCATCCCTTCAATAAATAAAAAGCGGCAGACAAAAGGCCCGCCGCTTTTAAAAGCCGTTTCACGCAGCCTTAAAAGTTTTCGGCCGCGATTTCAAAGTAAGCCTGAGGATGCTGGCATGCGGGGCATTTCGCGGGAGCTTCGGGCCCTTCGTGGACGTAACCGCAGTTGCGGCAACGCCATTTCGTCGTGCCTTCGCGTTTAAAGACGTGCTGCGTTTCAATGTTTTTCTGCAAAGCGCGGAAACGGTCGCCGTGGAATTTTTCGGCGACGGAAACGGCGCGATACATCTGAGCGACTTCGGGAAAGCCTTCTTCGTCGGCAATCTTGGCGAAAGCGGGATACATATCGCCGTATTCGTGTTCTTCGCCCGCCGCCGCGGCGTCAAGGTTTTCAACCGTCGTTTTAATCATGCCCGCGGGAAAAGCAGCCGTAATCTCGACATCGCCGCCTTCCAAAAACTTAAACATGCGCTTGGCGTGTTCTTTTTCCTGGTCGGCCGTTTCCGTAAAAACGGCGGAAATTTGTTCATAACCTTCCTTTTTCGCAACGGAAGCAAAATATGTGTAACGCATGCGCGCCTGAGATTCTCCGGCGAACGAATGCATCAAATTCTTTTCCGTTTGCGTTCCTTTTACAGATTTCATCTATTTCTCCTATCAAAATACAAAGTACATTCAGAGTAAAAGCTTTCGGAAAAAAGTCAAAATATTTTCTTCAAAGCATCTCTGTCCCGACCGTTATTTTGAAGAACGGCGCGCAAAGAGTCCATATCGCTTTTCGTATGGAAAAGGCGGCTTCGAAAAGCCGCCTTTCTTTTTAGAAGGTCAAATATATCAGGCCTTCGTCCGTTTTGATCATCGCTTTGGCGCCCGTGAGGCGAAGTTTTTTCTCATCGGCCTTCGCCCCGTCCAGCAAACGGACGCAGACCGCGCCGCCCTTTCCTCTTGAAGCTTCGACAACATTCAGGGGGCCGCCGAGCGCCTCCGTCAGTTCGGAAGACAGTTCCGCCTTTTCGCGAACGGGTTCGGATACGGCATCGGGAGCGTTTTCGTCTTCACCCGAACGCAGAAATTCTTCCATATCGGTCTTCAGGTTTTCGGATGCCGTCCCGAAAATCGCCTGCACGCCGTCGGCGACGCGCATCACGCCCGCCGCGCCCAGCTCTTTCAGTTTTTCGTCGCTGGCTTTTGACGGATCCGCCAGAATCAGGCGCAAGCGCGTAATACAGGCGTCAAGGTTTTTAATATTCTCCCTGCCGCCGAAGGCACGCACCAGCTTTTTGGCAAACGCCATCTTCGCCGCGTGTTCGGAAGCTCCCGCGACCTGAGCCGAAACGGGAGTCCCGTCATCGTCGCGCCCGGGCGTCTTCATATTGAAAACCGTAATGAAAAAGCGGAAAACAACATAATACAGAACTGCATAAACAGGCCCCAGAATAAAGACCATCCAAGGCTTGGTATCAATCGCATAGAACAGACCGAAGTCAATGTCGCCTTGCGAAAACGTATAACCGATATGCGCACCGGCCAAATTCAATATCGCAAACGCCGAACTGACCATGACGGCATGAATGAAATACAGCATCGGTGCCACGAACAGGAACGTAAATTCCAACGGTTCCGTTATGCCCGTCAGAAAAGCCGTCAAAGCTCCCGATGCCATAATACCGCCGACTTTCAATTTATTTTCGGGTTTTGCCGTATGCAAAATCGCCAAAGCGGCGGCAGGCAAGCCGAACATTTTAATCAAAAATCCGCCGCCCAAAATTCCCGCCGTCGGGTCGCCCGCGAAAAAGCGCGGAATGTCGCCCGTAACGACTTCGCCGAACTTGTTGGTATAAGATCCGATTTCAAAAAAGAACGGCACGTTCCATATATGAT
>CALXYE010000091.1 GCA_944392845.1 uncultured Alphaproteobacteria bacterium
TAGCATTAAAAGAGCTTCTCACGGCTCCGCGCCCGCTAAGGCACTGTTCCCGCCCGAAACCTTTTCGGACGGTTCTGTGTTCAGATTATATGAATAAAGGAAAGAAAAAAAGCCTTTTTACCCGTTAGGTCAAAGATTCGAGACAGCGTGCCGCCTTTTCAAACAGTTCCAATACTTTCTTTCTGGCTGACTTGTCCTGCGTCGCCCGTATATGTCCGCCCTTTTCTATAATCATCAGCTCCTTGGGCTCGGACGCGTTCTCATACAAAATTTGCGTATGATGCACCGGAACTATCGTGTCGTCTTTCGTCGATAAAAAAAGCTTCGGCATCATAAGACGGGAAACTTTGCCTTCGGGATCGTTTTCGGAAACCAAAAATGACAAAGGATACTGAAACGGCCACAACGGCCAGAACATCGCGACCTTTTCCCGCGCAATCCGCCGCGTCGAAGAAAAACCGCTGTCGATAACAACCGCCGAAACCTTTTTGGCATAAGGGGATTCCGATAACGCGGAAACCGTCAATGCCGCTCCTAAGCTTTGCCCGAAAACAAAAACGGGATCATCCCCCCGCGCCGTCAAATATTTCAACGCCGCGTTAATGTCGCGTTCCAATCCCGCCAAAGACGGTTCGCCCAAAGACGCTCCGTACCCTCTGTAATCCGGCGCAAACAAACGGTACCCGTATAACGTCAGCCACAACACGCCGAACGTATGCGTCGAAATGTTTTCAGCATTCCCGTGCAAAAACAGAACCGTACCTTTTTCCGCTTCGCCTTTTTCCAAAACGGGCGGGATGTCCCATGCGTGAAGTCTGATGCCGTCCGAGGTTTCGAAATAAACGTTTTCATATTTCAACCCCAAATCCGACGGCAACAACGCCGTTTCCCGCGACGGATAAAAAAACAGCGACGTACATCCCTGAAGAAGCAGGAAAACAAGAAACCCCGACGCTTTTTTCATTTTTCCGCCTTAACGGAGCAAGGGAGTCAAAACGATTTCCAGGCGATTGTTTTTTGTGCGCCCCGCGGCCGTATCGTTCTTTGCAACGGGCTCGTCAGCCCCTTTGCCTTCGCTTTGAAAGCGAGCGGCCTTAAGTCCTGAAGCGGTCAAGACGGAAACGGCTTTTTCCGCCCTCTTTCGGGACAAAAGCTTATTGGTTGTATCCTTAACGTCGGGATCCTTTGCCGTATGCCCGACGACCGTGATGCGCGTTTTTTCGTAATAGCGCAGGACGGGAGCGATTTTTTTCAGTTCTTCGGCCGCCTTCGGCGCCATATTATATGAATTTTTAGCAAACGCCGCCGTGCCGGGCATTGTCAAAACCACGGCGTTTCCCTTGCGTTTCATGGTCAAAGACGTTCCGTTCAGCGTCCTCGACAGCATATTTTGCAACTGCGACATATAATCGGCTTCCTTTGCCGCCAAGCGCGCCGCATGCGCCGCCGTCCGCTTCGCGGGAACGGACGTTCTTTCCGGAGCTTTGTTTGAAGGTGCGGACGCGCACGCGCAAAGCATCAGCAATAATCCCGAAATCAAACCAAAACGCATAAAAAAATCCTTAATAAAATGTTGCCGTTCTTTTGGTTATAGCATATCCGCCGTAAAACAAAAACCCTCTTTTTAATCAGCGGGTTAAAGGAATTCAAGCATTCGGCCGCTTTTTGCGCAACGCTTCGGCTCCCGAAACGACGTCCAGCAGTTCCGTCGTTATGCTTTCCTGGCGTTTTTGCTGATATTCCAAATTCATCCGTTCCAGATTTTCGTCAATGTTTTTTTCCGCCGCCTGCATTGTCATCAAACGGGTATGATGTTCCGCCGTCAGCGAATCCGTCAGCGCCGTTGCCAATTCAATCAGCAATCTTTCTTTGACCAAAGAAGAAAACAGCGCTGCGGGGGGCATCGAAAAAGTCGGGAAACGGCGGGATTTCCATTTTCTGCGCTTCAGCCCCGCCAGCCATTCTTCGCCCATCGGCATCAGCAAAGATGCGGCGGGACGGACGGTTCCCGAACGGCGGCGATTGAAAAACAGGTAAACGTGAGTAATCCCTTCGGCATGCAGAACTTCGTCAATCTTAATCAAAACGGCGGCGGCCGTCGTCCCGACGGCTTTGATTGAATTGGAAACGGGATACGACGCCAACAAAAGCCGACCGTCGCTCTCCAAACGTCCGATTACTTGCCGTCCGATGCCGATAAAGCGCGCCCTTTCAACGTCGAAACCTTTCTCTTTCAGAAAATCCCGCGCAAAATCCGCAACGTCGCGGTTAATCTTTCCGACCAGCCCCGTATCCGACCCGATAACGACGGCCAGCGCCCGTTTCTTGTCCGAAGGAACTTTCGGCGGCTTCGCCGCGTTCAAAACGCCGTTGCGCAACAAAACGGAAGCTCCCGCGTTAATCGTTTCGCCGTATTCCAGCAAAGATTTCAACGACGCGTCATATTGAATAATGCTGACTGCGGACAACGATTTCATCGTGCTGACGATTGAACGCAGATCCTGCGTCGTCTTGATGCGTTTCTGCAAACCTTCCAGACTGTCCATTCCGCCGTCCTTATTCCGTCGTCAAAATATGCTCGCGGATTAAAGCGTTCTTAAACGCCGCAAGCAATTCCGCCTTTCTTTCGGGAGTCAATTTCTCACGGTTTAAAATCGCATCGGCGATTTCTTTCTTTTCCGTTTTCATCACCTCGGAAACGGCATCGCAGGCCTCGCCGCGAAGGTTATCGGGAACATCGTCAAACAAGCCCTCAACGGTCGCCAGCAAAACGGCGATCTGGTCAACGACGGGAACGGGATTGAACTGTTTTTGCTGCATGACCGCGCGAATGCTTCGCCCGCGTTTAAGCTGCCGCTCCGTTTCCTTGTCCAGAGAACTGCGGAATTTTGCAAAGCTTTCCAGCTCTTCAAACTGTGAAAACGACAGTTTCAGCGGCCCGACCAAAGAGCTGTACGCCGGCAGCTGCGCGTCGCCGCCGACGCGCGACACCGACCGCCCCGTATCGATCGCGGGCAGAATACCCTTTTGGAACATCGGCGAAGACAGATAGATCTGTCCGTCCGTAATCGAAATAATGTTCGTCGGAATATAGGCGGAAATATTTTGCGCTTCCGTTTCGACAATCGGAAAAGCGGTCAGGGAGCCGCCGCCGAATTCGGGACGCAGGCGCGTCGAGCGTTCCAACAAACGCGAATGGATGTAAAAAATATCGCCGGGAAACGCCTCGCGGCCGGGCGGGCGGCGCAACAAAAGGGACATTTCGCGATAAGCGCGGGCATGCGAAGTCAAATCGTCATAAACGATCAAAACATCCCTGCCCTTTTCCATAAAATATTCGCCGATCGCCGTCGCCGCATACGGCGCGATGTACTGCATTCCCGCCGTTTCATCCGCAGACGCCGCAACGATAATCGTATTTTTCAACACGCCGTATTTCTTTAAATTGTCCACAACGCGGGCAATCGCCGTACCGCGCTGAGCAATTGCACAGTAAACGGAAATGACGCCCGTATCCTTTTGGTTGATGATCGCGTCAACGGCCAATGCCGTTTTGCCCGTTTGGCGATCGCCCAAAATCAGTTCGCGTTGGCCTCTGCCGACGGGCGTGAAAGAATCAACGGCTTTCGTTCCCGTTTGCAGCGGGACGGAAACGGGCGCGCGTGCCATAATCGGGAAAGCTTCGCGCTCAATTTCGCGACGTTCCGCCGTAATGACGGGTCCTTTTCCGTCTAAGGGGCGTCCCAGCGGGTCTATAACGCGGCCGAGCAGCTCTTCGCCCGCGGGAATGTCAACGACGCGCCCCGTCCGATACACGCGGTCGCCGGCTTTAATACCGTCGGGAGCCGTCAAAAATACCGCGCCGACGGAATCTTCGGACAACGTGAACGCCATTCCCGTAACGCCGTCGGGAAATTCCAACAGCTCTTCCATCCGCACGTTTTCCAGCCCCGAAATCTCGGCCGTCCCGCCGGATACGGAACGCACTTCGCTGACTTCCTCAACCTCCGCAGAGGCGGACGAGGAATCGACAGCCTTGCCGACAAGACCGAACGCTTCCTTCGCTGCTTCTTTCAACATTCTTTTCCCTTTCGGTTAGTTTTCTTCCCGATCCAAACGCATCGACATTTCCCGAAGCGTCTTGTCCATTGTTTCCGTAAAGTCGCGTAAATACTCTTCAAAATTCCACGCCAAAACGTTCCCCGCCGACGTAATCTCCAGCCCGCACAAAAGTTTTGAATCCGTTTCGAACCGTATCGCCGTTTCGGGAATATCCAACGCTTCTTTCAGCATTGCGGATATTTCCCGACGCGTGCGTTCCCCCGTTTCAAAAGCAGTCCTGATCGTAATCGGAGGCAAAACGCCTTCTTCATCGGCGACAGGCTTTAAACGTAACCGTTCCTCGGCGGGAAGAGAAAAAAAACGATCTTTTAAAACTTCCGCAACGCGCGTTTCAAAATTCGCATCCGCCAATTCGCAAAACGCTTTGCGGGCCAAACGGGTAAAGTTGGAAACAACGGCTTCGCGCAATTCGCTTTCCAAGCCTTTGCGTTCCTGTTCCAGCTCTTCTGCAAGGCGGCGTTTCCGTTCCAAAACGTCGTCGCGGATTTCGCGTTCCAAACGAACCTTCAGATTGTCCGCCACCAAACGCGCCTGATCCAGAATATTCTGACGGGAAGCGTCAATCTCCCGATGCTTTTCGTTCAGTTCCTCCAGGCGTTTTTCCGCCGCGGCCGCCAACGTTTCGGCATTTTTGACCTCTGAAGCGATATGAGCGTCGCGCGCGTCAATCGCCGCCAAAAGCGGCTTGAACAGAAATTTGTACAAAAGAGCCGCTAAAATCGCCAGGTTGACCAGCTGAGCCGCGAACGTGATCCAATCTATCCCCATATTTCCCTTCCTTTACGCGGGCAAAACACATCCGCTTTATTTGGCGGCGGCCTCAACGGCGTAATTCCAGAACGGATTGGAAAAGATCAAAATCATCGTTACGACAAAGCAATAAATCGCGCCCGTTTCAACGATTGCCAAAGAAATGAACATCGTGCGCGAAATCGTTCCCGCCTCGTCGGGTTGCTGAGCAATCGCCTGCAGGCCTTGAGCGGCAGTGTTGCCTTCGCCGATGCATGACCCCAAAGCGCCCAATCCGATGCACAACCCCGCCGCGATGACGGATGCGGCTCCGATGATCGTTAAGATATCCATAATCATTCTCCTTTTGTTTTTAAATCTTTCCGAAAGGAAGGAACGTCCCCTTCCCTCAATTCTTTTTCCGCCGACGGCGTTTCGACGAAGCCTCCTTCATCGGCCGCCGGCGCGACCGAAGACATGAACACAACGGCCAAAACCGCGAAAATATACGATTGGATAAAGCCCGTGAACAAACCCAACAGCTGCATCGGCAAAGGCAGAACGAAGGGGACGAGCATCAATAAAATCGAACCGATCAAAACGCCGCTGAGCATATTGCCGAATAAACGGATCGCCATGGCAACCGTTGAGGTGACGTCGCTGATGACGTTAATCGGCATCAAAATCAGGCTGGGTTCCGTGTATTTTTTCAAATATCCCCGAACGCCCGCATTTCGGATGCCGTAAAAGGGAATACCCGCCAAAACGACCGCGGCGAACGCTCCCGTCGTGGACAGGGACGCCGTCGGAATTTTGAACCACGGAATAACGGACAGCAAAACGCACGCCGCAATAAACAAAAAGAACGTCCCGACCAAAGGCAGATATTTCATCGGGTCATCGCCCGCCATTTCTTTGATTTGAGAACGCAACAGGCCGACGACGACTTCCGTTCCCGTCTGCCACCGCGATACCTTCATCCCCGTTTTTAAGCCCCGCGTCGCCAAAACCGACACGAAAACCAACAACGCCATCACGATCCACGTTGACGCGATCGTCCAATTTACGGGAATGCCGAACAGGCGAAAGGCGATCATATCGTCATACCGGTCAATCATACCCGTCCCCCGTTGCTTACGGCCGCGTTCTTACGCTTCATATAGGCCGACATAACGATCCGTACGGCCATCATCCCTAAAAATCCCGCGATCAAACGCTGAGCGCTGCTTTGCATCATGATAAAAAAAGCGAAAACGAAAAACAGATTGCGCAACAGCCAGCTGACCAACAGAACGCGCGTCGCGCGCTTCGTTGTTTTTAAAAGCCTTACCGTATGCCACAGCCCGCCGAAATAAACGGCGCCGACGGCCGTTCCCGTAACGAAACAAAGGATCCCTTCCCAAAGCGTCATTTGTTTTCGTCTTCCTCTTTTTCCGTTTCTGCGGCGGCCTCTTCATGCGCCTGCCGACGCAACGATTCAATTGCCGCCTCACGTTCGTTTTGTTCGCGCACGGCACGTTCAATGCCTTCGCGTCTGACCCATACCCACGTGCTTATCATGCCCAAAACCAGCCCTAAAAGCATCAGGTTCAACGACCAGGACACGGTTTCATGCGGATATTTTCCGTCCAACCATTTGCCGACCAAAGCTCCCGCGACCGTCGGAACGGGCAGATGCCAACCGATCGCGCCCAAAAAAGACAATCCCTGCCGCGCGTCAATCCTTTGTTCTTCGCGGCGGCTGATCAGGCGGCGGGAAGCTCTGACCTCCAGGCGTTCCGCCAAAGATTCCTCAGATTCCTTTCTGTTGTTCGCGGGAGCCTCTTTCTCAAACAGTTCCATGCCGCTCTCCTTTTACTGCCGACGGGAATTCAGCTGCATCAAACCGCGGGTCAACCCGACCTCCAAACGCGCCATCGCGGCGTTGACCGTTTTGCGTTCTTCCTCGACTTTTTTGAACTCTGCGCCGATGGCTTTCGTTAAAACGGCCAAGTCGGAACCGATGACCGCGCGGCGCACGGACAGGCTGACGGTTTCGCCTTCCTTAACCAGTATTCCCCGGTCGCACGCCATGAACACTTCCGTATCGGGCTCCTCGGACGGCGTAAAAGAGACCAGCCCGGGAACGACGGCCGTAACGAAATCGGCGTGATTCGGCAAAAACGTCCGCGAACCGTCCTTCGCATCAATACGAATGCGCCCGACTTCTCTGTCCAAAACAACGCCCGAAGGCATCAGCGTCTTAAACCTCATCAGGCCGCGTTCTCCCGAATTTGTTCGGCTTTTTTCAAGACGTCTTCAATCGTTCCGACCATATAAAAAGCGTTTTCGGGGACACCGTCCAATTCACCCGATAAAATCCGTTCGCACCCCGACAAAGTATCTTCCAGCTCAACGGAACGGCCGTCCATTCCCGTAAAATGCTTGGTCGTAAAGAACGGTTGAGTCAGGAAGCGTTCCAGCTTGCGCGCCTTCAAAACCGTTTTTTGATCGTTTTCGGGCAACTCGTCAAAGCCGAGCATCGCGATAATGTCTTTGAGCTCTTCATATTCCGCCAAAGTGCGCCGTACCGCCGTCGCCGTTTTATAGTGGCGTTCTCCGACCGTAACGGGCGTCAGCATGTTTGACCCCGACGCCAGCGGATCAACGGCGGGATACAAGCCCTGCGACACGCGGGCGCGCGACAGGACGATATTCGAAGACAAATGCGCGAACGTATGGCTTGCCGACGGATCGGTCAAGTCGTCCGCGGGGACGTACACGGCCTGAATGGACGTAATCGCGGCGCTTTGCGTTGAGGCGATGCGTTCCTGCAAGGACGCGATGTCCGTCGCCAAAGAAGGCTGATACCCGACGCGGGAAGGCATTTGCCCCATCAAAACGGATATTTCCGAACCCGCCTGAACAAAGCGGAATACGTTGTCGATCAAGAGCAAAACATCCTGTTTCTTTTCGTCGCGGAAGTATTCCGCCATCGTCAAAGCCGCCTGAGCCACGCGAAAACGAATGCCCGGCGCTTCGTTCATCTGGCCGAACATCATGACGGTCTTGTCCGACACGCCCGCGTCCTTCATTTCGCGATAAAGCTGTTCGCCTTCGCGGCAACGTTCGCCGACACCGCAAAACAGGCTGACGCCTTCATAGCGCCCGACCATATTATTGATCATTTCGGTGATCAGGACGGTCTTTCCGACGCCCGCGCCGCCGAACAACCCCGCTTTGCCGCCGCGTTCCATCGGCGCCAACAGGTCAATCGCCTTGATGCCGCTGACGAATATTTCGGAAGAAACGCTGCGTTTTGCCAAAGGAACGGAACGGGCATGGATCGGGCGGCGGTCGGCTCCCGTCACGTCTGCCCCGCCGTCAATCGGTTTGCCGAAGACGTTAAACATCCTGCCCAAAATTTCATCGCCGACGGGAACCGTCATCATATGTCCCGTATCAACGACTTCCGCCCCGCGGGACAGGCCGCGCGTCGGCCCCATCGCCAACCCGCGCAACGTCCGTTCGTCCAGATGAGCCTGAACTTCGACGGAAAGGTCGCCGTTTTCGCCCGTTTTCAATTCGTTGAATATTCCGGGAAGGCCGTCTTCGAAACGAATGTCAATGACGCTGCCCTGAACCGCGACGACATGCCCGATGTTTCCTTTTGCCGATTTTTCCTGTTCCGCCATGTTTTCGCCCCTTAAGAACCCTGGTCTTTTAGAAATATCCGAAAACGGACGAAAAAGGAAGCGCAAAAGGTTTTTATATATAAAAATTCGGACGGTTTTTCAACCGTCCGAAATGATTTTTTTATTCTTCTTTTATCGGCGCAACGGGCGAAGGCACCGCTACGGGCGGCTCGACATCGGGAACCGCGGGAGGCAGATCGGGCAAAGAATCCGCAGGCGGCGGCACCAAAGGCGGCGGCGCGTCGTCCAAAGGCGGAATAATTCCTTCCGCGGCATCTTCTTCCTTAATTTCCTTTTCCATCAAAGCCTTAGGCATCTTCGGCAGCGGCACCTTCATCATGCGCGTCGATTTAAAGCCCTTGGCGACGGGGACTTTAACAATCTTTACGCCGCCGTGCCCTTCGGCAGACGAAGCGCCGCCCTGCTGTCTGGCGGCTTCCATCGCGGCGCGCTTCCACGCCGGCAGGTCTTTGTAAGCGTCCTCGTCTTCGTTCAGCTTGAACGTCGGCGGCGGAGGCGGCCTGTCGTCCACGTTATCGTCCATTTTCATTTCGACGGTAACCGCTTCTTCAAGGACTTTATCCTGCTCTTCGGGCTTCAGGACGACAATCTCCACGCCCTTCTTATCTTTCGGGCGGATAATCTTGATCAAATCTTCGGAAGACACCTTGTCGTACATCATCAGGACGGACAGGGGGTTTTCTATATGATGCTGAATCAGGCGTTTGATTTCGCGAACGCCGTTCTTGGCAATAAACACCTCGTCCGCGAACCATTTTCTGGCTTCCAAAGACAATTCCGCCGTCAGGCCGACCGCTTTGGCGCGCTTCACAAACTTGTTCAAATGGATGTCCACAATCGCCAACAGGTTTTCTTCCGCCAACCCGTGGAACGGAATGATATCGTCAATACGCGCCAGAAATTCGGGACGCAAATTCTTGCGCAGGAACTCCATACGCTGATAACGCGGCAGGTTCGTTCCCAAGTTCGACGTCATAATCACAATCGTGTTCCTGAAGTCTACCGTCAAGCCTTTGCCGTCCGTCAGGCGCCCTTCGTCAAGCAACTGCAGCATCAGGTTTAAAATTTCGCTGTGCGCCTTTTCCAATTCGTCGAACAAAACAACCTGATACGGGCGCAAACGCACGGCTTCGGTCAAAACGCCGCCCTGCTCGAACCCCGGCGTTCCGGGAGGAGGCCCCAACAAACGCGATACGCTTTGTTTTTCCATATATTCGGACATATCCAAGCGCAACAGCGCCGTTTCGTCGTCGAACATAAATTCCGACAAAGCCTTTGCCAGTTCGGTTTTACCGACGCCGGTCGTACCGATGAACAGGAAAGTGCCCAGCGGACGGTTCGGATCCTGCAATCCCGATTTCATGCGGCGCACCGCACCCGAAATAACCGAAATCGCTTCGGGTTGGCCGATAACGCGGCGTCCCAGAAAATTCTCAAGATCAATCAAACGCTGTTTGTCTTCGGCGTTGACCTTGTCCATCGGGATGCCCGTCCAGAACGAGATAATATTGGAAATATAGTCGTTCGTCAGGGTGTTGTCTTTGGTCTTGCCTTCGTCCAAATCAAGCATCAGCCCCGTAGACGCTTCATCCAAAAGATCCAAAGCCTTTTCGGGAAACAGGCGCGATTTAACGTAACGCGCCGACATCGTAACGGAATTTTGCAAAATGTCGTCGGGAATCTTAATGCCGAACTTCTTTTCGTAATCGGGTCGCACGCCTTTTAAGATGTCCAGCGCTTCCGCAGGCGTCGGTTCTTCAACGTACATTGTCTGCAAACAGCTCATCAGGTCGGGATCCTGTTCAATGTACTGTTTAAAAGCGTTCAGTTCCGCCTCGACGACGCAACGAATGCCGCCGTCCAACACCTTCGGCTTTAAAAATTTCGGGATTTCCTGATTGCCCGTCGGCGTTTTTGCCAAAAAGCTGATGTCGCTGACGAACAGGATCCATTTGCCTTCGGAGGCCTGAATCTCCTGAAACGCCGTTTTTAAATGATCTTCGTATTCGGCAAAAGTTTTGCTGTCGATCATCATCGTCGCAACGTCAATGCCGACCAGCTTATACCCTTTGAGCTTCGGGGGAACGCGTCCTTCGGCCAAAGCGCGGGCGAAACCTTCGACGATTGAAGTTTTTCCTATTCCCGTCGGCCCCAAAAGCATCGGATTGTTTTTCAGGTTGCGCAACAAAATGTGCATTACGCGGCGCTGTTCCTTATCGCGCCCGATAACGCGGCGCAACGTTCCGTTCGCCGCTTTTTCACAATAATCAATGATATATTTGCTTTTTTCCGCCATATCGCCGCCCGTATTCCGAATGAATGACCCGTTTATTATGCCCTATCGCATTTTGAAGCGCAACACCGCCCTTTATTCGTCGGGATAGAGTATTTTTCGGATCTCGTCCAACGTATAGCGCTGTTCCTTCAATTCCTTCAAACGCCTGATTTTCGGAATAACCTCGGAGGAATAAAGCGTATAGTCCGCCGACGTCTTCCCCGCCGTTTCCAACAGGTTCAGTCCCGTCCAATAGCGAAGCGTCGAAACGCGTTCGCCCGTTTCCTTCGCCAGCTGCCCGATCCGCAAAAAGTACGGTTCGGCTTCAACGTCGCCCGTATGCTTCTCCCGCCCCGCCTTCAGATAAAATTCCAAAGAACGGTTCACCGCCCGATAAATCAGGCGGTCATAGTCCTCGCGGTCGTTTTTGAACACGGCTTTTTCCAAGGATGACCAGTATTCCTTTTTTTCCCGTCGCGAAAACAGGGCGGGCGGGTAGCCTTCCGTCAAAAGAATCAGGTTCATCAGGGTGCGCGCCGTACGGACGTTGCCTTCGGCGAACGGCCAAATCGACATCAGGCGCAGGTGAGCCTCCGCCGCCATCATAACGGGGTGCAGTGTCCGAACCGTATAAAGCCACATTCCCAGATCATCCATCATCCTTTGAACGCGGACGGGATCGGGCATCAAAGGACCGCCCGGACCGAAAGTCAAAGACGCCCCGCGGTACATTCCCGCATTGTCGTCATCCAAACCGCGCACAATGATGCGGTGGATGTTCCTGACATCGTTGTCGTCCAACGGACGATTCAGACGCTTTGCCTTTTCGGCCGCCTTTTCAAACGCCTTGGCAACGTTCAGGGTTCTGATGTGCTCGGTCAGGCTGTGGCCGGGAACGGGTTCGTCGTCAAACAGAATTGACGCCGTTTCGCGACGGTTCAGGGAAACGCCGTCAAAGCAGTTCCCCGTACAGGTCAATTCCAGCACAATCTCTTTTTTCAATTCGGCTTCAACGTCGTCGGGAAAGGGGCGCATCCCGTCAAGGCGGCTTTTTTTGGCGCTCAGCTCGGAATAATCCATGCGTTCCTCCGTTAATTTTCGTCACCGCTGCGCAGTTCGCGAGCGACAAAAGGCGTATCGACGGCTCCCGTATAAACCTGGCGCGGACGAACCAAACGGGAAGCCCCTTCGTTGCCTTCTTTCCAATGGGCAATCCACCCCGGAATACGTCCGATGGCAAACATAACGGTAAACATGTTCAAAGGAATCTTCAGCGCGCGCAAAATCATGCCCGAATAAAAATCGACGTTCGGATACAAATTGCGATCTTTGAAATAATTGTCCTTCAACGCGATTTCTTCCAGCTCGCGGGCGATATCCAGCAACGGATCCCTATCGCCGGCGCTTTCCTTTTCCAACAGCTCGGCCACGGCCTTTTTCAGTATTTTGGCCCGCGGATCAAAAGTCTTGTACACGCGGTGCCCGAACCCCATCAGACGGACTTCCTTGCGTTTGACGCGCTTGATAAATTCGGGGATCGTTTCTTCGCCCTTTGCCAAATGTTGCAACATTTCAAAAACGGCGACGTTCGCTCCGCCGTGGAGCTTGCCCCACAACGCGCAGATCCCCGACGCCACGCTGGAAAACAAATTCGTCTGAGCCGATCCGACGATACGCACCGTTGACGTAGAACAGTTCTGTTCATGATCGGCATGCAGCATCAAAAACAGGTTCAATGCCTTTACGGCTTCTTCCGTCGGCTGATGCGGGCGGTACGGCAAAGAAAACATCATGTGCAGGAAATTAGAACAATAACTGCGCGCGGGATCGGGATAAACAAACGGCAGCCCCATTGCTTTGCGGTAGCTGAATGCCGCGATTGTGCGCGCTTTGCTGATAATGGCGGCGACGGAATTGTTAAATTCGGCTTCGTTGCGGTTTTCCAAAATTTCGGGCGAGTAACAAACCAGAGAATTAACGACAGCGGATAAAATGGACATCGGCTGTCCGTTGGGCGGGAACGCCTCAAAATGATGCAACAGCCCTTCATGCAACAATTCGTTTTCGGTCAAAAGCCCGCTGAACTGCTTTAGCTCCGCCGTCGTCGGCAGACGGCCGTAGATCAACATCCACGCCGTTTCGACAAAGGTCATTTTTTCCGCCACCGTTTCGATCGGCAGCCCCCGATACGTCAGGATTCCCTTTTCTCCGTTGACGTATGTAATTCTGCTTTCGCACGAACAGGTATTGCCGAACCCGGGGTCCAGCACCGTATAGCCCGTTTCGGCGCGCAATCGGGAAATGTCAATGCTTTTTTCCCCCGTCGTCGCCGTAACGACGGGCAGGACAACGCTTTTGCCTTCAAATTCAAATTTGACCGTTTCGTTCGTCATATTACTTCTTTCATCGTCGTTTTTAACTCTTCGGCCAGCAGACGGGCTTCTTCCTCCCGTCCCAACAGCTTCAGAAGCTCAACGCGCACGGCTCTGATAAAGGAAACCGTATCCGTCCCTTTCCTTGCGGGCGATTTCAGCTTATCCGCCAGATCGGGCGTTGCCGTTCCGTTTTTTAAAACGTTCAGGCAGGCGTCATGCAAAGCATACGCATACTTGTTTAATTTTTCATTATCGGGTTCAAAAGCCGCCGCCTGACAAAAACCGATCGCCATCCCTTCAATGACGGGGATCGGGTCGTAACGCCAAAATCCTTCGCGCCTGAAGCGTTCGACCATCGCGGGCGCCGTCCCCGCGCCGCCCATTTCGGGCCACACGCGCCCGTCGGCCAGCAAAATAACCGAATTGACGGACGCGACGCCCGCTCCCAGATCCATGGCGTCCGAAACGATGTCGCCCCACAGGTTGTCATAAGCGTAAAGCGTTTTTCCCGGCATCGGCGACGTGAACATCATGACCGCCGCCGCGTCGGGTTTCATCAGCATGAAATCGACGCCCTCCGCCTTTTTTTCCCGATAGGCGACTTCGCGCGCCGCCCTGACGGCGGGGGCGTCATAGCCGTCCGTTTCGTCAAAGGCGAATATCACGCGGTCGTATTTTTTTGCCGCCGCCTGGCGAAAAGCCTGTTCCGCATACGTCAGCGCGTCGGCGTAATCGTAATGCATCTCTTCAAACATATCGCCCGCCCGAACGGTAAAGCGGTAAAACTTTTTGCCGACGTAAATACGGTATTCGCAATCCTCTTTCGCACGGGCATTCAAACCGCCGTATTCGCTTTTTCCCGCGGAAAAACGGCAAACGGAGAACTCACCGACGGGCTTCCTGACGCCTCGGGAATACGCCGCGCCCAGAACGGCGGCGACCTTCGGCCCGTATGACGGATCGGGAATCAGAATGACCAGATCCTCCTTTGACGGGCGGGAGAGCAACCGCGCGAAAGCCGCGTCAACGATGTCGCCCTGATTGCCCTCGCGGCGTTCCAACCCGTGCTTTTCGCGCAAGTCGTTATAGATTTTCTTCTTCTCGCCGTCCAGTTCGGGGCGAACCGTGTATTTCGACATGAAAACGATTTCCTTGTCCTTGGACAAAGCGCTTTCAACCAACGCCTCCACGTCGGCGCGACGGGTGATTTTCGCATAGACGGGCGATCCGGCGCTCAGTTTTTCGGCTTCCCTGACAACCTTTCCGTCGCACTCGACGGACACTTCGGCATCCTCGTCCAACGTCAGGAAAAAGCCGTCTTTTTCCCGTCCGCCGTCCAAAAACATTACGTCAAGACGACCCGCTTCGGAATAGTCGGGCAACTTTACGTCCAAAAGCTCCGACAGTCCCGGATTCTCGTAGCGTTCCAGATTCCCTTTGACCAGCCAGTGCCCTCTCAAATACCCGTTCGGCGTTCCCGTAACCAGACGGCTCAATTCTTCGGGACGGCGATCGTCCCCCAAAGATTTCAACATCGCCAGAGTCTGATCGCGCGTCGGCGTAATGCCCGGGCCTTTGACCAAAACGGCATATTTGTCGCCGCCCGCCATTTCGACCGTTTCGCTGATGACGCCGCCGTTCGTTTGGATGCGTCCCTTCAGGCTCCAATCATGCTCGCGCAAACGCCCCTTGCCGATATAATCCTCAAACGGCAAAATCAATTCTTTTTTGACTTCTTCATAAGCCGCCCCCGCCGCTTCTTCGGGCAGGGCGACGTCAACGTACGATTTAATCGACATGTCTTACAGCCTTAAAATATTCGGGAACGTTCGGGAAACGCCCCGAAAGGGAAATAACGGCGGCCAGTTGCGACGACACCAGATAAACCGACGCTTCGTCGCCCATTCTGCCTTTGAAATTGCGCGTCGACGTCGAAGCGACGTTCTTTTTGCCGATAACGCGTTCCTGATTGCCCATGCACAAAGAACATCCCGGCACTTCAAAACGCACGCCGCGGCTTTTCAGTTTTTCCGTGATGCCTTCCGCTTCCAGCCGCAAGGCCAGCAATCGGGTCGCAGGCGTCATCCATACTTCTGCGGCCGTCGTTTGCGCGCTTTCCGTGATGCGTTCGAAATCCTTAAAATCCCCGTATCCCGACATGCACGAACCGACGAAGCAAAAATCAACGGGCGTTCCCGCCAGTTCGGACAAAGGCTTGACATTGTCGGGCGTGTGCGGACACGCGACATACGGTTCTTCAATCTCGTTCAAATCAATCGTCAAAATACAGGCGTAATCCGCTCCGTCGTCGGCGCGAACGCCCTCGGGGGCCTTGCACCATTCGCGCATTTCTTCAGCGCGGGCGGACAAAGCGTCCCCGTTGTCATAACCTTCCGAAATCAGGCGTTCCAAAATCGGCAGAGAACGGGTTTTTAAATAATCGGCAACGGTCTGCGGGCTTTGCTCGAAATAAGCCGCCGAAGCGCTGCGTTCCGCCGAAGCGTTCGTCAGGCGGAAAACGTCGATCATATCAAATTCCCCGCCTTCCTCGCGGCGAAATTCGATAATTCTTCCCTCAAAAACGTTGCTGTTTGATCCGAACAGCTTTTTGGCCTTGTACGGAATATAGTTCACCAAATCGCGAACGCCGATCCCGCGGCGGAAAGCCCCTTTCAGAACGACTAAAACGCTTTCGGGAACGACGATTTCCGTAACGCCCGTCGCCGCAGCCTCGGCAACGCCGCCCGATCCCAAAGGAAAACTCAACGCCGTGGGGACGCGCGTGTGCGAATCCCCGCCGACGACGACGGAATTCGGCATGACGACTTCGTTCAGCCACGAATGGATGATGCCGTCCCCCATATTCAAAGCGACGCCGCCGATTTCCCTTACAAAGTCCGCCAGCCTTCGGTTCGCTTCAACAACCGCGGGCGTCCTGAATCCCGCCGCCGCGTTATGGCATTGAGATTGCAAAAACAGCGGAACCGCCAGTTTCATCGCCGCCAAAGTTCCCTGTAATTCCCGTACGGTCATACCGCCCGTCGTGTCCTGGGAAGCGACGGTGCCGACTTTTGCGTAAACCGTCATTCCCGGAGTGACGAACTCCTTTTGCGCGGCTTTGGCGATGATTTTTTGCGCTGCCGTCATCGGTCGCCTTTCCGCCGCCGAAAAATCAGAAACCTCATAAGGCAGAGAATAACTTTCGCCCAATATCTTTGATGCCGCCGCCGTCAGTATCTTTCCCATGCGGAAATTCGTTCCGCCGTTCGCGCGCAGGATTTCGGCGTCGGATTTTGAAAAGTTAAACGTACAGACCGTCCGCCCCGCCGCGTCCGTCGCGCGTCCCTCTTTCAAGCGGATGTCAAGCAGATCGCCCGTTTTCAAAACGTCCGTATTGACGCGCAGGATGACGCTGCCCATATCTTGCGCCGTTTTGGCAAAAATCGGCCCCAAAGTGCCGCCCGCGAAAATGACGGCGCGCGTCCGTTTATTCGGAACGCCGCGCGTGTCTTCATTTTCAATGCCCGTATTCCATTCGACGTTGTTCATGCCCGACTTGCGCGACGAACTTGTCCCGATCTTATCGGCGGCCAAAACGACCTGACGGTCGGGATGCGCCGCCTTTAAAGCCTCCAGCTCCGCCAGCATTTCCCGCGTCATGAAATAACGCTTTCCGTGCTTCGGAACGTCGGTACGCGTATGCCCGCCTTTACTGTGGGACAAAAAATCCGTCGATGCCTCAATGTCGTCGGGTATTTTATAAACGACCGCCCTGATCACGCCGGGAATGTCGGGACGCGAAGAAAACCATTCCCCTTTCGCCCAGGAACGAAGCAGTTCTTCGGCTTCCTTATTGCCGTTTTTATAAAGCTCTCCGACCCTTTCGACGGCATTATGAATCAATACCGAACGCGACAAAGCTTCCCGCGCGCGCGCCGCCGTTCGCCCGTTTTCCAACAGTCCGACCAAAACGGGAACGTTGTGCCCGCCCTTCATGCGCTCCAAAAGCTCTATCGCCCTGTCTGCGGAAAGCCCCGAAACGGTAATTTCCCCCGAAGCGGCTTTTCCCAAAAAATCGGCTTTGACCTTTGCCGCCGCGCCCGTCCCGGGCTCTACTTCGTTTTCCAGCAGGTCAAGCATTTCGGGCGTTCCGTCCCCTTTTGAAAGCAGATCGCAAACGGCGGCGGTTTCTTCCGCGTTCATCGGCAAAGGCGGCAGCCCCTCCTCCCTGCGGGACAGGGTAACGTCTTCGGGATGTTTCGGATCGAACGGTTGCGGCGCGTCATAAGACGCGCGATAACGCGCCAAAATCTCTTCGGATGTCATGAAAGCTCCTTTACGGAATGATCAGTCCGTACAACGGCGGCGACGGCATTTCCGTCAGCTTCAGCGTGCCGTCGTCTTCGTATTTGAATTTCAACAGGACCTCGCCGTTTTCGTTGTAATGGCCGAACCGGGCGGAATCGGCATATCGGGAAAACAGAACATAGGCGGAAATATTGCCGATTTCTTCGTTTTCCGTTACCTCTAAAGGCGTCGTGACGTACGAAACGCCGACCAGCCCCGCGAAATCGTTTTCAACGGCGGTCTTCAGTTGTGTGCGATCGCCCTTGTAGGACGGGCTGACAACGTTCATGAAAGCTTCGACGTTTTTATCACGATACGCTTGGTTCATCCGCTCCAACGCTTCGGACACGGCCTTATGATTTTGATAGCCGCGCACCGACGCGCACCCTGCCAGACACAAAGCCAAAACGCCGATCAAAAAACCTTTTCTTATCATCAGGCCCTCTTTATTCATATGCGGGAACGAAAAAAACTTTTCCGTTCCCGCCGTTTTTTTTTACAGGAAGGAATCCCGTTCGACCTTCGCTTCGAAAAAGCGCTTGTACATACCGATCAAAACGCTGGCGATAAAGCCGACCAGAATGATCTGGGGCCAACGGTCAAGCGGCAGTCCCGCCGTTTTGAACATAACGTTGAAGATATGCGTATACGTAAACGCCGCCTGCAACAAAATCATCGAAACGATGCCGATCCAGAATACCTTGTTCGTGAACAGCCCCATCGACCAGAACGAATTCAAAAGCGAACGGCAGTTAAACATATAGAAAATCTGGATGAACACAATGACGTTGACAACCGTCGTCTGGGCGACCGCCATGCTTTCCCCGCTTTTCAGAGAACGGTCAAACATATAGAAGCATGCCGCCATCATGATTGCGGACACCAAAATAATACGGTACACGAACGCGCGCGGCACGATCGGCGCCGACGGCTTGCGCGGCGGGCGCACCATAATGTTCGGCTCTTTGTTTTCAACGGCGAAGGCAAAGCCCAAACATACCGTCTGAGCCAGATTGATCCACAGAATCTGCAACGGAGAAACGGGAATTTCGGTTCCCGCGAAAATCGCCGCCAGCAATACCAAGGATTCGCCCAAAGATACGGGCAACGTCCAAATAATGAACTTCATCAAATTGTCGAAAACGCAGCGCCCTTCTTCAACGGCGGCCTCAATCGTGGCAAAGTTGTCATCCATCAGAATGATGTCCGCGGCGTCCTTGGCAACGTCGGTGCCGACCTTGCCCATCGCGACGCCGATGTTCGACTGTTTCAAAGCGGGCGCGTCGTTCACGCCGTCCCCCGTCATTGCGACGATCTCCCCTTCGCTTTGAAGCGCTTTGACCAATTTCAGCTTTTGTTCGGGAGAAACGCGGGCGAACACGGAAACGTCCTGCGCGACGCGTTTCATCTCTTCATCGGAACAGCGCGCGATGTCGCCGCCCGTCAGCACTTTGGGCAGTTCGGCATCTTTGCCTTCGCCGTCCAGATTCATCTGGCGCGCGATTGCCGCGGCGGTCAAGGCATGGTCGCCCGTAATCATCTTGACGCGCACGCCCGCCGACAAACACGCGGCGACGGCGGCCGTCGCTTCGGCGCGAGGCGGATCGATCATCGCCTGAAGCCCCAAAAAGATCAGGCCGTTTGCCGCGTCTTCATGCGTAATGTCAAAAGCATCGGCGGCCATTTCCTTTTCGGCGAACGCCAAAACGCGCATGCCCTGAGCCGCCAGACGCGACACTTCTTCCATAACGGCATTTTCGTTTAGATCGACGACATTGCCGTCAACGTCAAACGCCCTGCGGCAACGTCCCAGAATAACTTCGGCCGCCCCTTTCAGATAAGCGATCTTCCTGCCGTCGCTATTATGCAACGTTGCCATATACTGATATTCGGATTCAAACGGAATCAGGGAAATGCGGGGATACGCCGCATTCTCCGCGTCGGCGTCCAGTCCGAACTTGCGCGCCGAAACAACCAAGCCGCCTTCGGTCGGATCGCCGTTGATGATCCAGCGCCCGTCCTTGCGTTCCAATGTTGAATCGTTGCACAACAGCCCCGCGCGCAGACATTCTTTGATGCCTTCCGAATCCGAAACCTTTTTCCCGTTTTCGTCGGAAAATTCGCCGACGGGTTCGTAGCCCGCCCCCGAAACGGCGTATTCTTTGCCGCCGACGTAAATCTTTTGCACCGTCATCTGGTTTTCCGTCAGCGTCCCCGTCTTATCGGAGCAAATGACCGTCGTACTGCCCAGCGTTTCAACCGCGGGCAACTTTCGCACGACGGCGCGGCGCTTGACCATGCGGGACACGCCGATTGCCAAAATAATCGTGAAGGCGGCGGGCAGGCCTTCGGGAATCGCGGCGACGGCCAAAGCCACGGCCGCGACGAACGATTTGCCGTAAGGCCAGTCATGAATCGTTCCCGCAAAGAACGTAACGACGGCCAACCCCAAAATCATGTACAGCAACATCGTGCTGAATTTTTCGATTTTTTGGGTCAGCGGCGTATCCAAATCTTCGGCTTCGGTCATCAGTTCGGATATCTTTCCGATCTCCGTATCGCCGCCGACGGCGGTAACGATGCCGCGGCTTTGCCCGTAAGTTACCAAAGTCGACGTATAGGCCATGTTCGTCCGATCCGCCAGTAAAATATCGAACGGCAACGTTCCTATTTTCTTTTCGACGGGAACGGATTCTCCCGTCAAAGCGGATTCGTCAATGCGCGGATCGCGCGCCGACAACAAACGAATATCGGCGGGAACTTTATCCCCCGATTGCAGCAAAACGACGTCGCCGACCGTCAGATCCGCCGAAGGAACGGTAACCAAATGCCCGTCCCGAACGACCTTGGCTTCGGTAACGACGGAACGCGCCAGCGCGTCCAACGCTTTGACGGCCTTGATTTCCTGTACGAATCCGATCACGGCGTTCAAAACGACAACGCCGAAAATAACGCCTGAATCGACGTATTCTTTCAAAAAATATGTAACGATGCCCGATGCAATCAGGATGTAAATCAGCGGCTGGTGAAACTGTAATAAAAACATCAGCCACGGGCTTTTTCCCTTTTTGACTTTCAGAGCGTTCGGCCCGAAATAAGCCAAACGCTTCGCCGCCTCTTCCGAAGTCAGCCCCGTTTCGGGATTCGTTTCCAAAACGTCAACAACTTCCCGTTCGGGCATATTATGCCAGACATGACCTTTCATTTTTTCCATATTCGGGGTTCCTTAAAGCGTATTCGTTAAAAATTCATTCCGCAGAAGCGTCGGAGTCTTCGGCGGGGCGGGGTTTTGCCGCTTCCGCGAAATCATGCAAAGCCGTCATGACCGTTCGCGTGAAAACGTTTTTCTTTCCGCTTACTTTTTTGTGCATCTGTTTCGGATAAGTAAAGCGAATGCGCACGAACGACATCAGATCCTCGTTACCGCCAAGCACCAGAAACGACGTTTTCGGCTCGTCCTTTTGCATATAGTTGATCTCGGCTTCGGTTACGGCGTAGGGCACGCTTCTCCATTTAAATTCGCGCGGCTTTTTTTCGCCGATCCGGACATCCTGAAACAATCCCGAAGCCTGCATGTCCAGAAATTCGGACAAATGCTTGTCCATCAGGGTTTCGGTCAAATACGACACCTCGTTCGTCACGCCGAATTCCCGATCGTTGTAAAGAAAGACGGTAACAACCGCGTCGTCCAAAGTATAAACGCGCGTAAAGCCGGCTCCGCGCTTGTTTTTTTCACGGTCGGCGACGGGTTCGGAGGCTTTAAAGCCCGCGATTTCGGCGGGAAGGGCTTCTATGGCGTCGGCCTGAACGGCGACAACCATCTCTTGGACGCGGTCAGGCAGAGCCCCCGCGTTCTTCCCGTCCGCGGAGCCGCCGGAAACGGCCGCGCAGGATGCCGCCAGAAAAACCAAAGGGAACACTTTCAGAATCGTTTTCATCGTCAGTCCTTACTTGCTGTAAACGTTGTTTCATCCTAACAGAAACGAAACGGAATCAAAACAACGTTTTCATTTATTTTCTTCGCGCGCGGGAAGGCGCGCCACCGTCCGTAAAGGCAGGCGTTCCGCATCCCGTTCATTAAAAAAACGGTACGGCAGGACAATTGCCTGTCCCGCCTTTCCGGGAGAAAGCGTTTCCGTCCTTTTTCCCGAAAACGCATCAATCAGGTACGGCAACCCGACCTCGACCGTTCCGTCCCCGTCGGGAGGCAGAAAAGTCAGCACGTCACCCGCGCATAATTTCTGAAAGATCGTAAAGACGAACCCTTGCGGCGTTTTTTCGCGAATGACGCCCGCGTTCCGCCATGACGAAGCGCTTTGCGTACTGTCATAGTTTTGAAGTTCGGGTCCCGTCACGCCGTCAAAAAAACCGAGCGTATACCCCCTGTTCTGCAAGGTTTCAAGTTCCGCCGCGTACGGTTCGGGCGTCCAGGCTTCGGGATTTTCGAACCAATCGTCTATCGCCCTGCGGTACGTTCGCGCGGTAACGGCGACGTAATACGGCGTCTTATTGCGCCCCTCTATTTTCAAAAGGTCTATCCCCGCCGCCAAGATTTTATCCAGTTTCGGCATCAGGCAAAGATCGCGGGAATTCATGACGTACGTTCCGCGCGCGTCTTCGTAAACGGGCATAAATTCGCCCGGCCGCCGCTTTTCCTCCAGATACAAACCGTATTCCCAGCGGCAGGCATGGGCGCATTTTCCGCGGTTGGCGCTCCGCCCCGCCATAAAGGCGGATAACAGACACCGCCCCGAATAGCTCATGCACATCGCGCCGTGAACGAACATTTCGATTTTCAACTCCGGACATTTCCGTTTGATTTCGCAAATATCGGCAAAGGGCGTTTCGCGCGACGCAACACAGACCGAAGCGCCCAAATCCCGCCAAAATTTCGCCGTCATCCATGATCCGACGTTTGCCTGGGTCGATACGTGCAAAGGCACGTTCGGCAGGCGTTCCTTCATATAAACAAAAACGCCCGGATCGGATACGATCAGCCCGTCGGGAGCAAACCGCCCGATGCTTTTCGCGAATTTTTCAAGATTGTCGGCGTCTTCGTTTCGGGAAAACAGGTTCAGCGCCAAATAAATTTTCTTCCCCGCCTTGCGCGTCGCGTCAATCCCTTTTTCAAGCGTTTCTTCCGTAAATCCCCCGTGCGCCCTCAGGGATAAGGAAGGCAACCCCGCATAAACGGCGTCCGCCCCGTATAAAAAAGCCGTTTCCAACGCTTCCAAAGATCCCGCCGGCAATAACAGTTCCGGCTTTTTTTTCAGTTTTTCCGCCATTGTCCTACCGTACGGTAAAAGTGTGTCCGTTCGTTTCGGCGGCGCTTCCGTCCGCCGCCTTTACTTTTGCGAACACTGTATGCTCTCCTCGTTCCAGAGGCCAGAAAAAATCAGCTTCTTTGCTTTTTCCGACTTCTTTGCCGTCAACGACCCAAGTGATTTCCGCGCCGTCGGGCATGCCTTCCAGCTCAAAGCGGTATTTCTGAAATTCCGTCGGAACGCGCGGATCAAGCGCCAAAAAGATGCCGTCTTCGGGTTTGGAAAGGTAAACGCCTTCTTTTCCGCGCGGCATTCGTGCTTCGGGAACGTCCGTCGCGAACAGCTCCGTGCCGTTATCCGTCCGCCGCCGCTCTAATTTCGGGCTGAGGTACAAAGGCGCCGTGTCCGCGTTTTCGTTTAACGCGCCAAAGACCGAACGCAAAAGCAAAGCGGGCCCCAACGCGCCCGTTACTTCGTCCGTCGGGCGGTATGTCAGGTTTCCCATCCAAACTCCGACGACGAATTCCGAAGAATATCCCATCGCCCACGCATCGCGGTATCCCGTAGAAGTCCCCGTTTTCACCGCCGTTTGAACGGGAAAATTCAAAATGCTGTCTCCGCCGAATTCCAGCCGCCGCGCCTGAGGATCGGACAGAATATCGCCGATAAGCGTCGCGACGGATTCGGGCAGAACGCGGACGCTTTGCGTTTCGGGTTGGACTTCGGCGACGCGAACGTCCTTTAAAACGCCCGCATTCGCCAGCATCAAATAAGCGCGCGTCAGCTCCAACAGCGTTACTTCGGCATTTCCCAATGCCAGGCCTTCCCTGTAATATTGCGCGTCTTTATCCAAATGCGAAAATCCGAGGCGCTTCAAAAAATCAAGGTATTCCGACACGCCGACAAACCCGATGACCTTCAGCGCGGGAATGTTCAGAGAATTGCCCAAAGCCTGCCTGAGCGTCACGTCGCCGTAATAAACGTTGCTGTAATTATGAAAGCGGTGAACGCCCTTTCCGACGACGGCGGAAAAAGGGGCGTCCCTGATTTTCGTCGCCGCCGTCAGTCCTTCGGACAGCGCCAGAGCGTACAACAGCGGCTTTTGCGCCGATGCCGGCTGACGCAGAACCGTCACGGGATCGAAATCGGCCGTGCCGCCGTCAAGGCTTTCCCCGACCCACGCCAAAACGTTTCCCGTCCGCCGTTCCAAAACCAACACGGCAACGTCGTTCACGCCCCGGCGTTTCATGTCCTTCAAACGCGAACGCGCCAACCTCCCGACCTTTGCCTGCAAAAAAACGTCCAGAGTTGTTTTGCGCGCACGGCCGTCCAAAGGCACGACGCTTTTGACGTACGCCAAAAATTTCTCCGCCGAAACTCGCAGGGACGGCGAAGACAGGCGCAGGCGTTCTTTTGAAGCCTTTTCATATTCCCGATCCGAAATGACCCCGCTTTCCTTAAATTTTTGAAGCTGGCGCGAAACCAAAGCGTCCAAACGTTCGGGATAGCGGTACGGATCGTATGAAGACGGCGCGCGCACCAAAACGGTCAGGGCCGTCATTTCCCGAAGGCTCAAACGGTCGGGCGTTTTGGAAAAATAGTACTTCGACGCCTGCAAAACGCCGCGGCGGTTTGAAGCATAAGGCACCTGATTCAGGTAAAATTCCAAAATGTCGGCTTTGGAATAGCGGCGTTCAAAGCGCGCCGCGTCAAGGCCTTCCAGCAATTTCGAAAGGTAAGTGCGCGGACGGGGAAAGATCATGCGCACGACCTGTTCGGTCAGCGTGCTGGCGCCGCGAACGACTTTGCCCGCGCGGACATTCTGGACAACAGCCGATGCGCGCGCCCGCCAATCCGTGCCGCCGTGTTCGAAAAAACGTTTGTCCTCCGACGCGACAAACATCTTTTGCAACCGTTCGGGAATGCGGTAAAGCGGCAATTTGTCGTGAACGTTCCAATAGGAAGCATAAGAATAATTCAGCGGTTCGCCGTTCCTGTCCAAAAATTGCGTCATTGAAGCATCCGCCTCGATCTGAGCCAATGACGGCGGCAAATCGGGCCGCGAAAACGCAAGGACGGCCAACGCCGTCCCCGCCGCAAGGAAAATCCCCGCGGCGGCAATGAAGCGCTTTTTCATTCTTCTCCGAGCCCGATCTTATTCAATATCCGCATCAGGAAGGAAATCGGGTCTTCTTTTTCGGGCATGACGCCGCCGTCATCGTCCGCGGCGGCTTCCGCTTCTTCAATGTCTTCAACCTTCGTCGGATCAACGGAAATCGCCGACTTCGGCGCCAGTTTTTCCAAAACGCCCGTTTCGGCTTCGGGATCGGCCTCTTCCTCCGTTATGATCGCGCCGGGCAGGAAGTCCTCCGCCCGCCGTTCCTCAACGGGTTCTTCGGAAGCGGACGTTTCCCCGACGACGTTTCCGACCGTCAACGCCAAAGAAGACCCCAGCCCGAACACGTCGGGATCGTACATCGCTTCAACCTTCGCGGGGAAAGCGTTGAACTTTCCGTCGGCGACGACCTGCGCCGCATACGTCATAACGTATTCGCCCTTTTCCAGAGTTTCGGCATAGAAATTGACGGCGGAATGGGACATCTCGCGGAAATAAAAGCCCGACAGGAACGTTCCCGAGGCATCGTCCGCCTTGTCCGCATCGAATTTCGACGCCGTTTCCAAATCCCTGTTCACGGGTTCCAAAGCTCCCGGAACGGGGTCGGAAACAACGACGAACGTCCGCGGCGCGGGATTTGAAACGTTCAGCGTGACCCGTACCAGCTCTCCGCGTTTTAAGACGGTATCTTTGCCGACGGGGACGAAAACGCCGTCGCGTTCAACTTCGTAGGAACGGCGAACCTCCATGCCGGCGATCACGGCGTCGCCCTTCGCGGCGGGATACGTCAAAACCGTTTTATAGTAATAACGCCCCGTGCCCTCTTTTTCAAAAGACACCGTCCTGTTCCCGGCGTCATCGGCGCCGAGAGCCTTTTTTGCCTCTGACGGAGCATTGCTTTGCGCGTCAAAGTTTGCCGTCAAAAGGACGCCGTCGTCCAATTTTCCTCTGACCCGCATCGAAACGGGTTCGGATTCGAACGCCGCGGCATACCCCGCCGTCGCCGCCAGACAAAATGCGTCGGCCTGCGTATTGCCCCAAGTGCCGTCCTTTCGCCGAAGCGACGTAATGCCCTTGAACAGTTTTTCGGCAAGATCGGCGTCTTTTTCGGGTTTGCCGTTTGCCGTCAACGCCGATAAAACCGCGCAGTTGTTCCGCGCGGGCGATGCCAAAAGCGCCGACAGGAACGTTTCGTCCGCGTTCTGGAACAATGCCGTTCCCGAAGTAACGTTGACGCCCGCCAGCAAAGACCCGCGGATTTCGTCCGCCGTCTTTTTATAAGCGGGATCCGCCGACGCCGCGCGCAACAGCAAGGCTTTTTCGAACACGCTCATCATCGGCAGGTCGCGCATCATGATGTCGAAATCGCACGAAACGATCAACCGCCCGTCGGAGGCCATTAAAAACGGCATGGACATCAGGCGCGCCGTACGCAACACCTGCGGCGGAACGCCGTCGGGCGTATTGCGGAAAAAGGCGTACAGATATTCCTTCAGCCCGTTCCAAACGCCGGGATCAATTTCGTAGCCCGCCCGTTTCAAACGCGTGAAAACCAGTCCCGTATAAGCCGACAGATACGGGCTGACGTATTCGTTTTTGCCTTGATAATACGCCATACCGCCGTTGGGCGCCTGATACGCGGGAGCGTCCTTCAACACTTCTCTGACGAAGGCGTCGGCATCCGCCCACAGTTCTTTATCGGATATCGACTTTTTCAGTTTCAGATAAAGGGCGGCGGACAAAGCGCGGCTGATCTTTTGTTCCCAGCAGGAATACGGATAGTCGCGCATATACTCGATGACCTTTTCCATGCCGCCCAGAGCCGTCGGAGAAACCGACAGTTCCAACGAACCGCCGAACAGCCCGACGTCTTCGGAAACGGACAGGGGAACGGACGCGTTTTCCGACGACGAACCGTATTCCGCCGCCGTTTGCATCGTCGTTAAATTCAACACGGGAAGATCAACGGACATCCCGTCCGCATCGTCCCCGGACCGCGCCGCGAAAGACAACCTGATCGTCCCTTTGCGCTTTTCGGGCGGCAGGAACGCTTCCGCGCCGTCAAAGAAAACGGTACCGCGTTCCGAAGGAGCCAACACGATTTCCTTTTCGGACGCAACGGGCTGTTTCAAAGCGCCTTCAGCCTTAAAAGCCACCTTAACCGTCCGTTTTTCTTTCGAACGGTTCATGACCGACACGGCCGGCAGGAAAGAGTCCGTCGTCCTGACCTGATTCGGCAGTAAAGAACGGATTTCGAGCGGCAGATTTACTTCAAAGCGCGCTTCCCCCGCCCCCATCAGGTCGGTTTCGGACACGGCCATCGCCAAAACGCGCCATCCCGTCAGATTGTCGGGAAGCTCGGCTTCGAACGTTCCGTACCCGTTTTCGTCCAAAACGATCGAGGGATTCCAGTATCCGACATATTCGAACAAATCGCGGACGGCAAAATCGGAACCGCCGTCGCCGCCCTGATTGGCGCCCTTCTTTTCGACGCTCCGCCGGCCGATCAAACGGGAGATCAGCGAATACGTTTTGACGTCCAGGCTGCCGACCGTATAAAAGCCGCCGTACGGATCATAGGCTTTCGCTCCGTTCGGCAGCAAAGCCAGCACGGCTTCGTCCAAAATAACGACGGCAACTTCGGTTTTTTCCTTTTTGCCGCCGGGCAACGAAGCCTTGAGCGTGATTTTCGCCTTGGAACGCGGGCGGTACGTCGTCTTGTCGGGTTTGACGGATATGTCTATGCGTCTGAGATCGTCCTTGACGGGAATCTTAACGTAGCCCGTCCATTCGGCGGGCTTGCCGAGATCTGCGCCGTTTTCGGACGGTTTTTCAACCCGTTCGGAAAACAAAGATACCGAAACGTAAACGCCGGGGAAAAAGTCGGCGGAAACGGGAATTTCGATAATCGGCGCGCTTTCGTCCAGCTTTTCGACCGAAGAATACAAAATGCCGTAGCGTTCCGCCGTAATCAGAGCCGTCGCCCCCGGCATCGGGTTTTTGACCAGCAGTTTCAGCGTATCTCCCGCCTTATAGGATTCTTTTTCGGGAATCAGATCCAAACGGTTGTCCCGATCGGCTTCCCAAAGAACGTGCCCCTTGCCCGCCGCATAAAATTGCGTTTGAGCTTCGTGTTGCCTGCCGTTTTCATCCTTGACGACCGCACGAACGGTATAAAGCCCGGCTTCCGACGGCGTAAAAGAGCAAACGGCTTCTTTGTCCGCGCTGACGCCGTCGCAGTCCCCGACCTTTTGGTTTTCGGTAACGTAGCGGGATACATAGGCGTTCCCCGCCGTGCGTTCGCGGACGAACATATTTTTGCGCAAAAGAAATTCGATCGTAACAGGCACGTTAGCGACGGTCTTTGAATCTCTGTCGGACACGACGTATTCGACGGCGACGGGGTCGCCGACGCGCGCCGTCCAGTCCGTCGTTCTGACGCCGACGAAAAGATCGGCGTTAAAGTATTCCGCCGTCGCCGAAGACGACGTTTTGCGCCCGCCGTCGTCGGAAACGCTCGATTCAAAACGGATCAGGCCGTGCGGTTTGGCGGACGAAGGAATCTTCAGCTCCGTTTTCGCCGCCCCTTTTTCGTCCAGGCGTCCGTCTTCGTTTAAAAGCGTTTCGTCCGACATTTCCCACATTTCCATGTTTTTTTCGAACGAAAAGCGCTTTGAAGCAAAATCCTTGTTTTTAAATTCGAACGGCGCATAGGACAGGACCGCCGTCAGACGGACGGGAGCCCCCGCGTAAGCGCCGCCCGAAAACAGCGTCGCATAAGTATCGGCGGAAACGGTTTCCCCTTCGGTCAGCTTATCGGAACTCAGCTCCGTTGACACTTTAAAGGGCGAAGGCGTAAAGTCGCTGACCAGGAAGCGCATCGGCTTCATTTCCGCATCGTTGTATTTCAACCCGACTTCATACCACCCCGAAACGGCGCCTTCGGGCAGCTTAAATTCGCCGTCCGCCGCTCCGAATGCCGACAAAACGACGTCTTTTTCCAAAACGTTTTTTGCCGTCGGATCCGTAATCGTCAGCTTGTATTTTCCTTCGGGCGGCGGCGCGAACGAAAACATGTTTTCATTGCGGACGTAAATCTTGTACCGAACGGTGTCGCCTTGGCGGTAAACGCCCTGAGCCGTTACCCCCCATGCC
>CALXYE010000092.1 GCA_944392845.1 uncultured Alphaproteobacteria bacterium
CGGGCAATCAGAAATGCAGCGGCAACGTTTGCGTTGATGCGTGTTCGGGCAATAACTGCTCTTCGCAAAGCAAGCTGTGTACGACAAACGGCAATCACGGGTTTACGTGTTACGGCTGTACGTCTGACGCGGCCTGTTCGGACAACGAATTTTGCGATACGTCGGCAAAGACGTGCCGCACGCTTTGCCCCGATTCCTGCGAAGGCAACCTGATTTGCGAAATCACGGGGGCTCATGAAGCCAAATGTTCTTGCGAAAAGGACGAAGACTGCCCCGAAGGCTACACCTGCGATCAGGAAACAAAACAGTGCGTCGCGGCGGATTGCGGTTCTTTGCTGACGGCAAACGGCTACGGCGCGGCAAAGGATATGGAAACTTTAAAAACGGCGGTAGCTTCCAATGTTTCCGAAATCGGCATTCTGGAGAGCTTTACGATAAGCGAAGCGGTCAATCTGAACGGCAAGAAACTCATTCCCGCGAATAAATATACCGAATTCGCGCAATGTAAAGCTTTGCCGCAACCGACACTGACGATAGCCGATTCTCTGAATGCATCGGGCGGCGGCATTGAAGACATGACTTTGAACCTGAAAGCGGCGAAAAGCTCCGTTAAGTTTTTTACGGACAGCGTCAACTTTAAAAACGTGACGTTAAATTATACGACGGACAACTGGGCTTATCTGTTTGACGTAACGGGAGGCACGGTAAATTTTGACGGCACAAATACCATCAAGGCAAACACAAACGCCGACGTCAACTACGGTTCATTGAATTTTAAGGGAAATTCAAAAGTCAACATTTCCGGTCCGCTGACGATTAGCGGAAATCCGGGGATGGGGATGTCTTTTGAAGCTTCTTCCATTACGGTTGCCAATACGGGCAAACTTACATACAGAGCAGGAGGCGACCATAATATCATTGAACTGGGCAAAGGATCAAAAGCTATCTTTAACGGGGCTATAGATATTCAGCCCGGAAGCGGAAACCGTTATTATGACTCCGCTTATAATGTTTTCCGCGTTTGGAACAGTACGCTGGCTTTGAACGCTTCGGGAAACATCATCAACGGCAGAGGCATTTTTGACGTAAGTGTCGATAAAACGAACTCTCAAAAAGCGACATTTGATATCAACGGTTCAACGACGATCAACTTGAAGGGATCTTCTACAGGGGGCAGGCATGTTTTCGACATTGACCACGGAAACTACTACGATCCGAACCTCTTTGTCGTAAACATTAACGCTCCCGTTACGGTAAAAGGGTTGACCTCCTATTCCGGTCAGTATGAAATATCTCAAGCTGACCATCTGTTCTACGTTTTGGATGCTACCATAAACGTAAACAGTACGATCACTGCCGGTGCAGGTATTGTTAAAAACCTCCGCGGAATATTTAATATCGGTTCGTCGGGATATCTGAACGGTATTTCCAAATACAACATGGATACGAGCGGGGGAGCTAATTACAAAAGCGGCGCGAAAATCAAGTTGGGCGGCGTATGTAAAAAAGCGACAAAGAATCAATCGTTCAAAGGAAGCTCTCAAAAATACTATCATTTAGAAGCAACCTCGGCGAATAATCTCGGTTCTCCGTTCACGGGCGGATGTTGAGGCTTGCTTAAACAAAGACGGCGGCTCCGAAACGGGCCGCCGTTTTGTTGTCCCCCCTCAATTCCGCGCTTCGTCGGCGGAAAGCTGCTTTTCTTCCCCGACATCACGGTAAGACACGATCTGAACCGAAACGCCCTTCCCCTCGTCTTCGCGGACGGCGCCCATCAGCTTCGCCATCAGTTCGCACGCCTTTAATACCGTCGCCGACTGATACTCCGTCGCTCCCGTCGGTTGCCCCGACTTGTCCAAAACGGGAACGGGACGGCGGGAAACCTCTATCACTTCATGCACCGTCGAAAGCAAATAGCGGACGATCCGTTTTTCGTCTATGCCGCTCTCGCCGAACAAAGCCGAAACCTCCTCCCCCGCCGCGTTATTTCCGCTCCCTTTTTCCAAAGGCGCCGCATCGTTCCGCGCCTCTGCTTTTTTAATATCGGAAAGACCGTCTTCCGCCGCCGCTTTTTTTCGGACGCGCGTTTTGTCTGCCGAAACCAAACGCAGCTTTTTCTTTTTTCGTATCGCTTCTTCTAAAATGCTTTCCATCCCCTGCCCCCTTTTATACATTTATTTCATTATGTTATAATTTGCCTTAATGTCAAGATTTTTTGTTATAAAAAACGGCTCTTCCGTTTCCGAAAGAGCCGTTTCAAATCAAAGGACGGGCGTTTTATTTGATGACGCGTTCCGCAGCGGACTTCAATTCCGCCAAGGCTTCCGCCGTCGGGCGGTAATTGATGCTGACGCACGGTTCGGGAACTTCCCATCCCAACCCCTTAACGACGTCTTCGACTTCGCTCATCACGCCCTTTTTCCAGCCGTAAGAACCGAAGCAGAAAGCCGTTTTATTTTTGAACGCCAGCCCCTTCATATAGGAAACAAACGCGCTCATCGTCGGCAGAATGCCCGAATTCAGCGTCGGAGAACCGAAAGCGACGTATTTGGCTTCGACGATATCGTTGATAACGTCGGAGGACTGAGAATGTTTCAAAGAACAAATCTTGACCTTCAGCCCCTTTTCTCCCCATGCCGACGCGACGACGCGAGCCATTTGTTCCGTTGACCCCCACATCGAACCGTAAACGACGACGGCGCGGTCGTCATCATGCCCGTAAGCCGACCATTTGACATATTTCGCAACGATCTCGGGGATATGCTTGCGCCAAATAACGCCGTGGCTGGGCGCAATCGTTTGAATATCCAAAGCCGACGCGGCTTCCAAAACCTTTTGAACCTGCGCGCCGTAGGGCATGACGATATTGCCGTAGTATTTTTTGGCTTCGTCCATGATGACGTCCAAATTTTCATCGTCAAAAATCTCGTCCGAAGCATAATGCTGACCGAAAGCATCGTTCGGGAACAGAATCTTTTCGTCCGCCATATAGGTCATCATGGAATCGGGCCAATGAACCATCGGCATCAGCGTAAAGGCCAGCGTATGCTTGCCGATATTCAGCGTATCGCCCGTTTTAACCGTCTGAATTTTCCAAGAAGACGTGTCATAGTGAAGCCCCAGACCGCGCTCGCCCGCCGCGGGACAGTACATCGTCGCGTTCTTCGCCGTTTTCATAACGGCGGGTAAAGCGCCCGAATGATCCATTTCGACGTGATTGCAGATCACGACGTCAATCTTTGCGGGATCAACGACGGACGCGATTTTTTGCATCATCAGGTCGGTAAAGGGAGCCTTCACGCCGTCAATCAGCGTGACCTTTTCATCCATGATCAGATAAGCGTTATACGTCGAGCCGCGGGACGTGCTGTAGCCGTGAAATTCACGCAGGTTCCAATCCTTGACGCCGACCCAGTAAATGCCCGGTTTGATTTCGACTGCTTTCATTTTCGTCGTTCCTTTCATTCAAAATAAGCTGTTGTTTACATAGCATACTTCGCGCGTTTTGAACAGATAAACAAAAGATTTTAGTATCCCTGATCCGCCAAAGACAACGTTTGATCATACGATTTGTCAACCGACATTTCGGCGGGCGGCATTTTGTCTTCTTCGTTGCGGTTCGCATAAATATAGGGCGGCAGGAACGGCGACGGCGCCGTTTTCGATTTTTTCGACATATTGCGGTCGTTGAAATAAAACGGCGTTTTCAGCTTAATCGGGTGATGGTGGTTTTTCTGAATGATCGCGTATTGCGTCCCGAAAGGCATGTTCAGCATTCCCGAAACGCCGATGATCGCATCTGCGACGACGCCGTAGCTCAAGTTATGCTCAAAGGGATTCGAATCGACGCCCAAACCTTCGCGGCGGCTGGTTGACACGACGACCTTCGTTTGTTTTTCGATCATCCTGTCCAAGCGGGCGGCGGTTTCTTCGTTATTGACGCGCATAAATATTTTCGCGCCCGTATTGCCGATAATGGTTTCGACCGCGCCGCCGTAGCGCCCCGACAGCTCGGACAGGTCGCGGCACGTCAGCAGATAAGCGTACTGTTTCGCATAACCGATGCCGATACCGTCCGCGACGCAAAAAGACGGTACGGACGGATATTCGTCCAAGATATACAAAAGCGGGAACGGCCCGCAAGGCCCTTCCGAAGGCGCAAAGATCGTCAGCGTCCCCGAATTCATGTTCAAAAACATGCTGAGCATATTCGAAGACATCGCGTCTTCGGGACCGCAAAGGTAAAAGGTAACGGGTTCCCATTCTCCCGTTTCGGGATTTTTCATGCCGCGCTGATCCACGCTGACGAAATCGCCCGAAGCCATTCTCATGCGGATTGCGGCATTTTTGAACGGCGCCAAGCCCGACAAAGCCATGGACAGAACGGAAGACCTTTGGGTTTTCGGCAACGCCAGGATCTGGTTCAATTCGACCAGCGCGCGGCGGTTATAGCCGAAATAGGCCGCCTCTTCAATCGTGTCTTCCAATATCTTGGCCCAAATATCGGTTTTAAACGCGACGGGATCTCCCGCTTCGCGGCGGGCGCGAAGCTCTGACGTCACTTCAAGCTGCATTGCCGTAATAAAGTCCATCAGCATCGGAAAGCTTGACTGCCTGCCGATCCATGCTTCGGGAATCGGATCCCACTTGCCGATCGGCAGGTAATTTTTCAGCGTTACCTTTCCTTTACGAACGTTTCGCAAAGCGTCGCGAACTTCGGGCGTTTTTTCCATTGCGGCATAATACGTTTCCAAAACCTCCAGGTCTTCGTCGTCCAAAGCGTCTTCGTACAGCCTTTGCAAAAAGTAATCGTTCGCGCGCGCCTGGTCGCATTTATCGCAAATGTAGTTGATGAAGCCTTCCAGCGCGGAACGGCCCGCCTTAATCCAGTAAGGGTCGGTTCCGACGGGACCGTCGCCCAAAAGGAAGAATGCCAGTCCGCCGATATACGCCTGACGCCCCGGGCAAGGCGGCGGAAGGTCGCCCGCCCCCAACGGATTCCAAGTCGGCCAGAACACGCCTTCGGCAGGATTGTCCACGCCGCAAAAATTGATGCGGAAGACGGGCCCCAAAGACGCCCTGTACCCCGACGTCAGCGGAAACAATTCGCCTTTCGGATCGTTGATAATCAGGGACATTTTGTCGGATTCAAAAATCGTCGGCACGACAACGCCCGCCGTCTTGCCCGCTCCCGACGCCGCAATGCATAAAACGGACATATACTCGTTCATTTTTAACAGACGCCCCTTCCACGCCCCCAAAACGAACAAAAAGCCGTTCCACAATCCCATTTTTTTGACGTCGCGCTCGTCTGCCAGACGCCCGTTTCCCAGCGCTTGGGTTTCAAAATAATAAGGATTGGTCGCAAAAGCGATAATCGCTCCCGTTACAAACGACAATAACGGCAAAGACGGAATCCAAATGGCGAAATTCCTGAACGGATCGGCGGAAAAATTCTGCATCCATTTAAAATAACTTTTGATGAAATAAGTCGGATGATCCGCAACGTAAGCATAAAAATTTTTGACCGTTTCCCACGACTTTGCCGAAAACCCCTGCTCGACCAAATGCCCCAAAGGCATCGCGATAAAAGACAGCAATACGGATACGATAAAAGAATAAATCAGCCCGTGCGTCACCCAATCGAACGCTTGGAAATATTCAAAGTACTGCTCGTCTTTGCGGGAAGGAGCGACGGGATATTGCGAATAGCGCGATACAACCATGCGTCAGCTCCTCTGCCTTTGGCGGCTGACGCGGGAACGGCGCGGCATGATTTTTCGAAAAGCGTTTTTAACGTGATAGGAAACCTTTTCGGCAACCTTGGACATTTCTTTGACCGCCGTCGCCGTTTTAGAGACCTTTTCATCCGTTTCGACGGGATACAAAACAGGAAAGTCATACTTGCTCGGCGGCAGTTCTTCCTTGCGGCGGGGACGGCGCAAAGGGCGTTTCATGATTCTGTCGCGCTCGGACACCGTTTCCAAAACGACGTCCTCCAGCCGCTCCTTCATTTCCTCAACGCTTGCCCGGTTGCGGCGGCGTTCCTTTAAAACGTCCAGCTCCGTTTCAAACGACTTTTGTTTTTCCTCTTCCTGCAACGCCGACGCAAAAACGGGAGCCGCTTCGCGTTCCGCCGCGGCGCGGGCGGCTTCCGCAGCCTGTCGGGCGGCTTCTTCGGCGGCGCGTTTTGCTTCTTCCCTGGCCCGGATCTCTGCGCGAACGGCTTCTTCTTCGGCGCGGATTTTGCGCTCCCTTTCGGCGGACAGACGCGCCATCTCGGCTTCGATTTCCCGAGCCTTTTCCTGCTTTTCGCGACGGCGTTTTTTAAGGATATCCAACCCTTCCTTTTGTGCCCTGACCGCTGCGGCCGTCGCGGGATCGGCTCCCGCAAGGTTGCCTTCTTTAATTTCTAACGTCCGCCCCGGCATTTGCTTAAAGGCGAAAGTCCCGTCCAAATACATCGGGTCGATTTTTACGCCCGTCAGGTTCACCCCGACCAAATTAACCCCCGTCAGGTCAATTCCCGTCAGATCAACGCCCCGCAAGTCCAAGCGCCGCAAATCCAGATATTTCAGGTTGACTTTGCGCAAGTCAAGCTTTCCCTCTTCCGCCTGAAGCTGGAGCTGTTGCATCCGCTCCAGCTCGTTCAGCGCCTGTTTGGAAAGTTTCGCCCCCGCTATCCGCGCGTTTTTCAAATAAGCGCCGTCAAGCAGGGCTCCTTCAAGATTGGCGCCTTCAAGATCGGCTTCTTCCAGATTGACGCCGCGCAAGTCCGCCCCCGAAAGGTCGGCGCCGCGCAGATCAACGCCCGCAAGGTTCGCGTTTTTTAAATCGGCGCCCGAAAAATCGGCGAAGGAAAGCGACGCCCCCGAAAAATCTACGCCCGAAAAGTTCGCCCCGCCGAACGTTTGTCCCTCGCTCAAACCGTTGACGACCGCAACGGCGCGCGCGTCTTTCTCCCAACCGTTAAAACGGTTTTTACGCTCGGCCAAAGTATCGGTAATCTTGACGCCCGCGACATAAGAAGACGCCCCGTCGTCGGTTTCGACGGTTTTCGGAGCGGGACGCTTATAAAGCGCGCTGGAGGGTTTCGGACGTTTTATTCCGAAAGCGGCGGCGCCTTGTTTCGCGGAATCTCCTTCCATTGCTCCGCTCGTCCGTCAGCGGGCGGCGGAACGGGCGGGAACCTTTTCGGCCTTGCCGCCGTCAGAAAATTCTTTTTCAAATTCCGCCACGGATTGTTTATGCGCCGTTACGTTACGTTTAACGGCATCCATATTGGCGATCGGGTTTTTCTTGGCCTTTTCCATACGCGCCCCCATCACCAGATCGGCATCCAAAAAGCGCGAAGAATAAGAAATCATCGCCGCTTCGGCTCCCGCGGGCGTCGGAATGCGCTTGCCGTTCACAACGGCGGAGGAAAAATTAAATCCTTTAAAAGACTGATTTTTCAAAAGAGACATAAACCCCGCGGGAACGTTCAGGTTTTCAAATTCGGCGCTGTTCGCCGAAAAGACTTTGGCGCGCACGATGTTATTCAGGATCGTTTCATTGATGATTTTTTCCGAACGAAGCCCCGAAACGGCGACTTTATCCAAAACGCCCGATCCTTTTTCCATCAGGTATGTGAAACGCCCGTCCGCTTTCAGCCCGTCAATCTTTACCTGTCCCGTTTTGACGGCGTTCGCATTGAAAACGGGAATGTCAATCTCTGACAAAATCGCCTGTCCCGACGGATTTTGCTTTGTGCCGCCCCGTTCGCCGATATTGAATTTGTACAGTTCGACGGAACCGACCTTTATCGCATAAACGCCTTTTTTACGTTGCGCTTCGGATTTCGGCAGAGCCGTTAAGTCCGTCACCTTGAAACTGTCGGTATCGACGTTATATTCAACCTTGCCGAATTTATAATCATATTCGGGAGAAAGCAGTTTCCTGAAATTCTGTTGCGCCGTAACGGGAGCCTGTTTCGCGATGTCTTCTTTCGTCGGCCCCGTATAAACGAATTTCGTCGCCGTTTTCTTTTTAGGGGCAAATTTAGCCTCTTCGCGTTTTATGTCCGCCGCAGTACGCCCTTTTTTACGCGTAAAATAACGGCTGTCGCCCGAAGAATCGTCATCCCAGATAGAGCTTTCTCCGCCGTCGGATTCTTCGCGTCCCGCGACGTCTTGGGCAAGAGCGGCGGAAACGCACAAAACGGACAAAAGCGCTCCGAAACCGAAAACGGCGATCTTTTGAGTCATAAAAGCCCCCCCTTATTTAAAAACGTTTCTTTCCTTTATACACCACCGGCCGCCTGCGGAGAAATAAAAAACCGCCGCATAAAGCGGCGGTTTTTAAAAATCGGAAAAATCAGCGGCGGTCCAAAGCGTTCTTCTTCGCCAAAACGGGCAGCAAAGACGTCGCTTTTTCGGCGGGAACGACCGTAGCGTCCTTGTCCTTCAGCACGGATTTGTGCGCGGGAGATTCGGCTCCTTTCGCCCCCGAAACGAACACTTTAAGCGGCTCGCCTTTCAAAAAGGCGTCAGCTTTGGCGCGTTTCTGCATTTTATTTTTGTTTTCCATGCATTTGACTTTTTTGACTTCCGCATCGCCCAACGATTTTTAAACCAGCTCGTAAACGTTTTTGGACAGATTCGGCTTTGCCAAGACCTTCTCCAAAGCGCCTTTCATCATTTCGCGGCGTTCGGGATCGAAACGCTCCCAGCGCGTCAGAGGCTTTACCGTATCCGCAGCAACCATCGGGTTGATCGAATCCAGCTTTACCGTCATTTCCGCAACGAACGCGTAACCCGATCCGTCCTTGGCGTGCAAAGCCGGGGCATTGCTTGAAAAACCGCGCATAACGGCACGAACCTTGTTCGGATTCGTAATGACGAACGCGGGATGTTCCAACAACCCCTTAACCGTCTGCAAAGCATCGGGACGGTCGGCGGATGCCTGTGTTGAAAGCCATTTGTTCACGACGAGGGCTTCATCCTTAAAGCGACCGTAGAAATCTTCCAAAATCGCCTTGCGCGCGGGATTGTCGCCGTTCGCCGCGATATTCATCGCCGCCATGCGGTCGGTCATGTTGTTCGCGTTATAATACTGCGCTTCGACTTTACGGTCGGTTTCGGGCTTTTCCAAAGCCGCCAAATACGTCAAAGCCGCATTTTTCAAAGAACGCTCGCCCGCGTTTTCGGCATCGGGAACATAAGGTTTGTTTTTATTCAAAGAATCATAAGTTTGCGTCAGTTCGTCTTCAAAACGTTCGGCAAATTCTTTGGTAACCAGTTTGCGCGCTTGGCGCACGGCGTCAACGTCAACGACTTCCATCTGATCGGCGACATAGCTTTCGGACGGCAAAGCCAGAGCCTTTGCCGCAAAAGCCTTGTCCAGCTTCGGATCCTTCAGGTAAGACCCCAGCGCCTCGATATAAGCGGGATCAACCTTCGGCTCTTTGCCCGCCTGAATATCCTTAACGATATTCAGCATCTGTTTCACGCCGTACTGTTGCGCCGCATCCCAGCGGTTGAACAGATCCGAATCGTGCGCCATCAGAAGAGCGCGGTCGGCGTCCGAATACTCCATGCGGAAGTTGATCGGCGCGGTAAAATCGCGGTTCGCCGACAAAACGGGCTTTTCGGGAACGTTGACGAATTTGAATTCGGCTTCCGCCGTGTCCAAAACCATCACGCGGGAAGTTCCCTTCGGTTCCCTTTCGCCCGCCAACTGTAGCGGCATATCCTTGCCGTCCTTACCCAACAGCCCCATTTCCATAGGGATCACGAAAGGCAGCTTGACGTCCTGTCCCGGCGTCGGCTTCGTTTCCTGACGCAGTTTCAGGGTATACGTTTTGTTCTTTTCATCATATTCGCCTTCGGCAAATACGGACGGCGTTCCCGCCTGAGAATACCAACGCTTGAATTGCGTCAGATCCAGCCCGCCGACTTCTTCCATGCACTTGGCATAGTCGTCAATCGTTACCGCCTTGCCGTCGTTGCGCTTAAAATACAAATCGTTGGCTTCGCGGAACTTTTTCTTGCCGAGCAACTTTTCGTACATGCGGATGACTTCCGCGCCCTTGTTATAGATCGTTGACGTATAGAAATTATTGATTTCAACGTAGGATTCGGGACGGACGGGATGTGCCAAAGGCCCCGCGTCCTCCGCGAACTGTCCCGAACGGAGCGTCGCGACGTCGCCGATGCGGTTGACCGAACGGGAACGCTGGTCGCGCGAAAATTCCTGATCGCGATAAACGGTCAGGCCTTCTTTCAGGCTCAGGTTAAACCAATCGCGCGCCGTAACGCGGTCACCCGACCAGTTGTGGAAATATTCATGTCCGACAACGCCTTCAATGTTCGCATAATCGGCATCCGTCGCCGTGCGGGCATCCGCCAGAACGTAAGCGCTGTTAAAAATGTTCAGCCCTTTGTTTTCCATTGCGCCCTGGTTAAAGTCGGAAACGGCGACGATATTAAACAAATCCAAATCGTATTCGCGTCCGAACGCCTTTTCGTCCCAAGCCATGGAACGCTTGAGGGAATCCATCGCGTAGGCGAGTTTGCCTTCCTGACCGTGTTCCGCATAAATGCCGAGCGTGACTTCGCGCCCCGACATTGTTACGAATTTATCGTGAATCGCCGCCAGATCGCCGCCGACAAGCGCGAACAGATAGGACGGCTTCGGAAACGGGTCGTGCCAAGTTACCGCAGTACGGCCGTCCGCCATGGTTTCTTCTTTGATCGGATTGCCGTTTGACAACAGGCAGGGCAGCTTGTCCTTGTCCGCGCGGATGGTCGTCGTAAAGACGGACATCACGTCGGGATGGTCGGGATAATATGTAATGCGCCGAAAACCTTCGGGTTCGCACTGCGTACAGAACACGCCGTTCGACACATACAGCCCTTCCAGCTTCGTATTGGCTTTCGGGTGAATGTCCGTTCCGACGGTCAGTTCAAATTCCGCGGGAGGCGCGAAAATCGTCAGCCCTTTGTCGTCAACGGCGTATTCTTCGGGCTTCAGGGGGCGTCCGTTGAGCGCCAGCTCCGTCAAAGTCAGCTCGTCACCGTCCAAACGCAGGGGACGGACTTCGCCCGTCGAAGCGTCATAATCGCTTTTGACTTTCATTTTTGAAAGGACGCGCGTCGTTTCCTCGCCCAAATCGAAATCCAGATTGACGGATTCGATCTTATAATCGGGCTTTTTATAGTCTTTCAAGTATTTGATCTTGGGCGCGTTTTCGTCCGCCATGCTTATTCCCCTTCCGATAAAATTTTCGTCCAACCTGTTTCCATACTATGCGCGATTTTTGTCCAAATCAAGCAAAAATCCGCTTTATTTCAGACGAATCGTACGACAGGAAGCGGGTTCTTTTCCGTAAGCGTTTTCGCCGATATCGCCTTTGGCAAAGCAGGAATACAGGCAAAACAGGACAAGCAGGCCGTACAGGGTCAAAACGGCGTAAATGAGGATCGGGCTACGGAAAGGTAAAGATAAAACCTCCGTCAAAACGGCCAAGACACAGATGCTGACAAACAATACCGCTCCGATCCACCAACCGCTTGTTCCCGTATCATGGAAACGTTTGACGGCGACGCACGAACCGATATAGACGGCCAAAAAGATTAAAAATAGAACGACGGGCGAAAATGCCGCGAACACGGTCAGCAACGGAAAAATACAAATAGCGCCCGCCAAAAAAGCCAAAAAGGCGTCGCGGGAAATGCGCCCCCTGAAAGAAAAAAGAAACCAAAACAGCCTGTCGGCCAAGACGGACTTCGGAACGGACGTAACGAAAACGTCGGACACGGCGCCGAAACTTTCTTCAAAATCAACGGCGCATCCCGCCAGAGGAACGTCGTTTTTACAGGCATCGGCGTTAAACGCGTAACGTCTGCCGTCATCCGCCCTCAATATCCCCTCGTTTGACTTCACGTCAAAATCCAAAACGACGCCCTTCATCCGTATCCTCCCAAAAAAATGTTGCCTGAATCCTTCTTTGCGCTTAATCAGAAACGCAAAGGAAATTAAGGATGACTTTAACCGAAAAACTGATCGAATGGTACGAAAAAAACAGGCGCGACCTGCCTTGGCGCGTCAAAGGCGGCGCACACCCCCGCCCTTACGAAGTCTGGCTGTCCGAAATCATGCTCCAGCAAACAACGGTCAAAACGGTCATCCCTTATTTTCAAAAGTTCCTGAAACGCTTTCCCGACGTTGAAACTTTAGCCGGCGCTCCGCTGCGGGACGTTCTTATGCTGTGGCAGGGGTTGGGCTATTACGCGCGGGCAAAAAAGCTGCACGAATGCGCCCGAACGCTCGTCCGCGACTACGGCGGACAATTTCCGCAGAACGCGGAAGAACTGAAAAAACTGCCCGGAATCGGCCCTTATACCTCGGCGGCGATCGCCTCTTTGGGATTCAACCAGCCCGAAGCCGTCGTTGACGGCAACGTCATTCGCGTTTTGTGCCGCCTGAAGGGGCGGACGGCGCCCGTTTCCGAACTGGCCGACGAAATCGAAAGTTTGGCGCGTTCGCTCGTATCTAAAAAACGGGCGGGCAGTGGTAGGTGGACAG
>CALXYE010000093.1 GCA_944392845.1 uncultured Alphaproteobacteria bacterium
CCGGCGGGACGGGGCTGCTTTCCCGGATGTCCGCCGAACCGGCCTCTCTGCCCCTGCCGATGCTGGGCGAGCGCGCGGGAGCCAAGGATGACGGGCTGTCATTGTTTGAGCGTCGCAGGCGCGAGATCGGCGACAGCGATGCGGACGTCGAATCTTTTGACATTGCGGGGATGATGCTGGGCATGACGCCTTCCGACATTATGGAAGTCGCGACGGCGAACGGTTTTTCCGTCAAATTCCGAAACCGAAAAATTCCGCCTTTCCTGCAATGGAAATATAAAAAGCAGTGTTTAAAGGAAACGGCGTTTTCGTATGCGGCGCTGAAACAGTGCATTCGGGAAACGGCGTGGCGCGGACAGGAGGAATACATTTCCCGCCTGCAGTTTGAAAAACCCGAAATGAAGGAAAAGATCGTCGTCGAATTCACCAGCCGTTTCGGCGGTAACCGCGCTTACCGCATTCATTACGTTTCCAAGGGCGATCATTCTTTGGGCAGCACCTCTGAAGCGCGTTATCAAAAAAACAAACGCCGCCGCGATTTTCTGTACGCCGTCATGCAAAAGTACGGACAACCCGACGACGAGGACGCGCTTTTGTGGGGGATTAAGGACGAAGGCGCTTATTTGGAAGCGGATATTTCGCCCGCGCTGTTGGATGTTTCTTTGACGCTGGAAAACATTGACCTGACCGACGAGGATTCCGACAACATGTTTCTGGCCGACCAAAAGGACGGTTTGGAAAATAAGTTCAGCTTTTGAAGACGGGTTAATACGTTCCTAATCCGATGCGCCCTTCGCCCAGCAGAACGGAACGCTGCTTGTCGAAAGAACCCGTGCGTTTCAAGGCTTTGACCGTTGCCTGATAAGTGCTGTTCGACTTATAGCACGGCGGCAAATAAGCATAGGGCTTGGACGGATTAACGCGGTTGACTTTTTCTTCAAAGGCAAAGGAGGGCAGGTCGCCCGTTTCCCCGGGGACGGGCAGGAGGGTCGCCGTTTCCGATCCGTCATGATAAAAACCGACCGAGCCCAAACCGCCGCCGGAAGCCAGGGCGGGGTTGCTCAGGTTGTTCATTTCCAAAATGATGACGTTCGTTTCGGGCGGAATGTTGCCGACGAATAAAGCGGGCGTGCTTCCCGCTCCGCCGATGCCGCTGCACATTTGTACGGCAGGGAAGGTTTCCCCGTCCCACTCCGACGGTTCGATAAAGCTGACGGACAGCTCTTGTACGCCGCCGTAAAATGTGCCCGTCGTGCAGGCGGACAGAACATTGACCGCCAAAGCCGCCAAAAACAATCGTTTCGTCATCTTTCCGTTCCTTATTAAAAAGGGTATGTTATATTTATATCAGATTTTTTGTTAAGGAACAGTTTTTTATGCCGAACCGCATTCTGGACGCGTTTTTCCCGCCTCTGTGCATTGCGTGCGGCGTCCGGGCCGAAAGCGCGGGCATGCTGTGTCCCGATTGTTTTTCCCGCCTGAAGTTTGTTTCCGCCCCCGTTTGCCGCATTTGCGGACGCCCTCTGCCCGCGGAAGGATTTGCGGGCGTTTGCGGAGAATGTTCGGCGCGCCCGCCTTCCTTTTCTTTCGCGCGGGCGGCGCTGCGCTACGGCGGCGTTGCCAAAGACTTGATTCTGGCGTTGAAATACGGGGATAAAACGGATGTCGTTCCTTGGATGGCGAGAATTACGGCGAATGCGGGAAAAGAAGCGCTTGCGGGCGCCGATGCGTTGCTTCCCGTGCCTCTTCATCCGCTCAGGCTGATCTCCCGAAAGTATAATCAGGAGGCGTTGCTGACCGAAGGCATAGCGGCGCTGTCGGGCGTGCCGTCCGATCCGTTCGTACTGAAACGTTTGCGATCGACGGCGAAGCAGGGGCATTTTTCGCGGCGGGAACGCTTTGCCAACGTCAAAGGGGCTTTCGGCGTTTCGGAAAAAAAGGACGTAAAAGGCGGGATTTTTGTTTTGATTGACGACGTTATGACTTCGGGCGCGACGGCCGAAGGATGCGCCGCGGCATTAAGAAACGCGGGCGCGAAAGAGGTTCGCGTCCTGACTTTGGCGCGCGTCGCCGACTGAACGACAGGGGATGCCGCAGATTTTGCAAACGTCTTCGCCGCATAAGGCGTCAAAGCGTTTTTTCAGATCCGAAACGGTATCGGCAAGGATAAGAGTCTTTCTTGCGGGAATTTCGGGATATCGGCGTATGATTGATGCCGCCCTGTATTCGACGGAGCAGTCCGTACCGCAGTCGTTCAGCCAGTCGCACAGCTGAATCAGCCTGTCGAAATCATCGTATTCTCCGAACGTTTCGATCACCCCGCGCGCTTCATTGACCAAAGCGTCGGGATTGGGCAACAGGTTTTCGGCGGAATGTAAAAGCGGAAAGGAATGAGTCAGACAAATGCGGGCGACGCCTTTGAAACCGAAAGCCGCCATATAATGATAGCCGCTCAGGGAGTGAAAGACGTTTTCCTGCGTTTCGTTCCACCTTTTGCCGATATCGTGGAGCAATCCCGAAACGAACGCTTTTTCCGCGTCAAGACCCGCGCGCGAAGCGATCCGTTCCGCCAGGCGCGCAACGCCGAAAGAATGGGCGCGCCATGCCGCTTCGTCAAAGCCCGAGGGGGCTTCCCGCCTTCTGCGTTCGGCCGCTTCGTTTATCAGCCGTTCGGCCGTTTCTCGGGACGGTTCAGACGCGGCCATAGGCGTCTTCGTATCTTTTGATGTCCGCTTCGTCCAGCAGCTCTCCCGTTTGGACTTCTATAAAGACCATGGGGACGGCGCCCGCGTTTCCGATGCGGTGAAGCGTTTTCGCGGGAATGAAAAACGGCGTGTTCGCCGTTGCTTCGGATATTTCGTCGCCGACCCTGACTTCGGCTTTTCCCGCGACGATGATCCAATGTTCGTCGCGATGTTCGTGGCTTTGCAGAGAAAGGACTTTTCCCGGCAGAACGGTGATCTTTTTAACGGCGTAAGTTTCTCCGACGTCCAAAACTTCCCAGGTTCCCCAAGGGCGCGTGTCGGAATCCGACCTTTTATAGTTGGCGGGCATGGCTTTTCCTCCTTTGGTGCAAAGACGGTTCAGTTTCAGACTCTTTTTATAAAAAGGCAATATCTTTTCAGCAAATTCTTGCTTTACGTTTCGGTTCATTGTATGAATATTCGTTTTTATTAAATAAGACTTGGTAAAACCTGATGGCATGCATTGTACAAAAATTCGGCGGGACGTCGGTGGCCGATACTGCGCGAATCCGAAACGTCGCTTTGAAGGTCAAAGCCGAATACGACGCGGGGAACAAGGTCGCCGTCGTTGTTTCCGCCATGGCCGGCGTTACGAACAGGCTTGTTGAGTACTGCAAAGAAATTTGCGAAGATTATGCCCCCGAAGAATACGACGTCGTTGTTTCGACGGGCGAACAGGTCACGATCGGCCTTTTGGCGATGGCGCTTCAGGCGGCGGGCGTCCCTGCGCGTTCGTGGACGGGATGGCAGATTCCTTTGGTGACGGACGGAGCCTTTTCGAAAGCCAGAATACAACGCGTTGAGGTCGAAGCCCTGAAAGCGGCCATGGACAAGGGGATCGTCCCCGTCGTCGCGGGATTTCAGGGCGTTACGGAAAACGGACGCGTAACGACGCTAGGGCGCGGGGGGTCGGATACTTCCGCCGTGGCTTTGGCGGCGGCGCTTAAGGCCGACAGATGCGACATCTATACCGACGTTGACGGCGTGTACACGACGGATCCCCGCATCGTTAAGGCGGCGCGGAAGCTTGATAAGGTCACTTATGAGGAAATGCTGGAGATGGCGTCCCTGGGGGCAAAGGTGCTCCAAACGCGCTCGGTCGAACTGGCGATGAAATATCAGGTCAACCTGCGGGTTGTATCCAGTTTTGAGGACGAACCGGTCGGAACGACTATTTGCGATGAGGAAAATATCGTGGAGAAAGAAATTATCAGCGGCATAACCTACAGCCGCGACGAAGCGAAGATCACTTTGGCGGGCGTTCACGACAAACCCGGCGTTTCGGCGGCGATCTTTAACGCAATGGCCGAAGCCAATATCAGCGTCGATATGATCGTCCAGAGCGATTCGGCCGACGGGCAGTCAACCGATATGACGTTCACTTTGCCCGAATCGGAATTGTCCAGAGCCTTGAGCATTCTGGAAAAATCCAAAAGCGAAATCGGTTTTCATTCTTTGCTGTCCGACAGCGACGTTGTTAAAATATCGGTCGTCGGCGTCGGGATGAGGACGCATGTCGGCGTCGCCCGCAAGATGTTCAAGGCCTTGTCCGAAAAAGGCATTAACGTTCAGGCGATTTCAACGTCCGAAATCAAAATCAGCGTTCTGATCGCCAGCGAATACGCGGAATTGGCGGTGCGCGCCCTTCACGCGGCTTTTAACCTTGATAAGAAGGAAGGATAAATAATGACAATTGAAGCGGCTTCCTGCGATATTTTGGACGCCTTTTGGAAAAAGGGCAGAGAGTTTTTGGGCACGCGTTATTCCATTATGGGCGGAGCGATGTCCTGGGTTTCCGAGCATCATTTGGTTTCGGCCATTTCGAATGCGGGGGGGTTCGGCGTGATCGCAAGCGGCGCCATGCCTGCCGAGCTTTTGGATAAGGAAATCGCCGCGACGCGCGAAATGACGGATAAAAATTTCGGCGTCAACCTGATTACCATGCATCCGCAACTGGATTCACTGATTGACGTTTGCATCGAACGAAAAATTTCTCACGCGATTTTGGCGGGCGGCATTCCGACGGGGCAGTCGATTAAAAGGCTGAAGGACGCGGGGATTAAAGTTATGTGCTTTGCTCCCGCTTTGGTTCTGGCGAAAAAGATGATTCGCGCGGGCGCCGACGCCCTGATTATCGAAGGTACGGAAGCGGGCGGCCATATCGGTCCCGTCGCAACGAACGTTTTGGTGCAGGAAATCATCCCGCACGTTTCCGACGTTCCCGTTTTCGTCGCGGGCGGAATCGGTTCGGGCGCGATGATGGCGGCGTTTTTGGAAATGGGCGCGGCGGGGTGTCAGCTCGGGACGCGTTTCGTTTGCGCGACGGAATGCATCGCTCATCCGAATTTTAAGAAAGCCTTCATTAACGCCAACGCGCGCGACGCCGTTCCGACGGTTCAGATCGATGCGCGTTTCCCCGTGATTCCCGTTCGCGCCATTGCGAACGAAGGCACGCGCCGTTTTATGACGTTCCAGCTGGAAACGATCGAGAAATACCGCCGCGGAGAGATTGAACTGAAAGACGCCCAGATGGCGATTGAACATTTTTGGGGCGGAGCGTTGCGGCGTGCCGTTATTGAGGGCGACGTCGAAAACGGATCGCTGATGGCGGGACAAAGCGTCGGTCTGGTCAAGGACGAACGTCCGACGCAGGATATCATTGATACGTTGGTTAACGAAGCGGCGGTTGCTTTGCGCCGCACCCGCGACGTTTTGGCTTGATTTGATTCATAAGGGGGACGCTATGGCGGCAAAAGAAGAAAAAACGATCGAAGCAGCAGGCGAACAGGCCGTTTCTTCCGAAACGCCCGCCGAAATTCCCGTAAAAAAGCAGGAAACCGTCGGAGAAACTCTTCGCCGCGCCCGTTTGGAAAAAAAACAGGAAATCAGGGATATCGCTTCGTACCTTTGCATCCGCGCCAAGTTTTTGGAAGATATTGAAGAAGGACGGAACAAAGAACTGCCGGGAACGGCGTATGCCGTCGGTTTTGTCCGCAGTTATGCCGCTTATTTGGGGCTGAACGCGGCGGATATGGTGTCCCGTTATAAAGAAGAGCTGGCGGAAACGTCGGAAAGTGACGATACGGCGCTTCCCGTGACGGAAGACGATCTTGAAAATTCGGCGCCCGGCGTGAAGGTCGTTTTAATTTCCCTGTTGCTTTTGGCCGCCGTTTACGGCGTGTTCAAAGCGTTTTGGGATGAAGCGGACAATACGGATTACGCTTCGGTTGAAACGGTCAGCGTCGTTGAGGACGTTTATCGTCCCGATACTTCGCTTCCCGCCGTTGAAACGGTGCCCGCCGTTTCCGAAGAGCGCCCCGTCGCGCC
>CALXYE010000094.1 GCA_944392845.1 uncultured Alphaproteobacteria bacterium
GATTCCGTCGGCCTTGAAAAATACGATTTCAACGCCTACCCCGAATCCGCGGCGGCATGCGGGCTGGATTATTTAAAGGATTTTACCGTCCGCAGTACCGCCTGGGCCAAGCATCCGTATCTGAGGGAATCGAATCCGCCGCCGCAGGAACTGATCCTGTTGTTTGAGGCCGTCAACAATATCGTGAAAAAAGTCCCGCCCTTCCCCGACGGAACACCCCTTCCCGCCGAAAAGAAAGAAGAACTTCCGCAAACCGCGGCGGACAAGGCTTCATAATTGAAAAGCTCCGCGAATTGCGGAGCTTTTTTTTAAGCGTTCTGACGCGTCGCCGACAAAACGATTTTCGGAAAATCTTCCGTTGTTTTGTTCAAATGCCACGCGTTGCGCGCCAGAAAAACGGGTTCGCCGTCATGATCTTCGGCGATTGACGCCCTGTTTGAATCGATAAAAGCCTTCAAATCAGCGGGATTGTCCGATTTGACCCAGCGCGCCGTGTAAAGGGAAGTCGGTTCAAAAATGACGGGAATTTCGTATTCCGTCCTGATTCGGTCGGCCAAAACGTCGAATTGCAGGCTGCCGACAACGCCGACAATCCAATCCGTGCCGATCAGAGGTTTAAAGACGCTTGCGCCGCCTTCTTCGGCAATCTGTTGCAAGGCTTTGCCCAAATGTTTGGCTTTCAGGGGATCAACGGAACGGATCTTTTGCAAAAGTTCGGGCGCGAAAGTCGGAATGCCCGTAAAGGTCAGCTTTTCGCCTTCGGTCAAGGCGTCGCCGATGCGCAGATTGCCGTGATTCGGAATCCCCAGAATATCGCCCGGCAGCGCTTCCTCTGCCAATTCGCGCTCCTGGGCCAAAAACATAACGGGATTGTGGATGGGCAGGTATTTTCCGCTGCGATTGTGCAGTAGCTTCATCCCCCTTTGGAAATGCCCCGAACACAAACGTACGAAAGCGATGCGGTCGCGGTGTTTCGGATCCATGTTCGCCTGAATTTTGAACACGAATGCGGAAACCTTGTCTTCATCGGGCAACACCTTTCTGTCCGCCGTCGGCTGAGGCCGCGGAGACGGCGCATACCGCACCAATCCGTCAATCAGTTCCCGCACGCCGAAATTATTGACGGCGCTGCCGAAAAATACGGGCGTCATAGAGCCTTCCAAATATGCTCCGACATCAAAGGCGGGACACAGCCCTCTGACCATCTCGACGTCGGAACGGAGCTTTTCCGCGGCATCGGCGGGCAGTAAAGCGTCCAGTTTCGGGTCGTCCAAACCGCTGCAAACTTCCGCGGGTTGCGGCAGTTGAGATTTATCGGCGCCGCGATCCATCAGAATCAGGCGGTCGTTCAACAGGTCGTAGCATCCTTTGAAATCGCGTCCCATGCCGATCGGCCAGCTGGCGGGCGAAACGTCCAAAGCCAGCGTTTGTTCTATTTCTTCCAGCAAGGCGAAGGGATCTCTGGCTTCGCGGTCCATCTTATTGATAAAGGTAACGATCGGCACGTCGCGCATACGACAGACCTCGAAGAGCTTGCGCGTGCGGTCTTCAATACCCTTGGCGGCGTCAATGACCATGACGGCGGAATCGACGGCGGTCAGGACGCGATAGGTGTCTTCGCTGAAATCTTCGTGCCCCGGAGTGTCCAACAAGTTGAACGTGCATCCCGCATATTCATATGTCATTACGGACGACGCGACGGAAATGCCGCGCTCGCGTTCAACCTTCATCCAGTCCGAACGGGCGCGTCGCTGTTCTCCTCTGGCCTTGACGGCGCCCGCCATTTGAATCGCTCCGCCGAACAGCAGCAACTTTTCCGTCAGGGTCGTTTTGCCCGCATCGGGGTGAGAAATAATGGCGAAAGTCCGCCGTTTCGATATTTTTTCCAAATCTTCGGAAGTAAGCATCGCGTCATACCGTAAAATGTAAATTGATGCGGCATTTTACAAACGCGGACGGCCGTTTGCAAGAAACGTTTTTTTCCTCTGCGCCGTACGGGAAAAAAGGATATAATCCCCGCCGAAAAAAGGAGGCGCCCTTATGATTGACCTGCATATCCATTCTTTATACAGCATTGACGGCGAATTTACGCCCGCCGAACTGATCCGCCGTTGCAAAGACGCGGGGGTTTCCGTTACGGCGATCGCCGATCACAACAGCGTCAGGGCTGTTCCCGAAGCCTTGCGAGAGGCGGAAAAGTCAGGCATCAAATGCATCCCCGCAACGGAGATTGACTGCTGTTTCAAGGGAGTCAACCTGCATGTTTTAGGGTACGGAATCGATTACGAATCGCCCGATTTTTTTGAAATGGAACGCGCGAACCTCGAAGCGGAACGCCGCGCATCCCGCCTGCGCTTGGCATTAACGGAATCTCTGGGCTTTAAAGCAACGCCCGAAGAACTTGACGCGACCGTACCGACGGAACGGTTCAAAGGATTTTGGACGGGCGAGGCCTTTGCCGAGGTTTTGCTTTCAAAACCCGAATACGCCGACAGAGATTTGCTGAAACCCTATCGCGCGGGAGGAAGCCGAAGCGACAACCCGTGCCTGAATTTTTATTGGGATTTCTACGCGCAGGGCAAACCGTGCCATGTTCCGATGAATTATCCGAATTTCGGCGCCGTCGTTTCGGTCATTCGGAAAAACGGGGGAAAAGCCGTTCTGGCACATCCGGGAAACAACCTGAAAGGACGTTACGAATTGTTTGACGAAATGGCTCCGATGCTTGACGGCGTTGAAGCGTTCGGCAGTTACCATACAAAATCCGCCGCCGAATACTTTTTCGCCAAAGCGCGCGAATACGGATTGTTCGTCACCTGCGGCAGCGATTACCACGGCAAAACGAAACCCGCCGTTAAATTAGGCGAAAGCGGCTGTTTTGTCACAGACGGCGTTCTGATTGAAAATCTGCCTTTTTAATACCGATAAAGCGTTGCGGAACAAAATGTGCTTATCAAAAAAAGAAACCGCATTCGGTAAAAGAGAAATCGCGTTTCAAAGCACCTTACAATAAAAAAACGGCGGAAATGAAAAAATCCTTCCCGCCGTTTTATATCCGTCGTATCAGCGGAATTCCCACTTAACGCTGGATGAGCTCTCATTACTCTCCGAAGCACAGGCTGTTGCGACGAGTACCAAATCAGGAGGTAATGTAGGATCCTGTTCCCATGTAAACGTTGCGGGAGCGTTTCCTCCGCTTACAGTAATCGCCAACAATCCCGAAGAAGAATCCGCGCCCCAATCAGCAGTTGCCAACTTAACGCACGCTTCAGCCGTCAGCTCGGTATATTCAATCGAAAAAGAACGGTTCGAATCTCCGACGTCGAACAGGATTTCTCCGCCGAAGGGATTGAGGCCGGCCGTGCCGTCGTACGTTTCATCCGTCAGAATACCCATATTATAAGCCGTTGACGCATTCAACGCCGAGTAAGTCCGCTGAGACGCGTACAAGGTACGCAGGTTCGTGATGATCGTTTGAACCTGGTCAATCGTTTTCGTGATCTTGAATTTGGACATTGCCATGGAATAGCCCGCGATACCGCCGACCGACAAAACGCCGATAATCGCCAGAACGCCGAGCATTTCAACCATTGAACGCCCCGATTCTTCCGTTGTTTTATGAAATGTTCTCAACATTCCTTATTCTCCCACAGTAAAAAAACAGCTAAAGCAAATATAAATGCTTCAAAGACAGTCTACCCACCCCACACCCCCCCACCCCCCACCAACAAAACACATTTTTTAATATTTCTATACTGTTTTTTTTTTTTTTATTTTTTATTTTTAT
>CALXYE010000095.1 GCA_944392845.1 uncultured Alphaproteobacteria bacterium
GATGCGGATTGCTATACGCCGGCATCAGCGATTCGTGCGCCATGGCAACATTGCTGTCAAAAATGCCTTGGAACAAACGTCCTTACCGCTGAACGGATTTTTGACGATAAAGAGCGGCGGCATTAACCGCCGCTTTTTGATTTTGAGAAAATTTCCGCAACGTCGAATGAAGACTTGAACGGCCTTCTTTTGCCGCATTTTCATGTTCAAGCTTGGTCAATGCGGGTTCCAAATATTTTGCATAATACGCTTTGCGCGGATCGGAAGGGGCTTTGGGATCGTATTCGGCGAAAACGCGCTTGCCCGTTACGGGTTCGTTCAAGGCGCGAAATCCCTTTACGCGCCCTTCGTCCCTGTCCATCGTCAAAGCAACGTCCAAAGCATCCCTGCCGGAACAATTAACATCCGGAGCATGCCCTTTGACTTCTATATTTTCGCCTTCTTTGTCCCAATACGTCAGCTTTGTTACGCCGACGCGCATCAAATAACCGCACGGCATTGCAAAGCTGCCTTGCGTAAACTGTTGCATCCCCGCGGTGTTTTCACCGATATAACGCACGTTCGGATGATGATAAAACGACGTATAAGCGCTTTCTCCCGAAGACGCCACTCCGCGGTCAATCAGAACATCCAAACGCCCTTTAAAGCCTTTTTCTTCGTTAAACGGATAATACGTCTGCGTTTCGTCAAACAAAGTGCGAGTGCGGTTTGAAAAATGTTCGCGAACCAGTATCTGATCTTTTTTCAATCCGTCTTTGGCATAGTTCGATTCTTTATAAGCGCCGTGATCGTGCAAAAATTTGTTTGAAAGCTTTGTATCGTTAATCTCGCAACGTTTATACGAATTCGTCATGTTGCCGTACAGGCGTTTTGCCACATGATCTATCGGTTTGTCTTCTCCGCCCCCGTTGCCGCGCACGTCCAGCAAAATGCGCCCCTTTTCCCATTTTTCCCGATTCTCGCCGTATGTCTTGTCAAACGCCTCTATAAACCCCTGCCACCGTTCGTAACTGCCGTCGGCGCCCAATCTGGGAACGGAAACGACCAAGATGTCTTCGTCGCCGTTCCGTATCGTTCCGATTTGCCACAACGCGCATTCGTTCCCGAACGAATCATGCGTTCGTTCTTCGGCAAGAACGGTGTAATTTTCAGGCTTGGTTTTCGCGTCGGCGATATTCTTTCCGACATTCGGCTTTTCTTTTTCCCCGCCGCCCGTCGCGTGCGCCGTCCCCGTCATCAGCATAAAATGCCGATCCTGTATGTACGGCGCCGTCGTCCGCGCGACGTTCAACATAAAATCTTTTTGACGGACGGGCTCTTTGATGTCGTCATACAGCCGTTCCACGGACTTTTCAAACGCGGCGTTGTTCTCTGCGCCGAACGATTGCCATCCGACATGTTCCCGCGAAGCCTTCGCCCAAAACGCCAGATTGAATTTTTGTTCTTCTTCGGATAATACCCGATCATCCAGTTCGGGATGTTCTTTGCCGAAATCGCCCAGCGTCAATCCCCGATATGACGCCGTCATTTGTTCTTCGGATACAGATTCCAGAATCTCTTTAAAGCTTGTCATTTCCCGTTTTCCGCTCCCGTTGCTTTACATTGTAGCGGATTTTTTAAAAAAAACAAACAAGCCGGCGCGACTACGATACCGCGTTTAAAATATAACCGACCCGTTCCTCAGGCGTCAGACCGACAGGATAAGTTTTTTCGATTTTTTTGACAACGGTCGCCAAACCGCTGCCGTTGGCAATCTGAATCGCCAGTCCGGGACGCGCGTTCAGCTCCAGCATCATCGGCCCTCTGTCCCTATCCAAAACAATATCCGCACCCAAATATCCCAGTCCCGTCATTTCATAGGCTTTCGCGCCGATCAGCAGGTGTTCGCGCCAAAACGGAACGACCAGTTTTGACAGATCCGCCCCCGTATCGGGATGAACGCTGACGGGACGGTTATGCATCACCGCGCGCAACGTTTTTCCGCTCCGAATGTCCAAGCCTACTCCGACGGCGCCTTGGTGCAGATTCGCGCGGCCGCCCGATTCCGCCGTTGCCAAACGCATCATCGCCATCGCGGGATATCCCTTATAGACAATGATGCGCACGTCGGGAACCCCCTGATAGCTGAAGTTTTTGAACAAATCGCTGAAATTGACCGTTTCCTCAATAAGGGCGACGTCGTACTGTCCGCCCAAACTGAACAACCCGCTCAAGGTATTGGATATATGCCCGAAAACTTCCCGAAAGCTCAAAACTTTTCCCGAGGCGGTAAAAAAACGGTCTTCTTCCCAACGGTTGACAACCAGAACGCCTTTACCGCCGCTGCCGTGAGCGGGCTTGATGACGAATTGCGGCGCATTTTTGATGACGTCGGGAAAATCTTTAACCTGGTGCTGATATTCAATCACGCCGATCAAACGCGGCGTATTGATGCCCGCCTTTCCCGCCAGCACCTTCGTTTTGACCTTATCGTCGACCAAAGGATACAAGCGGCGGTCGTTCTGCGGCGCGATAATCTTATAATTGCGGGCGTTCATCCCCAACACGCCGTTCGCTTTCAAAGCGGAAGGAAGGCTGTAATTTTTCAACCAACCGAACATATCACCTTCCTTTTGCCAAGGATGAAAAGCGTTTCAATTCGGTCAGACGGTACCCCGTATACGTTCCCAACAGCATGACGGCAAACAAAATCACCAGATTGATTTCGTTAAAGGCAAACGTGATATGGCGGATGTATTCGCTGCTGATGACAAGGTAAGTCACCGCCGCGGTCACCATGCTGTAAAAGATTTCGGACAAGGCGTTGGAAGCGCCGTCTTCTTCCCAGGTAATGGAAGCGCGTTCGATAATCCATGCCGTAATGATAATGGGAAAGAACACGGCCGAAGAAGCGAATTCCCATCCCGTACGGTACCCCGCAACGGTCAGAATCTGAATGATCAGAATGACAAAGATTACGACCGATGAAATCCTCGGCACCAAAAGAAGGTTTAAATGCGACAAAAGCGCGCGCAAGAGCAGTCCGACGGCAATAATGACGGAAAAGCCGGCCAAGCCCGCCCAAAAGCCCGTCTTGACCAGCGACATGGCAATCAGCATCGGCGTGAACGTCCCCATTGTTTTAATTCCGACGACGTTGCGCATCAAAACGACGATAAGGATGCCCAAAGGAAAGACCGTCAGCCATTTCAAAGCGTTCTGTTCCAGCAGGGGCAGGCCGTAGATTGAATAATCGAACACGCGGCGATAGCCTTCCGCCTGCGCCCGATGGCCGGCCAGCTTGAACGACGAAACGACGGAACGCAGCGCCGAAAAGCGCACCTTGGACTCCCTGCCGCCCGCGACGTCCAGCAAAGACGCGCTGCCGCGCTGGAAGATAATGAAGTTTTCGGGAAGACCGGGCTTGCCCGTATTTATGTCGAACAACCGCCATTTGCGGCCGTCATAGGCTTCCAGCATAAGATCCGCTTCGGCCGCCTGCTTGCCCTCCTCCAAACGCACGCCGTGCACCAATCGGGCGGGAATTGATTTCAACGCCAACAGCTCGATCATTTTCTCGGCGCGCTGCTTCTGGTTAACCTTGACGGGCAGGAACGCGTTGACGGCGGGGCTCAAAGGTTCTTTGTTGAAAATACCGATGATTTTTTGCGGCCAGATTCCCTCGAAGTTTTCGGCTTCGGCCAGAATCTCCTCCGCCGTTTGCTTTTGGCGTTCGTCATAGACGGGCTTTTCCAAGGGCGGGATTTTTTCGTCGGTCAGTTTGCCGCGCTTTTCTTCGTTATCGTACACGGTCAAACGATAATAAATGTTCTGTTCCTTTTCCTGCGGCCCCGACGTAAATTCAATTCGTCCGTTTCGGACGTCCCTGCGGACTTCATAACCCTGCGCCCGAACGTCCTCGTTCAGAATCCTGAAATTCCTTTTGGCGGAAGGCACGGCCAAAGACACCTTTACGGGCTCTCCCGTCGGCACGAACGACACGCGCGCGTCAATGTTCCAGACTTTTGCCGTACGGTTCGGACGGAAATCAAATCCCCAGTACGTGATCTTATAATATGCCCCGTACCCCGCAAACGCCGCGGAAAGCAACAGCAAAAGCGTCAGAACCTTGCGAACCGTAAACAGCTTTTTTATCATTTCTTTTCGCCTTATTTAAGCGTGTGGGAAAGCGACGTATCCACGATCGCGCGTCCGCTCAGGATATTGCGGCCGATCAAAGCCTGATATTCGAAATTATCGCGCTTTGCCAAAGTAAATTCGCTGGTAAATTCCTCGCCGCCGAACCTGACCGCCATACTGACCTTGAGGCGGTCTTCCTTTTCCTTGATTCTTTTGATGCGGATGCTTTCAAGAACGCGTTTTTCAAACGCGTGCGTTTCCCCCGACCGCCTGTTGACGATTTTGAACGAAACCCATTTTTCCCCGTCGCGCTCAAATTCCCTAATATCGTCGGCATCCAGGGACGACGTCGTGGCTCCCGTATCTATTCTGGCTTCAAAGGCCGACTTCATCGGCAAGATATAAATCGGTTCGACCGCGCCGATTACGTTCGACGGCGTTTCGGCCTTTTTCGGCACTTCCCTGACGGGCGGCGCGACGACCGAAACGGCGGGGCATTGCGGGCTTTGACACCCGAACGACAAAACCGAAAGGCTCAAAACCGCCGTGATCTTCATAAAAGCCTTCATAATCCCCGCCCTTGCTAAAATTTATTTCTCTAATTGTATGTATTGCCCCGCGTAAAGCAAGCAAAATTCGTCGGAAACGACTCGAAGATTTTGGGTATTGACTCCGCATCGGCGCGGCATAATATTGATTGCGCGAGTGCGGACAAAAAAGCGCCGCGCTCAAACGGAAACCGTCAAAAACATCGGAACGGAACTATGCGAAAGATTACTGTCGTCGGGGCTGGATTTGTCGGATCAAGCATTGCTTATTCTTTAATGCTGGCGGAAGCGACGGACGAGATCGCGCTGATTGACGTCAACGAAGCAGCCGTCCGCGCGGAGGTCGCCGACATCCGACCGGGTCTGTCGGCCATCAGTCCGACGCGCGTACATGAAGGATGCTGGGCGGACGCGGCCGACAGTGATATCGTCATCGTTACGGCGGGCATCAGCCGCAAGCCGAACGAAAGCCGCATGGATCTGATCGGAAAAAATGCGTCGATTGCCCGCGGAATCGCTCAAAAATTAAAGGAATACGGCTCGTCGGCGCTTGTTATCGTCGTATCGAATCCCGTTGACGTCATCACGCGGATCATTGCCGAAGAATTGGGCGAAACGACGGGGCGCGTTTTCGGAACGGGATGCCTGCTTGATTCGGCGCGTTTCGGTTCCGTTTTGGCGGATTTCCTGAACGTTTCGGAAAAGTCCGTTCGCGCTTTCGTCGCGGGCGAACACGGAGAGGGACAGGTTTTACTGTGGAGCTCCGTCGAAATTGACGGCATCCCCCTTAACGCTTGGTTAAACGAAAGAAACTCGGAGATCCGCGAAGAAGATAAGCGCCTGATTGCGAAAAGAATCGCCGATATGGGAGCGAACATCATTGCCGGCAAAGGACGCACGCACTACGGCATCGCAGGCTGTACGGCGTATATCGTCAACGAATTAAAGCAGGGAAAGACGCTCCTTTTGCCTTTGACGCGCCCCCTGACGGGCGAATTCGGATATGCGGGCGTTTGCGCCAGCCTTCCCTGCGTGCTGACGACGGACGGAATTACGGGAAGCAAAACCGACGGCATAACCCCCGACGAGATTGAACAAATCAAGCGTTTCCTTGAAGCCTCTAAAAACGCATGAATTTTTTTCGCTTTAAAAAATCCCTTAAGCGTTCCTTAAGTTCGGAATGTTGAACTGAAATTGTCATCGGGAAAACAACATCGTTTTAAGGAGAAAACATATGAACAAGTTTACAGCACTGACTTCCCTGGCTTTGATTTTCGGTTTGGCGGACGGCGCGTCGGCTCAGATGATGCCCCGCGGCGGCTTTCAAGGCCCCGGACTGCCGATTATGACGGTCGCGGAAGCTTTAAAGGTATCCGACGATACCCCCGTCAAGCTGGAAGGCAAGATTGAAAAAAGCCTCGGCGACGAAAAATATCTGTTTAAGGATGCATCGGGCTCGATCACGATCGAAATCGACGACGATGATTGGAAGGGCGTAACGGCAACGCCGAACGATACGCTCGTTATTGAAGGCGAAGTTGATTCCGGCATGTTCGAAGCTACCGAAATTGACGTCAACACCGTTACCTTGAAAAAATAACATGCGGATACTACTCATCGAGGATGACGGGCTAATCGGCGACGGAATAAAAAACGGTCTGGAAAAACCGGGATTCGCCGTCGATTGGTTTTCCGACGGAAACGAAGGGCATGAAGCCCTGTTCCAGGCGGAATACGACGCCGTCATCCTCGATCTGGGCCTGCCGGGACGCGACGGCCTTTCGATCCTGAAAGACTGGAGAAATCGCGGACGCTCCGAACCCGTTTTGATCCTGACCGCCCGCGGCGACGTGGACGAACGGGTCGCGGGGCTGAACAGCGGCGCCGACGATTATCTCGGCAAGCCGTTTTCCCTCAAAGAAGTCCAAGCGCGGCTCAATGCCCTGATACGGCGGAAAAACGGCGTTTCCGCTCCCGAAATCGTTTATCGGAACGTTACTTTCAATCCGCAATCCCGCAAGACTTTCCTTAACGGTCGGGAAGTCGCCCTGTCACCGAAGGAAACGGCTCTTTTAGAAGCCTTGTTATTCAACCGCAACAAGGTCTTGTCTAAAGAGATTTTGGAAAACAAACTTTATTCCTGGGACGACGAGGTTTCCAGCAACGCCGTTGAAGTCCACGTTCACCATTTGCGCAAAAAGCTCGGCAAAGACATCGTAAAAACGGTCAACAAGCTCGGATACATCACGGAGGATTGAATGAAAAAGCTCAATCTGCGCCTGCGTCTGACCGTTTTTTTCATTGTAATCTCGGTTGCCGTGTTCGCGACGGCGGGAATTTTATCGTGGACGGAATGCCGCGAAAAAGTCGATGAATTTTTTGACACATACCAAATCGCTTTGGCGCGCAGATTATCAACGGCAAACTGGGAACAAATCGCCCCCGGCATGCAGGAAATCAGCGACGGGTTGGTTAAAGATATCCGTAACGCCGACGACGAAGACGATGCCGTCGGTTTTGCCGTTTTCAACAGCGAAGGGCGGAGAATCTTTCATGACGGGGAAAACGGACGGGATTTTCACCCGTTCGGCAGAACGGGCAGCTTCGGCACGGAAGACGTTGACGAAGAAGACTGGCGCGTCATTCGCATGATGACGACGGACGGCAAATATATCGTCGCCGTCGGACAAGAGCTGGACTATCGCCGCGAAGTCACGGAAGACATGTTCGAGGAATTCATGGCGCCGTGGGGTATCGGGCTGATTGTCCTGCTGACGGCGATCATTGTTATGCTGACGTTGGAATTCACGCCGCTGAAACGCCTGGCGGCCGATTTAAAAAAGCGTCCCGCGGAAGACCTCTCCCCGCTTGACGAAGCAAACATTCCCGACGAAGTGCGCCCGTTGACGGACGCCGTGAACGGACTGTTCAAAAGAATTGAACGAATGCTTCAAAGAGAACGCAGCTTCATCGCCGATTCCGCCCACGAACTCCGCAGCCCTCTGACGGCGCTCAAGGTTCAACTGGAAGTCGCGCGGATGAACGAAGATGATCCGAAAAAGCTCGACGACACGCTCCGAAAATTAGAACGCGGCATTGACCGCGCGGCACATTTGGTCGAGCAGTTATTGGCTTTGTCGAGAATCGATTCTTCCTTTGAACGGGAGCATGCGCCCCTGGATTGGAGGGAGATCGTCGCTCAGGTCACGGACGAGTATGCGCGGAGCGCGCGGGAAAAAGAAGCGGTTATTCGCGAAGACATTTCGGGACCTCCGCCTTTTTCGGAAGGAAATCCCGTTTGGGCGGCGCTGATGTTGCGCAATTTGGTTGACAACGCGTTAAAATACAGTCCCGCAGGATCGGAAATCAGCATTTCCGTCAAAGACGGAAAACTCGCCGTGTGCAATTCAAACACCGCCGTTCCCGAAGAACGCCTGAAACATTTGTGCGAACGTTTTTATCGGCCGTCGGGACAAAAAACGGACGGAAGCGGCTTAGGCCTTGCCATTGTTTCGGAAATCGCGGCCGTACACGGTTGTTGCACGGATTGCGCCAATACGCCGAACGGCTTTTGCGTAACCGTCTATCGCAAAAAGAATTTATCATAACTTTATACTTAATAAAAAACGATGCACGCCTTTGTTTCTTATATTATTCTTTTTTTTAAAACAAAGGATTTGAAAGCTGAAAATAACTTTTAAAACATAACAAAGCGATAATGCAAAAAAACAACAATAAACATATTGATTACAATCCCACAGAGATATACGCATGCTTTATTTAAATTGAAAACGTCCAAAGTCAATGCTATACTTATATTTGTGGCAATTTGTTTCGGGAGGGAAAGAATGCTTCATAAAATTCTACAGTCTTTTAAAAGCGATCCTGAACAAGATTACAGTAATTTCGAAGGAGACTTGACGGGCGGCCTTCGAAAGGAAGACCAAACGGGCGGCTTTTGGAACCCTGATATGACGGGCGGTTTTTGGAACCCCGACATGACGGACGGCTATTGGAAAGAAAAGGTAAGGGAAGATTATATGGATTGTAAAGAGGGCGGTACGAATTGCAGAGAAGGCGGTACGGACTGCATAAACAACGCCGCCGCCATTGCCGCGCGACGCCAAGGCGGACGTTAAGGCATTTTCAACGTTTACTTTCCGTAAAAGGCCGCGCGAAATTTTAGGGCTTTTAAAATAATTTACGCGAAACGGATAAGCCGTTGCAAACGACGCCGAAATCGGTCGGCAATAAGCAAACGTTCCGAAAGCTAAATTTCACTTTTCAAAAATAACGCGTCTTTTAAAAGGCGCGCCCGGCGGGATTGTTCGCTGCGCTCACCCCTCTTCGGGGGCCGCTCAACACGAACACGTTCGTGTCTGCGCGTCGTTCGCTTCCGCTCGCCGAACCCACTCGCGGGCTCTCTTCCCGCTTATCGGGCACAAAAAAATCCCCCTTTCAGGGGATTTTTGGCGCGCCCGGCGGGATTGTTCGCTGCCCTCACCCCTCTTCGGGGGCCGCTCGACCCGAACGCGTCGTGTCTGCGCGTCGTTCGCTTCCGCTCTCCGACCCCACTCGCGGGCTCTCTTCCCGCTTGTCGGGCACAAAAAAATCCCCTTTCAGGGGATTTTGGCGCGCCCGGCGGGATTCGAACCCACGACCCTCGGCTTCGGAGGCCGATACTCTATCCAACTGAGCTACGGGCGCACGGCACTTTCGAAACAATACCCCATCCGCAACGAAAAACAAATAAAAAATTCCCAAAATCCAGATTCAACTTGACGCTTGCGGGTTTTGCATATAAAAGGACGTATCGGTTTTTTTATTATGAAGGATTAAAGACCATGGCAAGACGTTGTATCGTCACCGGAAAAGGCGTAATGACCGGCAACAATGTCAGTCACGCGAACAACAAGACCCGTCGCCGTTTCCTCCCGAATCTGCAGTCGGTGTCCCTGTTGAGCGAAACGCTGGGCGCTACGGTTACTCTGCGCGTTTCCACGCGCGGCCTGCGTACGATTGAACACAACGGCGGATTGGACGCTTATCTGGTTTCGACTCCGAACAGCAAGCGGTCCTACGAAGCGCGTCGTGTGAAAAAGCGCATCGTCGGCGTCGCCGCTCAGAAAGCGTAATTTCCGCGACACAAAAATATGAAAGCCGCCCGTTTTGGCGGCTTTTATTTTATATAACAAGACGCCGTTTCAAAAAAAGCCTTCCTGCTTTTATAAAAAACGCTCCCCTGACGACGGCGGCCGCATTGAACTAAAAGTGTCCCGAACGAAAACTTTAAAACAGCGCCGAACGCCGCAACGGCGGCAACCGTTACAATTTCCTGATAAAGCAAATGATTCTCCCGGCTTCGGCAACCCCCGCCTTTTTATGAAAGGCCGCGCTTGACGCGTTTTCGGATTCGCAATCGCTGCCGAATTCAACGGCGCCCTTTTTTCGGCTCCATTCTTCACATGCGCCGACTAATTTTCTTCCGATTCCTTTGCGGCGAAATGACGCGTCAACAAAAATCCCTTCCAAATAACCGACGGGAAACGTTTCCGCCCCTTCAGCGTAATCTTTTCGAAGCGTACATTGGGCAAAAGCGACGGGCCCGCCGCCTTCTAAAGCCGCAAACAAGGCGGCATCTTCGTCCGCGGCGTATTTTTCAAGTTCCGCAAGCAACGCCGCAGTTTCATGCTCCGGCTACAATGCCGAAGCCAAGCCGAGGACCGTTTGCGCTTCTCCGCGCGTCAGCCTGACAATCCGCGTCATAATATCTTCCTTTTTTACCGATATTCTCCGAGATACGGGCGGCGCTCTCGGTATTTTTCGGCGCCGCAAAAAAACAAGCCTTTTTAATCCAGCGTCTTCTTATAGGCTTTCATTGTTATCAGGGTAATGATCGCGACGAAAGCCGTCAATGACCAAAAATTCGGCGCAACGTCGGCAAAGCCCGCCCCTTTAAGCATAACGGCGCGAACAATCCTTAAGAAATAAGTCAAAGGAATACAGCTTCCCAAATATTGCGCCCATTCGGGCATTCCGTAAAACGGAAACATAAACCCCGTCAGCATCAAAGACGGCAACAAAACGAAAATCGACATTTGCAATGCCTGCGTTTGATTTTTCGCCGCCGTCGAAATCAAATAGCCGAGCAGCAAATTGCACGTAATAAACAGCAATAATGCCGCCGCCAGCACGCCGCCCGATCCCAATACGGGAATCCCGAACAAAAAGCGCGCCAAAAACAAAATAACGCCCGACTGAAAAAATCCGATAAAAATGAACGGACAGATTTTGCCGACCATAATTTCGAACGGACGGGCGGGCATGGATAACAGGTTTTCCATCGTCCCGCGTTCCCGTTCGCGGGTCAGCGCCATCGCCGTCATCATCACGCCCGTAAAAATCAGCACCATGCCGATCAACCCGGGAACGATGTTGTAGCGGGTAAAACCTTCAGGATTATATTTTTTCTGAACGGTGAACGAAAAAGGCGGACGGACGGCGGCCAAATCCGCAAGAGGGCCCTTTAATTCTTTGGCAATGACGCTTTCGGCAATTCCCTGCAAAGCGCCCAAAGCCCCCGATACGGACGTCGGATCCGATGCATCGGCTTCGATCAGAACCGAAGGCGCTTTCCCCCTGACGACGTCCGCGGTAAACCCGTCGGGGAACGTAATGACGAACATGTCTTTTCCCGACCTTAAACGCGCATCCCCCGCGTTATCCGAAAAGACTGCGCCCGCAATTCTGAAATATTCGGAACGCTCCAAAGCCGAAACGATGCTGCGCGTCAAAAAGGTATCGTCCCGCAAAATCACGCTTGCGGGCAGATACTTCGGATCGGTATTAACGGCGTATCCGAACAGCAAAAGCTGAACGACGGGAATCATCACGATCATGACAAGCGTCGGCCTGTCCCGTTTAAGCTGAATGAATTCTTTTTTTATCAGCCCTTTGATTCTCTGCCGCGAAAACATGTCAGTTTTCCTTCGCCCGATTCATGTAATATATGAACGCATCTTCCAGCGAAGTCGGCACTTCGTCTAAAGAAAGACCGTTTTCCGAAGCCTGCGGAGCAATCAAACGTTTCAAGGCTTCGCCGTCCGTCCCGCTGACGTGCAGGTCTTCGCCGAATAAAGCCGTCGTTGCGACGGCGGGATTGCCTTCCAACGCTTCGCGGACTTTAGCGGCGTTTTTTCCGCCGACGCGAAACGTTTTCAGCTTCGTTTTCGCAATAACTTCTTCAACGCTGCCTTTCGCCATCAGGTCGCCGTAAGCGATATAAACAATCTCATGGCAGCGTTCCGCCTCATCCATATAATGCGTACTGACCAAGACGGTCAGCCCCGCCTCCGACAAACGGTACAGTTCATCCCAGAATTCCCGCCGCGCCTTCGGGTCAACGCCCGCCGTCGGTTCGTCAAGCAACAGAATTTCGGGTTCGTGAAGAATACAGGCGGCCAGCGCCAAACGTTGTTTCCACCCGCCCGACAGCGCCCCCGCAAGCTGATCCGCGCGGCTTTCCAAGCCTAACCCCTTCAGCGCTTTTTCCACCCGTTCGGAAACGCGGTTCATACAAAAAACGTTTGCAACAAATTCTAAATTTTCACGAATGGTCAGATCTTCCCAAAAACTGAATTTTTGAGTCATATAGCCGACTTTTTCCTTAATTTTTTCCGCCTGAGTTCTGAAATCCATTCCCAGACACGTCCCTTCGCCGCCGTCAGGCGTCAGCAATCCGCACAACATGCGGATCGTCGTCGTCTTGCCGCTGCCGTTCGGCCCCAAAAATCCGAAAATGCGTCCTTTCGGCACGCGAATGTCAATGCTGTTCACAACCGTCCTGCCGCCGAAACTTTTCGACAGGCCGCGCACGTCTATCGCCGCTTCATCCATTTTCGCCGATCTCCACGGTTACGGGTTGCCCCGGATGAAGGTTTTCCGCCTTGTTTTCAAAAACGGCCTCGACCATAAAAACAAGTTTCTGACGGCTTTCCACGCTGTAAATAACGGGCGGCGTATATTCCGCTTTGCCCGAAATGAAAACGACTTCGGCAAGCCTGTCCCCGCCGCACCCGTCGCAAGTTACCCGAACTTTCATATTCGGTTTGACGCGCGCCAAATCCTTCTGAGGCACGAAAAAGCGAACCTTGACGTTTTCGGGCGGCAGGAGCGATAACACGGGCCTGCCCGCCGCCACGAATTCTCCCTTTCTGAAAAAAACGTCCTCGACGCGCCCCGCCGTTTTTGCCCTGACCGACATTTCCGAAGCCTGCCGTTCCAATTTTTCCAGATTGCTCACGGTGATTTTCAGGTCGGCGTGCGCCGCCGCTATCCTGTCTTCGCGCGCTTTTAATCCCCCCGCTTTATAGCTTGCCGACAGCTCGGCAACTTTGGCTTTCGCCGTTTCGTACTCCGCCTTCCGCGCATCATAAGCCGAACGGGTTGCATTTCCGGATTCAAACAGGGCCGCAATTCGCCGAAACTCCGACAAGGCGTTTGCCAAAACGGCCTCAGCCTGTTCCTTCTGTTTCAGGATAACGTCTAATTCTTCCTTACGGGTTCCTTTATTCAGATCGGCCAAAGACGAACGGGCGCGCGCGACTTCCTCCGCCGCCCGTTTCAACTCCAAACGCCAAATTTCGGAATCAACCGAAAACAGTTTATCGCCGACGGCCACCGAATCGCCCTTAGCGACGTTCACTTCGTCCAGAACTCCGCCCGCATACGGAGAAACATAAACATATTCTCCTTCAATATAACCGTCAAAGCCCGTCTTTTCGCGCGGCATACACCCGAAACACAGCAAAAACGCGACAAACACGGCAGATTTTTTAAGCATCGCGCGCCTCCTTCGCCGCATTCAAAACGGCGTCGCAGTTTCTGTAAACGATTTTCAATATTTCAGAACGCGTTTTCTCGTCATATCCCCCGATCTCCAAACGTCGGAGCAAAATCTCGCGATGCAAGCGAAAAATAAAGACCTGTCCCAAAAGCGTATGCGCCAAAATCAACGTTTCGGGAGAATCTGCCGGCAAATCCGCCGCCTTTCCGGCCAAAGCGCACAGTTTTTTGTGAACGGGCTCAAAAACGCCTGCGTATATCCTGCCGTACGCTTCCGTCGGATGCATAAGTTCCCTAAGCACCAAACCCGCCATATCGTCAGATAATCCGCTTTCGCACAAAAAGATAAAAAGTCGGCCGAGAAGCGCCTTTAGCTCTCTCCCCGCCTCCGCGGGCGTCAAAGCCTCGGCGTCGGCAAGATTGCCGAAAGAAGGAAACGTCTTCCCGATTTCTTCGCCCGCCCGCGCTATAACGGCATTATACAGTTCACGCTTCGATCCGAAATAATACGTTATCGCGGACAGATTCACGCCCGCCCGACGCGCCAGCTCGCGCGTCGAAACGCCTTCGTAACCGCAAACGGCAAACAGGCGGGTCGCTATCGTCAACAGTCTTTCTTTCGTGTCTTTCATCGTTCCGTCCTTTTCCGCGCGTATCTTAATCCTTATCCGAAAATAAGTCAATCGACTGATTTATTTTTACGGTTTGATAAAGCGGTTAAAAAACGTTTATCGTTAAAGGCGGAGGAAGTTTACATGCTCTTAACCACCGAAAGAATGATTTTGCGCCCGTGGCGGGAAGAAGACGCTCCCGCCCTTTACGAACTGGCAAAAGACCCTCAAATCGGTTGCGCCGCCGGCTGGGAACCGCACGCTGACATTAACGAAAGCCTGAATATTATTAAAACCGTCCTTTGCAATTCGCAAATAGAAGAAGACTTTGCCTTAACATTTAAAGAACAGGAAACGCCGATCGGATGCGTCGGCCTGCGCGTCGGAAAGCAAAGCTCGCTAAACATCGCGGAAAACGAAGGCGAAATCGGTTTTTGGCTCGGCACGCCGTATTGGGGAGCAGGGTTAATGACGGAAGCCGCAAAGGAAATCATCCGTTACGGTTTTGAAGAAAAAAAGCTTTCAAGCATTTGGAGCGGATACTACGACGGCAACGAGCGTTCAAAACGCGTTCAGGAAAAATGCGGACTGCAATACCGTTATACGGTCGCCCGAAAGCCCGTCCCCCTTTTAAACGAAATCCGAACGGAACACGTTACCTGCCTGACGAAAAAGGGACAATAACCGTTTGACGGTACGGCCGTTATTTTTTCGTTGTACCCCCCCCCCCCTCCTTTTCCCTTTGTCCGCAACGGATCGTCGGATGAAGCGCGAACCCGAAGAGAGGGGGCGACTCCCCCGCCCGATACATAAACAATAAAGCCTTCGGAAAAATCCGAAAGCTTTATGATGCGGTGTCCTCGGGGGGACCGCTAAGCGAAAACGGCAAAGGCGTTTTCGTCTGCAAGGTCGCTGATATCCCGATCCGTCAGGAAGCAAAGCCTTCCGCAACGGATCGGCGGATGAAGCGCAAACCCGAAGAAGAGGGTTCGACTCCCCCGTACGATACATAAACAATAAAGCCTTCGGAAAAATCCGAAGGCTTTATGATGTGGCGTCCTCGGGGGGAGTCGAACCCTCGACCCTCAGTTTAGGAAACTGATGCTCTATCCTGCTGAGCTACGAGGACGCTAACCCTTACTTTTTACCCGTTTTCATCCGAAAAGAAAAGGAAAAAGAAAAGGCGGGGATTTTCCCGCCTCCGCTTTAGAGTATTTTACTGAGGAAATAGGGCATCTGATTACGCCAAGACGGCCAATCATGGGGAACGTCATAGCCCCAATAATCAACCCAAGCAGGGATGTTTTTGGCGCGAAGGATGTCTTCCATTACATGCGTGTCGTGCAGGCATTCGTGTTCCCACGCGCCTTGGCCGCAACAAATGATGATGTCCGAACGGCGGTAAAGGTTCAGGATGTGTTCGTCGTTCATGTTCGGCAGGTATTCCATCGGAGAATTGAAATAGATGCCGTCTTCCGAACAATCGCCGAAAAACGAACGCACGCTGTAAAGTCCGCTCAAGGAAATCATGCCGTCAAAAATGTCGGGGCGGCGGAAAAAGAAATTCGCCGCATGCAAGGCGCCCATACTGCACCCCGTGGTCATCATGCCGCCCGCGCGGTAACCGTTGCTGCCCATCTGATTGACGTCCAAAGCCCAGGGAACGACCTCTTCGCAGACGTAATGAAAATACTGTTCGAAACGATACAACCTGTCGCCCGGCCAGCCGTAATTTACAAACGTTTCCCAATCCAGCCCGTCAACGCAAAACAGCTGCAACCGCCCTTCTTCAATAAAGCCCGAAACGGCGTCCACCATTCCGAAACCTTCATATTCGTAAAACCGTCCGCATTGCGACGGGAATACCAATGTCGGGCGTCCCGCATGACCGTACACCTTTAATTCCATGTGACGGCCGAGGCTGGGGCTGTATTCGTTATAATATTCGACTTTCATCAGTATTTTTCCTGAACAAAATTCATGATTTCGTCGGTTTCTTCCTGCGTTTTTGCGCGCATCAGGTACATGTGGTCGCCCATGACGGGGGCGAAGATTGCGTCAACGTCATGATACTGCATCAGATTTTCGCCGTAACGTTCGACGATTTCTTCGTGCGTATGAACATAGTTAAAGCAGTCTTTGCGTGCCAGATAAATGCCGATATATTTCTTTTCCGTCGGCTGATACAGCTTGTCATGGACAATCATATCCGCATAGAGCTGATAAACGTCGGTATCGTGTTCATAGTTCATCAGTTCGGGCATACATCCGCCGGGGGGACGCATATTGACTTCCAAAGCGACGTAATCGCCCGCCTTACCCAAACCTTTCTTGTCCTCGTAAAGTTTGAAAAATTCAAAGTGGAAGAAACGCGCCGCCGTATTAAAGGCGGAAACAACGGCACGCCCCGCTTTTTCCAGCTTCGGATCAATTTGCATAACGGAATAATAGCGCAGGTCGTCGCCGCAGTTGACCGTTTCCGCCACATTCTCGGGGAAAATGTGGCTGGTCATAAAGATCGGTTCGTTTTCATAATTCGTCACGCCGTCAAACGTAACGATCAAACCGTTGACGAATTCTTCCATAACGTACGGAACGGGCGGATGATCGTTATAGAACGCGTCGAATTCCTCGCGATTGCTCAGCTTATAGGACGCATAAGCGCCGACGCCGACGTCGGGCTTGACGAAAACGGGGAATCCGACTTCCGCCAAAAATTTTTCGCCTTCCTCGCGGGTCGATACCAGATGACAACGCGCCGAAGGAACACCCGCTTTTTTAAAGTGGTTTTTCATCAGGTACTTGCGTTTATTTTCCAACACGTCGGGATACTTCGTTCCTTCAATGTTAAAGTCGGTACGCAGACGCGCATCCGTTTCCAGCCAGTATTCGTTAAAGGATTCCAACCTGTCGATACGCCCGTATTTATGCGTAAAATACGCGACGGCGCGCAACATTTCGTCATAATTTTCCATATTGTCGACGCGGTAATATTCGGTCAGAGACTCCTTCAGGTAAGGAGAAAGGGAATCATAAGGGGCTTCGGCGATTCCCAAAACGTTCACGCCCATTCTTTTCAAACGATCGGCAAAATTGACGTAGTGCGTCGGAAAATGAGGGGAAAGAAAAACAAAATTCACGGTAATAACTCCTAAACGGTCTGCTTTTAGCACCTTGTGATAAATTCGCAAGCTCGGCCGTCAATGTCAAATTATTTTTAGTTTTCTTTATTATAAAAAATGGGATAAAAATAAACCGAGACGAAATAATACTTGGAGAAGATTCTATGTCCAAAGTACGCAAAGCCGTTTTCCCCGTCGGCGGATTGGGAACCCGTTTTTTGCCCGCGACGAAAGCCATGCCCAAGGAAATGCTTCCCATCGTAGACAAGCCTTTGATTCAATACGCTTTTGAAGAGGCCAAAGCAGCGGGCATTGAACATTTTATCTTTGTTACGGGTCACGGCAAAACGGCGATTGAGGACCATTTCGATTCCAATTCCCGTTTGGAAGAGCTGTTGCGTAAAGACAACAAAACCGAACTGCTGGCCTTTTTAAAGGATTGCTCCTTTGATTCGGGCGAAATCTCTTACACGCGCCAAAGCGAGCCGAAAGGATTGGGGCATGCGGTTTGGTGCGCGCGCGATCTGGTCGGGGACGAACCGTTCGCCGTGCTTTTGCCCGACGACATTTTTCATTGCAAGACGCCGTGCCTGAAACAAATGACGCAAATCTATTCCGAAGTCGGCGGCAATCTGGTCGCCGTACAGGAAGTCCCGCGCGAACAAACCTCCAGATACGGCGTTTTGGACGTCGAAACGGATAACGGCCTTTTGGTTCGCGCCAAGGGCGTCGTCGAAAAACCGTCTCCCGACAAGGCGCCTTCGACTTTGGCAATATCGGGACGCTATATTTTATCCCCCGAAGTGTTCAAAGAACTGAACAAGCAAAAAACGGGCGTATCGGGAGAAATTCAGCTGACCGACGCGATCGCCTCAACATTGTCGAGGGTTCCCATGCACGGCATTCGTTACGAAGGGCGGCGTTTTGACTGCGGGAACAAAATCGGCTTTTTGATGGCAAACATTGAATTTGCGCTTGACCGTCCCGACATTGCCTCCGAATTCAGGGAAGCGATAAAAACTTTGAACATTTAAACGGCGGCCTTTGATGGCATTCTTTTCGGACAGAAGCCTGAACATCCTTAACATCCATTACTGCCTGAGGGCAATGGGATGGGAAATGTGCAGCATGTTCACCCTGTCCTACCTGTACAAGCAGGGGCTTTCCCTGCCGGCCGTTTTCATCGCGTACGCGGGAATGTTGTGCGTACGGACTTTGACGCGTCCCGTTGCGATGTACTTGTGCCTGAATAAAGGCGTGCGCTTCACGCTGATCGTCGGCACGATTGTTTTCGCCTGCCGTTATTTGGTTATGATTCCCATCGAAGGCGTCAGTTTCCTGCTGATCCCGTTCATGCTCGTTTCAGGCTTGGCCGACGTCCTTTATTGGGTTTCCTACCATAACTATTTTGCTTCCGTCGGTTCTTCCGACACCAGAGGCTCCGCCGTCGGCATCAGGGAAGCGATTACGACGACCGTCGCCGTTTTAGGACCTTTGTTCGGCGGAATATTGCTGTCAATCGACAGAATATATGCTTTTCTCCTGCCGTTCGTCCTGACTTTGGTTTCCGTTTTTCCCCTGTTGAAAACGCCCGACATCCCCAAACCCGTCCCCGCGACGAAAGAAGAAAAAAAACAAGTCGGACATTTCGGATTTTTTGTTTTCGTCGGCGACGGATGGTTTTATCAGGCGGGCGCCGTTTGGCCGCTGATCGTTTTTATGATCCTTGACGACAATTACGGCAATTTCGGTTTTATCCTGGCTTTGGCAGCGTTTTTCAGAGCGTTGGGAAACCTGTTTTTCGGTTCCATGATCGACAAGGGCAAAGGCCGCCTGATCAGTTATATCGGATACGGAATGCATATCGCCGTCTTTGCCGTTCGGGGCTTTTTTGCCTATACCGTCCCCGTCATCATCGCTTGCGACTTTTTCGCCGCGATCGCTTACTGTTTTTCGATGACGGGGCTGATGAGCGCCGTTTATAACGCGACGAAAAGTTCGGCTCATCCGCTTTATTTCACCTACTATACGGAACTGGGCTGGGATGCGGGCGCCATAACCGCCATGCTGGCCTGCGCGGGACTGGCCGCGGCGGGCATTGATCTGCGCTGGAGCCTGTCGATCGCCGCGGGCGGCGCATTGCTGTCCGCCTTTGTTCTCGGCAGGTATTACGGACAAAACGGCAAAAAATCAGATTTAAAAAAAGCCGCATAAAAAAGGCTCCTTTCGGAGCCTTTTCCTATTTTCCGATCATCGCGCCGAGCTTTCCGCCCGCAAAGATATGAATATGCAAATGAGGAACTTCCTGACCGCCGTTTTTGCCGATATTGCTTAAAATACGGTATCCTTCCTCCTCATGCCCCAGTTGCTTCGCCACGGCGGCCACCGCCTTGAAAAAGCCCGCGATCTCGGCATCCGAGGCTTGACCGACGAATTCGGGGAAATTGCGGTACGGTCCCTTCGGAATAACCAAAACGTGGACGGGCGCCTTCGGATTCAGGTCGGGAAACGCCAAAGCGTACTCGTCCTCATAAAGTTTGGTCGTCGGAATCTCTCCGCGCAGGATTTTTGCAAACACGTTGTTTTCATCATAAGCCATTTTCTTTACTCCTTTTTGCGGCTGCGTTTTTCTTCAATGCCCGAAACGCCTTCGCGCTTTTCCAAACACGCGGAAACGTCCGAAGGGCTTACTCCCGCATCCGCCCATAAAACCGATAAATGATACAGCAGATCGGCGCTTTCGGAAATGATGCGCTCCCTGTCGTCCCGAACGGCGGCGATGACCGTTTCGACCGCTTCCTCGCCGACTTTTTGGGCGATGCGCTCCCGCCCCCGTGAAAACAGTTTCGCCGTATAAGACGTTTCGGGATCGCTCCCTTTACGGCTTTGAATAACGCCGTATAAACGCTCTAAAACTTCCATTTGCATCATCCCTTCAAAACGGCGATCGCTTCCGCCGCCGTAAAACGCCCGTCATAAATCGCGCGCCCCGCAATCACGCCCGCGACGTTCTTTTCCGCCAAAGCGCGGCACGCCCGAATGTCATCCAGCGAAGAAACCCCGCCCGAAACGATCACGGGAACGGACGTGCTTTGCGCCACGGCTGCGGTCGCTTCCAAATTAGGCCCCAGCAAAACGCCGTCGCGGGAAATGTCGGTATAAACGATCGCTTCAACGCCCGCGTCTTCAAACCGCCGCGCCAGTTCGACATCCGTTATTTCCGACGTTTCCGCCCATCCTTCAACGGCGACTTTTCCGTCCCTTGCGTCAATGCCGACGGCGATGCGGTTCGGGAAAAGATCACACGCCTTTTTTACAAAATCGGGATCGCGCAAAGCCGCCGTCCCCAAAATAACGCGGGACACGCCTTTGTCCAACCATTTCCGAACGGATTCGACCGAACGGATGCCGCCGCCCAGCTCTATTTTAACGTCGACGGCCTTCAGAATATCCTCCACGGCATCAACGTTGACGGGACGCCCCGCAAACGCGCCGTCAAGATCAACGACGTGTATCCATTCCGCCCCCTGCCGTGCAAAAGACTTCGCCCGTTCGGCGGGATGCGAAGAAAAAACCGTCGCTTTATCCATATCCCCGCGTTCAAGCCTGACGCATTCGCCGTTTTTCAGATCTATGGCAGGCAGCAAATACATTCCGAACATCCTTTCCTAAAACATTTTTTAATGTTTTTTCGGTTATATATGAAATAAACTGTAAAAATATAAATAACGGGTATCCGATGAAATTGAAATATTTTTTATTGTCCGTGCTGATTCTTGGCGCCCTTCGGATGCCCGCGCTTGCCTATGTCGAAGACGCGGCTCCGTCAAATTCCGCTTCGGGCGGGTTGGCGGACGAGCTGTTTACTTTTGACCCGAACCTGTCGTCAATCAAGCTGGAATACGTTGATTTCAAGATCGGGCGGGGACGCACCGTTTCCGAATGGGGCAAGGACATCGGCCGGTATAATTTCAAGCTGTTCGGATGCCGTAGGAACTCGAAAAAGCTGATTCTGAACGAAGGGCGCGCCATGCGGCGCGACATGAAATTTCAGGACGTGTTTTTTGAAGAGATGAACGAACTGTTTCCCGTCGTCGTCAACAAGGACAGCCCTTACTTCCCCTATTCCGTCGGCGACCGCATCCCGGGGTACGTCATTACGGCCGAAATCAAAGACCTGTTCGTCAACGTATGCGACCATTACGACTGGCGTACAAGGTCGTATCCGCGCCTGCGCAGCGGGTCTGCGGAAATCAAAGTCCTTTGGCGCGTCATGACGCCCTTCAACCGCAAACTTTACTGGGAAGACACGACCTACGGTTACGCCGACATTCAAGACCCTGTGCGCAACGGAGAAGTCCGCCTGATCGAAAAGGCTTTTGCCGATGCGGTCGCCCGCATGGTCGGCGCGCCGGGCTTCATTGACGTGATGCGCGACGTCCCCTCCGAAGAAGAAATCGGCAAAGCCAAGGCCGATTATGACGCGATGGTTTATGCCCACATCCAGAACCGCCGCAACCTGATGTCTTCGTACCGCCGCAAACGGATGAAATTTTACCATGAGCGCGAACGCGTCCGCATTTTGAACGCTTTGGAAAAGATCGGACAGCGTAACGACGCTCTGGCTTCCCTGATTATGGAAAAGGAAAAAAACATCAATTCCCTGACGGACGAGCAGCTTGAACATCTGGTCAAAGAACAGGCGGAACTGGCTTCGCAAATTTCCAAAGAAACGCAGCAGCTCGGCGAGCTGGCGCAAACGGACGTACAAAAGGGCGAAGAGATCGTTACGCTGACCGAGCGCGCGAAACGTTTGGTGCAAAAGGGCGAGCTGAATTTCGAAGAACAGGACGAATTAAACGCCCTGCTGAAGGAAATTACGGAAAAATCCGAAGACCTGACTTTGGATGCCGCCGTACGCGCGGACATCGGATATTTGTTGGATTCCGACGAACAACAGTACGGGATTCTGGGACGCCTGCTTAAAAACGCGCGAACGGAACAAGGATTTTACGGGCGTCTGTTAAAGGATATGCCGCTGATTCGGCTGTTTGACGGCTTTTTGCTGGAATCGTCCTTGGAATCGCTTTCGCCGTCGGACGGCACGCTGAACGACGACCTGTTCCGCGAAGCCAAAAAATACGGCTTTGAAGTTTCAAAAGCGGACGGCACCATCACCATTGCCAATCAAAAGCCGTTCCGTTACCTGTCGCCGAACAGGATTTACCGCATCCGCTCCAGCGTCGTCGCCGTCTTGAACGACAAGGATGTCGGCTCGGGCGTCGTAATAGCGCCGTCGTTAGTGCTGACGAATTACAGTATTGCGAAAAAATCGCCTTATATCAAAATCGAATTCCTTGACGGGCGCATCAAATCCGCCATGGTTCTGCGCGCCAATCGGGAAAAGGACGTCGCGCTCCTGTTCGTTCCGCCCAAAGACGTTTCCGATTACACTTGGGCGATTCCCGTCCGCCTTGACTTGCCGCAGGTCGGCGAAGAATTTTACGCGATCGGCACGCCGATGCGGGGCGGCTTTGAAGGCGCCATGGAAAACGGCAGGGTCGCGGGTTACCGATACGGCGCGAACGGCGTTGATATTCTGACCGATACGAACGTCCAAAGCGTTTCTTTGGGCGGCCTGTTGGTTGACGGAAACGGAAACGCCGTCGGACTGGCTCACGCGGGAGAAAACCTGGTTGAGGTGCGCGACGGCTTTATTCCCCTCGGAGACGCCTTTGATGCGCTGAATATCCGCATTCGCGACCGTTCCGCGGATGAAACGCCGACGCAAAAGGCTCTTCGTCTGAAAAAAGAACGCGAAGAAAATTATATCAAATAGCTTTTTAAAAGCTCCCTCGCGAATCGGGTCGCTATATTTTCCGCCTCACTAAAAGAGGCGCGCGCCGATGCCGTTTACGATATCGTTAAAGTCTGCGGCGATACCGAAATCTGCGAAAATGCCAAGGTTCTCGGTCGCGGCGAGAAAGTCTACGGCAATGCTAAAATTTGCGGCGATACGGACTTTACGGGAACCTTATCCACGTGTGACAAACGATATTGTTCCGACTGTCCGTAAAACTTAAACAAAAAGAGCCCTTTATAAAGGGCTCTTTTTATAAACGCCTTCTCTTGATTCCCGAAAAAAAATCATGTATCCTCAATAAAAGTTTGATAGAGGAAACTTCATGAGAAACCATCCGACCAGCGTGGAAGACGCCGTTTCACAGATCGAGAATTCGTTTAACAGAGGCGGAAGATATCTTGAAAACGGCGAACCGAAATACACGGCTCACGCCGTTCGGATGGAAGAAGAAACGGGCATAAGGGGCATTGCGGGGCATTACCGTTTTATCAACGGCGAAACGCCCGCTCACGCCGAATACGGTTACAGAAAACGCTTTCAAAAGTACGCCTTGGCCGAAGGAATGGCGAATTCCGAAGATCCTTTTATCAAGGAAGCCGCCGCCCGAATCGGTGAAAAAGCCGCAGACGTCCTGCCCGAAGTCAATGCCGAAATTTCAAAATTGACGGAACTGAATCCCGAACTGAAGCGTTTAAACTATAACCGTCGCAGCTTTACGGAAAGCTATCGGGCGCTGATCGGCATTACGTCGCAATATAACGTGGACGACATCAACGGCTATTTACATGCCTACAGGACAAACCGCAAGGATGCTTCCGTCCATCGGCGGATGGACGCCTTAAAGAAACAAGGATTTCGTTTCGGATGGATTCCCGCGGCAAGCACCTTGGATAAAATAGAAGCCTTCGCCGAACGCCGTTCACGCCGATTGCCCGAAGAGTTCAGACCGCTTGCCGCCAGGAAAAAAGCGGCGGAACGCTAAATCATTTGTCTTCGTCCGGGGGCGGGATTTCCTTGTCCGTTTTATAATCCAGCACTTTTTCCAAATAACGGCACAACAGCTTCATCGTTTTGATGCGTCCGTATTTCTTATTATTATCGGGAACGACAAACCACGGCGCGCACTTTGTATCCGTTTTTTTCAGCATATCGTCAAAGGCTTCGTCGTATTGTTCCCATTTTTCGCGGTTGCGCCAATCTTCGCTGCCGATTTTCCATTGCTTATAGGACGTTTCTTCGCGCGCCTTAAAACGGGCGAGCTGTTCGTCTTTGGAAATATAAAGCAGGAATTTGACGACAATGTTGTCCCCTTGCACCAGCTGTTTTTCAAAGCGGTTGATTTCGTCATAGGCCTGTTTCCATTCCCGTTCCGTCGCGAAATGTTCAATACGTTCGACCAAAACGCGCCCGTACCAGCTGCGGTCAAAAACGGTCAGAAGCTTTTGTTCGCTCAACCGCCGCCAAAAACGCCACAAATAATGGTGAGAAAGCTCTTCTTTCGTCGGAGCCGAAATCGGAAAAATATCGCAATCGCGCACGAACAAAGAGGATGTTAAGCGGCTGATAACGCCGCCCTTTCCCGACGCGTCGGGTCCTTCAAACGCCAAAATAACCCGCTTGTTTCTTTTTTTAACCTCGGTCAATAAAGCATTCAAACGCGCCCGCAAATAAGGAAGCTGTTCCTTATATTTTTCCTTTGAAATCGACGCGTCCGGATTGATGTTTTTAACAAAATCGGGTTTTTCGTATTTTTTCTTTTTCCGTTTTTTGTCTTCTTCGCGCTTCTTTTCTTCTTTTTCCTTGAACTTACGGCGTTCTTCAAGCTCTTTTTCAACGTGAGAGCAAAAGATGTCCAAGGCTTTCCTGATACGCTGGGTAAAGGTACCTTCCTTTATTTCAAACCACGGAGCATAGTCCTTATCCGTGTAACGGATCAGCTTGCGCGTCGTTTCCTCGAAACCGTCGGACAGACAGCAGTTTTTCCAATCGTCGTCCATGACGCGCCATTTTTCGTACGGATCTTCGTCCAACGCCCGCAAAAAGGCTTCCTGTTCGTTTTTGTCTTTATGAAACCACAGTTTGCAAAAAATAACGCCCGAATCGGCCAGCGTCTTTTCAAAATTGTTACAGTTATCCAACAGTTCGTACAAACCGTCATCGTTGATTTTATCATACGCGCGGGATGTCAGCGGATCCGAATACCACGAACTGACGAAGATCCCCGTTTTTCCGTTCGAAGGCGTGTCGCGCCAATAACGGCGGTACTCGATGCGCTCCTGTTGGAGGTTGCGCCGTTCGTAAGCGCGCAAAACGACGGAACGCTGATCAAGCCAATCCCTCAAAATCGCCAGAGCCGCATTCTTTCCCGACCCGTTCACGCCGCATAATAAAACAATAACGGGAACGTCAACCTCGCGAATTTTTGTTTGCAATTCGATCAGACGGGTTCTGATTTCCGTTTCTTCCTTATCGCCGAAATTGGCTTCAAATTCGATTTCTTCGTCTTCGGAATGATGTTTTCCCATTGCCGTTCCCTTACTTCATAACCATAGAATTGACCGCCAGCTTTTTTTGTTTCGTCAGCCGCTTCTTTGTCGTTTTTTTGGCGGGCTTCGCCGTTTTTTTCTTCACGTTTTTAATATCTTTTTTCTTGGCTTCTTTTTTATCGGCCGCATCGGTTTTCCGCTCCTCGCGGCGGACGGCGATCTTTTGGCGCGCCACCGTCGAACGCAGCTTTGCCGACCCGCGCCCCGACAAACTGGGATGCGTCATAAAAAACTGGTGGCAGCTGAAGGCCTGAGGGCTTTCGGACAGGCGCGTATAGCTCATATCTTCGTGCAACAGCCAGCTCAGCGCTTCGTCCTTGACGTTCGCCTGCATAATTTGCCCCATAATCTGTTCATGCACCGTCGGATTTTCAATAGGCACGAGCGTTTCCACGCGGTGAAGCGTGTTTCGGGGCATCCAGTCCGCCGAAGAGATAAAGACTTTCGCATCGGGAGAAGGCAATTTTACCCCGTTGCCGAAACAGACGATTCTTGAATGCTCTAAAAAACGTCCGACAATGCTCGTCACGCGGATATTTTCGGACAACCCCGCCAGTCCCGGACGCAAAGCGCATATCCCGCGCACAATCAGCGTGATTTTCACGCCCGCGTTCGACGCTTTATAAAGCGCGTCTATCAGGACGGGATCAAGCAACGAATTCATCTTTGCCCAGATTGACGCGGGCTTTCCCGCTTTGGCGAAAGCGATTTCCGCCTCAATCAGCTCTATCAGACGGTCGCGCAGGTTCAATGGCGCGATGCACAGTTTTTTCAACCCCTCGGGTTGTGCGTATCCCGTCAGATAATTGAACACCAGCGCCGCATCGTGACACAGATCCTTATCGCAGGTAAAGAAAGACAGGTCGGTATAGATATTGGCGGTGACTTCATGATAGTTTCCCGTTCCGAAGTGAGCGTATCCGCGCATTTTCGTGCCTTCTTTACGGGTCACCAAAGAAATTTTGGCGTGCGTTTTATAGTTCATCAGGCCGAACACGACGTGAACGCCTGCCTGTTCCATGTCCTTTGCCCATTTCAGGTTGGCTTCCTCGTCAAAACGGGCGCGCAACTCAACGACGGCCGTCACGGCTTTGCCCGCGCGCGCGGCGTCAATCAGCGCTTTGACGATCGGAGAATTTTTGTTTGTGCGGTAAAGCGTTTGTTTGATCGAAACAACGTCGGGATCTTTTGCCGCCTGACGCAGGAACTTTACGACAACCTCGAAGGATTCGTAAGGATGATGAATGACCATGTCTTTTTTGCGAATGGCGGCGAAGTGATCGCCTTTAAAATCGCGGACGCGTTCGGGACGGCGGGGTTTGTACGGTTTAAACAGCAAATCCCTGCGGTCGGGAACAATCAGCGAAGACAATGCCCTGATGCCGAGGAACCCTTTTCTTCGCGAAACGTTTTCCCGATCAACGTCCAGTTTATGCTCGACAAACGCCAACAAAGAATCGGGCATTTCGGCATTTGCGACCAACGCGATCACGTCGCGGCGGCGGCGGCGTTCCAGCGCCGTTTCAAATTGCGCGATCAGATCTTCGGAGCGTTCGTCAACCTCTAAAAGACTGTCGCGGATAATGCTGAACAGCCCCGACTGCCTGACCTTAAAATTCGGAAAAATCTGATCGATAAAAAGCATAACGATGTCTTCCAACGCAATGAAGCGGTCGGGATTTTTGCTCAGCCGCACAAAGCGCGACAGACTGCCCGGCAAGGGAAGAAGCGCTTTTTGTTCATGCCCGTCAATGTGTTTCAGCGACAGAATCAGGGAATGTGACAGATTCGGCAAAAACGGGAAGGGATGCGCGGGATCCAAAGCGATCGGCGTCAGCACGGGAAAAATCGAATCCTCAAAAACGGCCTGCAACAACTTTTTGTCCTGTTTCGACAGGTCTTCCTTTCCGACAATGTACAAACCTGCACGCTCCAGCTCCGTTCGCAGGCGGACGAAATATTCGTCCTGCTTTTCGCGCAAATCGTCAACGGCTTCGCGTACGGCGTCCAGCTGTTCCTGAGGCGTCCTGCCGTCGTCGCTTCTGGCCGTAACGCCCGCGTAAATTTGCGCCGCCAGCCCCGCAACGCGCACCATGAAAAACTCGTCCAGATTCGAGCCCGAAATCGCCAAAAAGCGCAAACGTTCCAACAAAGGATAACGTTCGTTAACGGATTCTTCCAAAACGCGACGGTTAAACGCCAGCCACGACAGCTCCCTGTTAAAAAAACGCGAAGGAGAAGTCATCGTTACGGGTTCCGAACAGACAAGAGCATCCGACGCCATTGCAGAAATCCTCTAAATCAACAAAAAAATCCGCATATTTTTTACCATATTTCCGCAACGGATGAAATAAACATCTAAGATATGTTTATTTTCCGCGTCCTTTCCTCTATCCTTATATCATCAAAGAAACAAAATACGGGGGAAAACAAGATGACGAAAAAAAAGACGGCGACCGAAACGAAAAAGGCGGCGGCGCCCGCGAAAACAAAAAAAACGCCTGCGAAAAAAGCGAAATCCGTTGAAAAAAAGGCTCCTCCCCGCAAACATTTCCTGATTCTGATGCGACACGGCAAGGCGTCCAAGGATTACGATCTGTATGAGGACATTGACCGCCCTTTGAACAAAAGAGGGAAAAAAGACGTCAAAATCATGCGCAAACAATTGGCCGTTTCGGACGTTGCGCCCGACGTGATCATATGTTCTCCCGCGCGGAGAGTCACGGAAACGTATGAAGAGATATACAGAGCCTTTCCCGACGTGCCCGCGTTTTCGTCCAAGGCGCTTTATTTAGCGACGGCTTCGGATCTGATGGAACTCCTCCGCCAAGTCAGGGAAGACGTTTCAAACGTCATGCTGATCGGGCACAATCCCGGATTAGCGGAGCTTGCCGAAATCATATGCGACGGCGCATACAGCGATGACGAAGCGTTTCGGCGCATGGGTAAAAAATTTCCGACATCCGCCGTCGCCGTACTGGAAATCACGGGAAACTGGGCGGACGTCAAAGATAATTCAGCCCGCCTGATCGCCTTTGCAAGGCCCGTCGATTATAAATGATACTTTGTTACTTTTTATGAAAAAGCCCTCTTCCAAAAGAAGAGGGCTTTTCGTTATTCGGCGAATCCTTATCGCGAAGCCGCCTTTTGATCCAATATAAATTTGGTCAGCGCGGCGCCGCGCAGAGGATGCGGAACCGAAGCCTTTTGTTCCTGAACGGACGGCGCGGGTTCCGATACGGAAGAACGTACAGCCTGCGTTTCCTTTAAGGGCGCGACCTCATTTAACGAAGTCCGTTCCTGTTCGACCAAATGATCATGAAAGGATTTGCGGCGGGAAACGCGCGGTTTTTGGGAACTCTGTTGCTTCTTTTTGCCTCGCGTTTCAAGTTTTTCCGATGTTTCCTTGATTTTTTCCGAAACTTTGAGCGCCTGATTCGCTTTCGGAGCCGCCTTACGCGCCTCTTTCGCGCGTTTCACCTGTTCCGCCGCCTTGTTTTGGCGCTTTCTCATTTTGTTCACATGCGCCTGAATTTCTTCGGTGCTTTTTCCTTTGGACACCATTGCGGCCGCTCTGTCTTTAAGGGCGTCCTCGCTAAATTTTAGCGTTTTTTGGGATGTGAGCGCCTTCAGCGACAATTCGGAACTCGACAAACGAACCGCCATCAATTTTTCATCCCGAATAGCCGACTTACGTTTTTTAGTTTCGCGATACTTGGATGCATAAGAAGAATCCAAGTCCGCCATCTTCATTTCAATGCGCGCCTTTTCTTGGTCGGGCGACAAATTTTCTTCCTCCGCTTTTGCACGGATACCGAAACGTTCGATACGTTCCGCCAACTTTGCCTCGCGCGCCGTCAGATTTTTGCCTTCCGCCCGTTTTTGCGCGATTGTATCCTTCAAACCGGGCTTGTCTTCCGTTCCGTAGTACTCGGAACGCCAACTTTCTAACTGTTCCTTAATAATATCCTTGCGAACAGCCGCCATAATATCCTTATAGCCCTGCTTAATCTCGCTAACCAGTCGGCTTTCCTCCCGACGGTTCTGCATCAAAACGGCGTTGGTCGTCTTTCTGCGCGCCTTCATACCGCTGTCGCGGCGGGCGGAAGGTTTCGAACCGCCGCGCCACAAGGCTTCGACGGCTTCTTCCCTCATTCCTGCAAAAATCAGAGCGTCAGCCACCTTCATTTCTTCAATTTCCTGCGGAGACAGGGACGGCGCGGCGTCTTCCGCCGCTTTCGACGCCGCAACGGCGCCGATCAGGACGTCCAACCCCGGAGTCGCCGGCTTTCCGATAAGGTATTCGGGCGCTTTTGCCGCCGTCGGCGCCGCCTTGAGTTGCGCGCGCGCCAAGGCCTCGGATTTCTTGGAAGCGGAGCTTTTTTCCAATTTGACGCCCGCCGAAGAACACGCCTTCAGCAAGACCTCGCGCGTCGCGGAATCAAGGTCGGCCGCTACGGCATCCCAGCCTTTTTCGCGAATCGCCGCCAACAGCATCCTGATCTTGGACGGAGAGGGCAAGTTTCTGTTCACGCGGCGGAAAATGTGCGCCTTGTTTCCCGCGTCAATCACGCCGCCGCCGCCGACAAAATCCACTTTAACGGCTTCTTTTCCGCTTTTAAGCGTAACCAAGCGAACGGTTGATATCTTTGAAGCGGCCGAACTGATTCCCGCCCGTTTAAAAGCTTCTTCCTGCTTGGTTTGAAATTTTTTCCAGAACTCAAACAAGCGGCGGGGTTCCTTCGCATAAAGTTCGGATTTTTTATCTCCGGACGTTTTTTCTACGGAACCTATAAAAACTTCACCGTTCGGGTTTTGTTTATTTTCTTCCGCCATAGCTTTTGCTCCTTTGTCCGAGGCATGTTCTGACACAATGCGCGATTAGCGCCCTGCTGCACCCTTTTGAACCTGTTGCAAGATGGTCGAAACCTTCTTTTGCATTGATGCATCCATTCCCTTCTGAGGAGCATCCATTCCGCGGGCGACCCATTTGCTTTCCAAATCTGCCTGCGCATACTTCATCATCGAATTATTTTCTCCGACTTTCTGCAAAATCTGGCTGTGAGAAGGCTTCTTGTCTTCTCCGGGGTTCCCACCCAAGCCGGACAAAGAACTCATCATGGCTTTTTGGCTGCTGACCTGAACCTCTATCTGACTCTTCATCACTTCGGGCGTTACCTTCAATGACGCTTTTTCCTTATCGGGATCCAACGCAATTTGTTTATACGTTACTGCCGTGCTCTGTATCGCGGAAATTTCCAGCAAAGCATCCGCCCGAGCATCCAGAACCGCGGCTTCCCGCTTCTGCTTCAAGTCCTTGTCCAAATGTTTCGGATTGATCAAAGGAATTTTTTCGGGCTTATCCTTCGGATTCGATGAAACCTTATACTGTTCCGCCATCTTCTTGGCTTTTTCGTCGGCAGGCGTCAACGCTTCTCCCGCAGCTTCCTTGCGTTCGGCTTCGATCAACGCCGCGCGGATACGCTTGCGCTGTTCCATCGTCGCTTCGATCGACGCCTGTTTTTCCGCCGCGTTCTTACGGCTCATAACGTCTTTCATGCAGTCGGACGTAATTTTGTCAACCGCGTCAAAACGTTCCTGAACCTGCTTCTTTTCCTCTTCTGTCAAAGGCGGCAGAGTTTCCGACTTATCTTCCTTATCTTGTTTTGCCCCTTTGTCTTCCTTCGGTTTATCGTCTTTTTCAGGACCGTCAGCCTGTTTATCGCCTTCCTTGGGCTTATCGTCTTTTTCGGAACCGTCGGCCTGCTTATCGTTATCCTTAGGTTGTTTATCGTCAGTCTGCTCCTGCGTCGCTTCTTTTTCCTGCTTCGGCGGCGACGGCGGCACGTACGTCCCGTTCACCGTACGGGCGTCAAGATCCAAAGCCTTTTCACGATACGTCGGAACGCCGTTCGCCTTTTTCTGTTCCTGTTGCGCCAGCAGCATCCGTTCCGCCTGCTTTTTCAATTCGGGCGAAGGCTGATATCCCTTAACTTCCATGCCTAAAAGCGAACAGGCCAAAAACATCTGGCGTTTGAAATTTTCCGATCCTTTCAGGTTCGCAACCGTCCAGCCGCGCTTTTGCCCCATGCGAACCATCGTCATGCAGTCCTCCAGACTGGGGCCGTCCTTCGCGCTGGGGTATTTCATCGCAATGTTTTTCTGACGCGTCTGGAGCGTCGTTCCCGTTTCCAAAGAAATATCTACGGGACAATTCGGATCTTTCGGGTCTTTTTGCGAAATGCCCGTAATCATCGAATAGGGCATTTTAAATTCGGAAGACGCCGCGCGGCCTTCTTCGTCATAATACCCCAGCCAACGCTTCATATCCTCCGCTTCTTTGAGCAGATCGATTTCTTCTTCGTTTTCTTTGTCGCTTTCGGCTGCGTTCGCGCGCCCTTCCGCCAAGTCGGCAATATCGCAGAATTCCTGAACGTCCTTAGGCTTATATTCGGGAACATGCTGCTTTAACAGCCAATTCATGCGGCCGGCGTACGCATCGCGTTCCTCTTCGGGATAATCGCGTAAATCAACGGCGATATCGTTTGAACGATTTTCAAATTCCTCTTCCAAGCCGTATTTTTCGACCTTGTCCTTAAGGGCTTTTTCCTCGTCGCTCAGCTCTTCGCCGCCGTTCAGTTTTGCTTCGATTTCGTTCTTTTTTCCTTCAAGGGCGGGAACATCCTCATAAAATTCGGAACGCGCCATATCCAAAACGACGCCGTCATATTCGCGTTTCTTCGCCGCCATGAAAAAAGACGGATTTTCCTTATAAAACTTTTTGTTCAGCTCTTCCTTATCCGCATCGGAAGCAGCCGCCGCGGATTCCTGTTCATAGCGTTCCAAATACCCGCCCGCCGAAGCGTATTCGGGGTTATTTGCCGCTTCGCGGCTTTCCTTAACAATATCGGCAAAAGATACGGGCTTGGCGTCTTCATCCGCGTGCGTCAGCTCGCCGCTCAACATAAAGACCAATTCTTTGGCCGCCTTGTCGGAATAATCCGCTTCCTCCAAGAAAGCATCCTTGCTCACGGAATCGGGATCTTCCGTCAGCTGAAACTTTTCGACCAGATTGTTCAGTTGAATTTCTTCGTTCGTCCATTCGGACTTATCCTTGCCGGCCAGGACGTCCTTTACTTTTTTCTGTTCGGGAGCACCGTAATAAGCCTGATGAAACTGTTTCAACACGCGTTCGTCATAAGGCCCTTTTTGCGCGACGGCGAAATAATCGGCGTTTTCCTGCGCGAATTTTTTATCGATTTCTTCGGCCTGCGACGGATTCGCCTGTTTTTCGGCTTCATAACGTTTCAAAAAGTCTTCGTACTCTTTCAGCAATTCAGCCATAACGGTCCTCCGCAAGATATTTTTTGACGCTTTATTTTACTGTATCATATTTTTTTCCTTTTTAATATGACAAAATTTTGAAAAAACCGCTTTTCATTTTTATCGGAAATCTGCCGAATTTTGATTTTATGTTGACAAAAAAATGCCGCCTTTATTGCTAAAAGCGGCATTCTTGGATCAAAAAGGGAAAATTACTTTTCCAAAACCTTTACGCCCGGCAGGATCTTGCCTTCCATCCATTCAAGGAAAGCGCCGCCCGCAGCGGACAGATAAGACATTTTATCGGCAACGCCCGCTTTTTTCAAAGCGGAAACGGTATCGCCGCCGCCGCCGACCGACAACAGCTTTCCGGCAACCGTCAGATTGCCGACGGCTTCGGCGATCGTGTCCGTCGCCTTATTAAAGGGTTTGGTTTCGAAAGCGCCGACGGGACCGTTCCAAATAACCGTCTTGCAGCCTTCCAATTTTTTAATAACGTCTTGGGCTGATTTCGGACCGATATCCAAAATCATTTCGTCAGCCTTGACGTCATTAACGTCCGCCGTACGCAAGGAAGCCGGATTTTCAGCAAATTCCTTCGCGACAACGACGTCGGTCGGCAAAACGATCTCACACTTGGCGGCCTTGGCTTTTTCCAAAATCTCGCGCGCCGTGTCGGCCATTTCCTTTTCACACAGCGAATTGCCGACGTTGACGCCCTGAGCGAACAGGAACGTATTGGCCATACCGCCGCCGATGACCAAAACGTCAACTTTGGAAACCAGATTGCCCAGCAAGTCCAGCTTCGTGGACACCTTGGCGCCGCCGACGATCGCCGCAACGGGACGGACGGGGTTACCCAAGGCCGCATCCAAGGCTTCCAGCTCGGCCTGCATCAAACGTCCCGCCGCATTCGGTTTCAGCTTCGCCATGCCTTCGGTCGAAGCGTGGGCGCGGTGAGCGCAGGAAAACGCGTCGTTAACGTAGATATCGACGTTTTCCGCCAACTTCGCCGCAAATGCGGGATCGTTCTTTTCTTCTTCGGCATAAAAACGCAGGTTTTCCAGCAGAACGACGTCGCCGTCCTTCATTTCGGCGACGGCTTCGGCGACCTTCGGGCCGATGCAATCGTCAACGAACTTAACGGATTGTCCCATCGCGGACGCCAGAGCGTCCTGAATCTGCTTCAAGGACATTTCGGGGTTGCGCTGACCTTTCGGACGGCCGAAATGCGACGCGACGACGACTTTGGCGCCTTTTTTGACCAGCTCTTTCAGCGTCGGAACCAAACGGTCGATACGGGTCGTGTCCGTGATTTTTCCGTCTTTAACGGGAACGTTCAGGTCGGCGCGGACAAAAACGACTTTACCCGCGGGCTGCAGATCGTCGAGAGTATTGAATTTAGCCATAAACTTTTTTCCTTCTTTATTATAAGAAAACGGCTCCCTCCGAAAAGGGAGGAAGCCGCTTTTTTTCGCACTTTATTACAGGAACTTCGCCATAGCGACAGCCGTGTCGGACATACGGTTGGAGAACCCCCATTCGTTGTCGTACCAGGACATGATGCGCAGGAAGTTGCCTTCGATGACCGTCGTTTGATCCGCACAGAAAACGGAGCTGTGAGAATCGTGCGTGAAGTCAGAGGAAACCAAGGGCAGTTCGTTATAGCCCAGAATGCCCTTCAGTTCGCCTTCGGCGGCGGCCTTCATCGCGGCATTGACTTCTTCCTTCGTGACGTCGCGTTCCAAAACGACCTTCAGGTCAACGACGGAAACGTCGGGCGTCGGGACGCGAATGGCGGAACCCTGCAACTTGCCCTGCAATTCCGGCAGAACCAGACCGACGGCCTTCGCGGCGCCCGTCGTCGTCGGAATCATCGACAGAGCGGCAGCGCGGGCACGGTACAGATCTTTGTGCAGCGTGTCAACCGTGCGCTGGTCGCCCGTATAGGAGTGAATCGTCGTCATATAGCCGTGCTTAATGCCGAATTTTTCATGCAAAACTTTCGCAACGGGAGACAGGCAGTTCGTCGTGCAGGAACCGTTGGAAACGATTTTGTCTTCGGCCGTCAAAGCCTTGTCGTTAACGCCGAAAACGACCGTGCGGTCGGCGCCCTTGGACGGAGCGGAAACCAGAACGCGCTTGGCGCCGGCTTCCAGATGAACTTTCGCTTTTTCGGCGTCGGTGAAA
>CALXYE010000096.1 GCA_944392845.1 uncultured Alphaproteobacteria bacterium
TTTGGCTTGGAGACTTTTGAACCGCATGAAAAAGAAGGATATTCTGAAACGCAAGGTTGAGATGACCCGTTCGGACTTGTTTTTCGCTGGCATCGGTGGAGTCGTCGGCGGATTAAGAAGGAAAAAAATAGAATGTCTGAAGAAATCGGACCTGAAACCCCGGAAGGACTGAAACGCGAAGTCGAAGCCGTCGTCAAGCGCTCGGGCAGCTCGTTTTATTTGGCGATGCGCCTGTTGAATCGGGAAAAGCGCGAGGCGATGTTCGCAATCTATGCCTTTTGCCGCGAGATTGACGACGTCGCGGACGAACCCGCGCCTTTGGAAGCCAAAAAGAAAGCCCTGAAAGAATGGCGGGACGACATTGACCGCCTGTATGCGGGCGAAAATCCCGTTTTAAACGTTGCGAAGGCTTTAAAAGAACCGATTGAACGATATCAACTCCCCAAAGACGAGTTCATCGCCCTGATTGACGGGATGGAAACGGACATCCCCGACGGGATGCGCGCGCCGACGATGAACGAACTGGAACTGTACTGCCGCCGCGTTGCGGGAGCCGTCGGCATACTGTCCGTTTACGTCTTCGGCGATTCTTCGGAAACGGCTCGGCGTTTCGCCGTTACGCTTGGCGAAGCGTTGCAGATCACCAACATTCTGCGCGACGCGGGCGAAGATATGGAACTGGGGCGTTTGTACATGCCGAAGGAATGCTTGGATAAAGCGGGCATCGTCATTACGGACGACACGCCTTTGTCCGAGGTTTTACATCATCCGAATTTAAAGGTCGCGCGGGAAGCCCTTGCCGAACGTGCCCTGCTTCGTTTTTCCCAAGCGCGCGAGGCTTTGGATAAACTTGACGCGCAACAAATGAAACCGGCCGTCATTATGATGAAGGTTTACCGCAAGATATTCGATATGATGCAAAAACGCGGCTGGGAAGTCATTGAACCGCGCCCGAAACCCTCAAAAACGTGGATGGCGGCAACGGCTCTGCGCGTTTGCCTGTTCGGGAAATAAAAGATGACGGTTCACATCGTCGGCGCGGGAATGGCCGGACTGTCCGCCGCTTTTTTTCTAACGGAACGGAAGATACCCGTCGTCATATACGAAGCATCGAACCGTGCGGGCGGGCGTTGCCATTCCTTTTTTGACGAACGGTTGGGGGCATGGCTTGACGCGGGAACGCACCTGATGTTCGGCTCAAATACGGCCTTGCTGGATATTTTGTCGAAATGTCCGACGCGTACGCCTTTGACGCCCGTCGCGCATGACTTTTTATTTTTTAACGCAAAAAACGGTCGTTCTTTTCGCGCCGACCCGAAACGGCCGTTTTCTTTTTTCGGACATTTGAGGGAACTCTATCCCTTGTTCGCCGAATCCGTCATGAATACCCCCGCCGAAGAAACAGACCTGCCGATGCTGATCAAAACGGGACTGATGTGCCTGGGAGAAAAAAACGGACAGGTTTATCTGGCTTCTCCGTCTTTAAAATCTTCGGTCGTTGATCCGATTGAAACCGAATTACGGCGTCGCGGCGTTTCGTTCGCCTATCACAAAAAACTGAAACGCATCCGGGAAGGCGTGTTGAGTTTTGCCGACGAAGACATCAAACTTTCGGAAAACGACAAGGTTATTCTGGCCCTTCCCTCTGAAAACCTCAGCCGTTTGATTGTCGGCGCCCCCGAACAGCCATGCTGTACGATCGTCGGCATTCATTACAAAACGGACGCCGAACTGCCTGAAAACAGGCGCTTTATCGGACTGATCGACTCCGTCGGGCATTGGGTTTTCAAACAAAACGGCATTCTGTCCGTTACGATCAGCGCGGCGGATTCTCTGCTGGAAAAACGCCGCCCCGAAACGGTTGCGGGAACGGTATGGCACGAATTGCGAAACGTCCTGTCCGAAAAGGTGCGCCTGCCCCCGTACAGATTCATCGCATCAAAACGCGCGACGTTGCGTCAATCGCGCGCCGTCAACGCACAAAGGCCGTTTGCCGACATCGGTTCCAAGCAATTTTTCTTGGCGGGCGACTCAACGGATACGGGATTGCCCTGCACAATCGAAGGCGCCGTACGATCGGGCAGGCTTGCCGCGGAAAAAGCTCTCTAAAAGATATATTTACTTTCCCGCCCAAAGAGGAAATAATCGACATCAGAAAATAACCTCTAAGGAGTATTAAATATGGCTTTTGAACTGCCTAACCTGCCGTTTCCCGGCGACGCGCTGGAACCCTATATGTCCGCCCGTACGCTGGAATTCCATCACGGAAAACATCACCGTACTTATGTAACCAATCTGAATAACCTGATCAAGGATACGGACTTGTCCGCCGAAGGGTTGGAAAACATTATCATTGCAACGGCCGGAGACGCATCCAAGGCGGGAATATTCAATAACGCCGCCCAAACGTGGAATCACACGTTTTTCTGGAGCTGTCTGACGCCGAACGGCGGCGGAGCCTTACCCGAAAGCGCTTTCAAGGATGCCGTCGTCAAAACTTTCGGCAGCGAAGAAAAATTCAAGGAAGAATTCAAGGTGGCCGCCGTTTCCCAATTCGGCAGCGGATGGGCTTGGCTGGTTTTGGAAAAAGGTGAATTGAAAATTACGAAAACCGCTAACGCAGATACGCCGTTGGCACACGGACAGATTCCCCTGATGACTTTGGACGTGTGGGAACACGCGTATTATTTGGATTATCAGAACCGCCGCCCCGATTTTGCGCAAACGTTTCTGGATAATCTGGCGAACTGGAGCTTTATTGCCGCCCGTTACGCCGAAAACGTTTAACCGTCAAACGAAAAAAAAACGCCGAAGCAGAAGCTTCGGCGTTTTTTCTTTAAAGAATCAGCCTTCGTTGCCCCCCCCCTACGGGATAAACGCCGAATCGATCGCCAATATACGGCTTGATGTTTTCTTCTTCCGTATCTTTGCAGCGCGTCAAAAATTCAGTCAGCCCTTCGCGCGTCGGAAGGATCATCGCGTTGTCTTTTAAGCCCTGCGTTAAAACGTTCAAGAACGCGTTTCGCGCAAAACGGCGCAAATTCTCTGCATCCGCTCGTCAGAAGGCAATTCTTCCAACGTTTTGGACAATTTATGCCGCCAATTCGGGTATTCCGTACTGGTTCCCGGGACGTTCATCTGCTCCGTTTGCCCCAATATGTCCTCCAACTGAGGCAAAAACAAACGGCTGGGCGCCGAAGCCAGATAACGATAAACGTATTCCACCATTTTCGGCGGCAACTCGCAGCCGTATAATTCACTTTCAAAACGGCCGGGAGTCATAAACCAACGCCCGACGCGGGACAAAGCCTCAATAATCGCGCGGCGTTCCAACGTGCGGGCGGCGTAAGCTTCCATCATCTTGGCCGAATCGTCATAGATGCCCAAATCATGGGCAATTTCAACGTCACTGCCCATCCAGAACCCGGGCAAGGTCGGCATATCGTGCGTTCCCGCCGCAACCAAAGCCAGTTTCGGATAATCTTCGGGAGGAATATAGTTCCCGTTCAAAGTCCGTTCATAGCGGAAAACGCGGAAGGACAAAATCCCCGCCTGCTCCAAGGCTTCGCGGAAGAAACCGGGAACAACGCCCAAATCTTCGCCGACGACCAAACAACGGTTACGGTGGCTTTCCAAAGCCACAATCCCGACCAGATCGCGGAACGGGTAAGACACATAAGCTCCCGGAGCCGTCTTGGATATCCAAAACAGCCGCGCCAACCCCATCACGTGATCAATACGCACGGCGCCCGCATTTTGCATATTGGCGACCAGAATCTTACGGTATGAAGCGTACGCTTCTTCCCGCATCGCTTCGGGCAACATCGGCGCGACGCCCCATTCCTGACCGTTAGGATTGAAAATATCCGGAGGCGATCCGACACTGATCTCTGCGGGAAAGAGTTCCTGAGAGCTCCACGTTTCCGTACTTTCGCACGCGACTCCGACGGCCAAATCCTGATAAAGGCCGATACTCAGCCCGGCTTCTTCGCAAGCGCGCGCCGCCGCTTTGAACTGTTCGTCCGCGATCCATTGCTGATACATGAAATAACCGACGCGGTCGGCATGCTTATCCGCAAAATCCGCGACTTCCTTATTGTCCGGATGCGCATATTCCTTTCCCCAAGAACGGAAGCCGCCCGTAATGCCTTTTGCCGCGAAGGTTTCCGCCAAAGTCTGATAAACGGCCATGTTTCTTAAGTCACGTCCGCCCGAACGGCAAAACGCTTCCAACGCCGATCCGCGTTCCGTCGGATGTTCTTTTTCAACGTGCCTTGCAATAAAATCAGCGTACAAAAGTTCTAATGCTTTGTTTTTCAATTCGCTGATCAGCGTATAGTCGACAAGATCCGAAGAACGCGCCCGCTCCAGCTTTTCTTTAAAGCCCTTGGAGGATTTATATTTTTGAAGAGACGCGCATTCCGCGGCTTCGGGAATGGCATCAACGTCAATATAAAGCGGATTGAGAAACAACCTGCTGGAAGAATAATACGGGCTTGCCGTTTCGGGTTTTGTCGCGAACAGCGTATTGATCGGGTTGATTCCGACCAGCCCCGCGCCGAACGCCGCAGACATATGAATCACGCTTTTCAGGTCGGAAAAGTCGCCGATGCCCCAATTTTTTTCGGAACGCAACGAATAAAGCTGAAGCGGGAAGCCCCACGGACGATATTTGTCGGTAATACAGTCGGGCATATAGCAACGCTGAGGCGCGACGATCAGGGAAGCCTCACGTCCTTTGTCGGGCAAACCGTCAGCTTCAACGCTCAGGGAATGATAGCCCCATTCCTGCGGAACGGGCAAAGAAAACCAGTGCCGTTCAAAATACTTTCCGCCGATTTCGCGCCCTTCGGAAACGGACGTTTCGGCGACCGAAACGACGCCGCCGTAAACGTGCCCGTTTTCCATGCGAACCGTCCAATGAAGAAGAGAGGCTCCGCTTTCCGATGCGATGCTGAAGGGAACGCGCAGCTCGCCGTCTTCGCACCTGACGACGAAAACGGGGGGCAAGGCCCGTTCAAACGGACGGTCCGACATCCTGTTTAAACTGTTGTTCGCTTCTTCCTCGGTATCGGCGGGATATCCCATCGCTTTCAACAAAGCCCTCTTGGTCGCTTCGTTCGTTTTAAATATCCCCGCATCGGCTTCATATTCGGGCAGAATCCCCGCCGCATCCGCCAATCGGTCAAGCATTTCCGAATAACTCAAAGACACTTCCTTCCCCTTTGCCTTAAATCAGTTTCGTGAATCCGTCGTCCGTATCGTCATCGAAATCGTCGGGCGTCGCGACGGGGCCCATCGGCCCGTACATCAAAAAGTCCAGCTTGTCCAAATCTTCCGGAGTCGCGACCAATCGGCCGGCCAAAGCCCTCTGGCTGAAATTGCCCAAAATGCCCGTCGATCCTTGTTTCGCGTGCAATTCCGCCTTTTCTTCATCGGACGCAGGCGTTTCAAACAGCAAAAACGACCATGCGGGAACGTTGTAAAGACTTCCGGGAGCGAAACTTTCGCTCTCGACCGCAGGCGCTTCGCGCGACGTGTCTAAAATCAGCTTCCACGGCATTTGCTTTTTCAATTCGGGCAGCGTCCATTCAATCTCTTCGTCAAAAGCGTTCAAAATCACAAAGAAATGGTTGTCCGAAGAAAACAGGCCTTCGTCGTTGCAAAAACTGGCGTTCAAAGCCCCCGACAGCAAAGCGGACAAACTTTGGGCATACGATTTGTCCCAATCCGAAGACGACATTTCCAACCCTTCGGGAGTCATCCAGGTAATGTCCTTAATTTCGGTTTCCGACGCCTTTTTTCCCGAATAATACCGCTTGCGGCGGAATATCCAATGTTCGGAGCGCAATTTCAGCAAAAACTTTACGAAATCTCTGAACTGCGCATCCTGCTCCGTAATGTCTTCCCAATTCAGCCAGCTCAAGGGACTGTCCTGGCAATAAGCATTATTGTTGCCCTTTTGAGTGCGGCAAAATTCGTCGCCCGCCAAAATCATCGGCGTTCCCAAAGACAATAAAAGCGTTGCCATCATACCGCGCATCCTGCGCCGCCTGAGGCTCAAAACCGCGGGATCGGAGGTTTCTCCTTCAACGCCGCTGTTCCAGCTGCGGTTATTATCGGTGCCGTCGCGGTTATTTTCACCGTTCGCCAAGTTGTGCTTTTCGTTATAGCTGACGACGTCCCGAAGCGTAAAACCGTCATGCGCCGTGATAAAGTTAATGCTCGTCCACGGGCGGCGGCCGCGGTAATTGAACGTTTCGCTTGATCCCGTCAAACGCGAGGCCATATTGCCGATCTGTCCCTTATCGCCCTTCCAAAACAGCCTGACGGTATCGCGGAAACGGTCGTTCCATTCCGACCATCCCGGCGGGAAAGCTCCGACCTGATAGCCGCCCAGACCGACGTCCCAAGGTTCGGCAATCATTTTTACGCGTTGCAGAACGGGATCCTGCTGAACCGCGGTCAAAAATCCCGCGTTCTGCGTAAAGCCCTTCGCCGTTCTGGCCAACGTCGGCGCCAAATCAAAGCGAAAACCGTCAACGTGCATGTTTTCAACCCAGTAACGCAGAGAATCCATGACCAGCTGCGTTACGCGCGGATGTTCAACGTTAAAGGATGCGCCGCATCCCGTCGTATCGTCGTAATAACGCGGATTTTCGGGATGGGGGCGATAATATACGGCATTATCGATTCCCCTGAAGCACAGGGTCGGCCCCATCTGGTTGCCCTCTCCCGTATGGTTGTACACAACGTCCATGATGACTTCGATATCCGCGTCATGGAACACGCGCACCATTTCCTTGACTTCGGAAACGTTGCCGGAGGACAGATAAGACGGCTGGGGCGCGAAATAGCACAGCGGATCATATCCCCAATAATTCGACAGGCCGCCGTCCTTCAGATGTTTTCCCGAAAAGAACGCCTGTATCGGCAAAAATTCAACGGAAGTAATTCCCAGCCCCTTCAAATAGCTGACGGCTTCGGGCGCGGCCATCCCCGCGAACGTTCCGCGGACATGATCGTCAATATCGGGATTTTTGAACGTAAAGCCTTTCAGGTGCGTTTCATAGATAACGGTTTCGTTCCAAGGTCTTTGGGGAAACTTATCGCCGTTCCAATAAAAAGAATCGTCAACGACGATGCACTTGGGAACGAACGGCGCGCTGTCTCTGCGGTCAAAAGACATATCGGCCTTCGGGCTGCCGAAACGAAACCCCAGCATCGTTTCGTGAAAGCTGACGTTTCCCGTAATCGCCTTGGCATACGGGTCAAGCAACAGTTTGTTATGGTTAAAACGGTGCCCGCGTTCGGGGTCGTACGGTCCGAAAACGCGATAGCCGTATAATTGCCCCGGCTCTACGTTCGGCAGGTAGACGTGCCAAACTTCATCCGTCCTTTCGGGAAGCGCAATCCTTTGGACTTCGCGCGTTCCCGTCGGATCGAACAAACAAAGCAAAACTTTTTCGGCGTTGGCAGAAAACAGCGCGAAATTAACGCCCCGCCCGTCCCAGGTCGCTCCTAAAGGATAGGAAAAAAAAAAAAAAACGCGCATACC
>CALXYE010000097.1 GCA_944392845.1 uncultured Alphaproteobacteria bacterium
GCGTCGAAAGCTGCGGCATGATGTGTTCCGAACGCGAACTCGGCTTGGGCGGAGACCATCACGGCATTATAGATTTGCCCGAAACGGCGGTTGTCGGCGCTCCGCTGACGTCCGTTTATCCTTCCGACCCCGTCTTTGACGTTTCAATTACGCCCAACCGCGGCGATTGCATGAGCGTCTACGGCATCGCCCGCGACTTGGCGGCAAGCGGAATCGGAACCTTGAAACCTTTGTTCAAAGAAGGCGAAACCTTGATTGCGCCCGCATTTGATTCCGACGTCAAACTGGAAAACGAAGCCGTCGATATCGGCGCGCCGTATTTTACCTTGCGCGAAATCCGCAACGTTAAAAACGGTCCGTCGCCGAAATGGATGCAAGACCGCCTGACCGCCGTCGGTTTAAGACCCATATCGGCGTTGGTCGACGTAACGAACTATTTCAATATTGCGTTCGGGCGTCCGCTGCACGTCTTTGACGCCGATACGGTCAAAGGAAAAATCACCGTCCGTTCCGCCAAAAGCGGCGAAGAGCTTTTGGCTTTGGACGGCAGAACCTATAAACTGTCCGAAGGCATGATCGTCATTGCCGATGAAAACGGCGTCGAATCGATTGCGGGCGTCATGGGCGGCGAAGCGTCGGGATGTCAGGACGGCACGACCCGCGTCTTGTTGGAATCGGCTTACTTTACGCCGGAATCCGTTGCAAAGACCGGACAAAAGCTGATGTTAACGTCCGATTCGCGCCAACGTTTCGAGCGCGGGATTGACCAGTCGGAAAAATTTGAAAAATACGGTTCGATTCTGGCAACGAAAATGATTTTGGATTTGTGCGGCGGAGAATGCTCGCGCATCATTGTGACGGGCGAAGCTCCCGAAGCGGCGGCGCCGATACGCTTTGACCCGAAGCGAGTTAAGCAGTTGTGCGGTGTCGAATTGCCCGACGAAGAATGCGTTGAAATCTTAAAAAGAATCGGCTGCACGGTTTCCGACGCCGACGAAAACGGCGTTCATACCGTTGAACGTCCCTCCTGGCGTTCCGACATTTCGGGACAACATGATTTAATCGAAGAAGTTTTGCGTATTCACGGATACGACAAGCTGCCCGAAATTTCCATGCCCCGCCCTGCGGTTCAGCGCCCCGTGCTGACTCAAAAGCAGCGTCGCGAAGCAATGGTGCGCCGCACGTTGGCAAGCCGCGGCGGATACCAAACGATTACATGGTCATTTATGTCTTCCGAGGATGCGAAGCATTTCAGAACGCATGACCCGATTTTGCTGGAAAACCCGATCAGTTCGGATTTGAACGAAATGCGCCAGTCTTTGGTTCCGAACCTGTTGACTGCGGCGCGCGCCAATATGACGAAAGGAACAAACGACGGCTTTTTGTTTGAGGTCGGCCCCGAATTTTACGGACGTTTGCCGATGGAACAGCATACGGTCGCCTGCGCGTTGCGTTTCGGCATGACGGCGCCGCGCCATTGGGCGGAACAGCCGCGCGCCGTTGACGTTTTTGATGCGAAAGCCGATGCTTTGGCGGCATTGAATGCGGCGGAAGCGCCCGTTTCCGTTCAAACGACGCGCGAAACGCCGTCTTGGTATCATCCGGGACGTTCGGGATGCTTTAAAATCGGCAAGACGGTCTTGGCGTATTTCGGCGAACTGCATCCCAAAGTCTTAAAGGCGATGGGCGTCAAAGTTCCCGTTTGCGCGTGCGAAATCTTCTTAGACAACGTTCCGCCCGCCAAGAATAAAGGCGGCAAAACGCAAAAGCCTTTGAAACCGCAACCGTTCACGCCGATTTCCAGAGATTTGGCGTTCACGGTTCCGAAAAGCGTTGATGCCGAAAAAATCGTCAATGCGGTCAGGAATACCGACAAGAACCTGATTTCCGACGTATCCGTCTTTGACCTGTACGAAGGGGCGAATCTGGGCGAAGACAAAAAATCGGTCGCCGTTCAGTTTACGCTGATTCCGACGGAAAAGACGCTGACGGACGAAGAAATCGAAAGCGTTCGCCGCCGCGTTGTCGGCGCCGTGTCCGCCGCGACCGGCGCACAGTTAAGAGGCTGATATGGACATGCCGTTTAACAAGCCGTCCGAAAGCAATTGGAAAACGCCGCTCTTATCCGGAGCGGTCCGTTTTCCGCGTTCGGGCGAAGTTCCGAAACAGCTGGTTGTGTACCTGCACGGCATGGGCGGTACGGGGCAGTCGAACGTTTGGTTCGTTGAAGAGCTGCAAAACGTCATGCCCCGCGCGGTTTTTTATGTCCCCGACGGCTTGGAACCGATGGACGGCAACGAAGAAGCGCGACAATGGTTCGATATTCCCAAAGGCTTTAAAGATTCATGGCTGGGACGCCACCCCGACGAATTAAAGCCGGCCGCCCGCAAAAAAATCGATGAAATGTATGCGGCGTACGAACCCGCCGCGCTCAAAGTTGCCGAATTTATCCGCGAACGGATGGCGTTTCATAAGATCGGCGCTGAAAACACTTATATTTTCGGCGTTTCTCAGGGGGCGATGCTCGCCGTTCAGTTATTGGGCGAAAGCGACCTTCTGGCCGACGAAAAGGAAAACGGAGAGCTTGTTCCCGTCGGCGGAGCGATGATCATCGCGGGCTGCCTGCTGAATGCGGCGGAGGTTGCCGCGCATCCTTCGCAATCCAAGCCCGAATTCATTTTGGTGCACGGGTCCGAAGACGTGACGGTTCCGTATAAAGGTCATTTGCTTGCGGATAAGACTTTGTTTTTAAGCGGCCAAAGAACCGAAACAAAAGTCATTTGGAACAAAGACCACACTTTTTTCGAATATCAGTCCCTTCCCGAGCTTCTGCGGTTGTCGCCGCCGTGCGTAGAAAGGCTCCCCCCCCATTCGAACGAACAAAGCCAACCGCCC
>CALXYE010000098.1 GCA_944392845.1 uncultured Alphaproteobacteria bacterium
AAAAAACGAACAAAACCTTCTCCCTTTCCGCTTGGAAATAAACAATACCAAAAAAACGGACGGGAAAAAAGGTTATTGCTTTTTCATATATAACAGCGGATAAGGACGCTCGGCTTCGTCGGTATCCGTCCTTTTATAAGAACGCAAACCCGCATGTTCATAAAATCCGACGGCTTGGGGGTTTTGCTCGTTGACGCAGACTTCTTCGGCTCCGAACCCGTCAAAGGCATAACGGAGCAAGGCCTTTCCCATCCCCTTTCCCCGTTCGGAAGAATCGACGAACAGCATCTCGATCCTGTTCCCGTCAACGCCGATAAACCCCGTCGCTTTTCCGTCCGCGCCGAATGCGACGGCCAAACGGGGAACGTTTTTCAAAGCGTCGGGAACAACTTTGGCAATATCGCGGATTTCGGCATCGGATAAAAAAAGATGCGTCGCCCGAACGGAACGTTCCCAAACGGCAAATAATTCGTCAAGCAATTCGCCGGATCTGTCTTGAACTGTGCGAATATCCATCATTTTCTCCGTTAAAAAAACATAGAAAAAGAAGGCTCGAACAAGTCGAGCCTTCCCTTCGTTTCGCAATCAAAGCCGAACAAAAAATTAACGCTTCGAGAACTGGAAGCTGCGGCGGGCTTTCGCTTTGCCGTATTTTTTGCGTTCGACGACGCGCGGATCGCGGGTCAGGAAACCGGCATGCTTCAAAGCGGAATGCAGTTCGGGTTCATAATTATCCAGGCAACGGCTCAAACCGTGGCGAACGGCGCCCGCCTGACCGGACAGACCGCCTCCGGAAACGGAAACCGTAACGTCAAACTGACCGACGCGGTTCGTAACGGCGAAGGGCTGGTTACTGATCATGCGCAAAACGGGGCGCGTGAAATACTCTTCAATGTCGCGGCCGTTGACCGTGATTTTGCCCGCACCCGGCTTAATCCATACTTTCGCCGTAGCGTCTTTGCGGCGGCCGGTCGCATAAGCGCGGCCGAATTTGTCTCTTTGCGGTTCGCGAACGACGGGAGCAACCGCGACGGCGGCGACGGCTTCGGCTTTCGCCGCGGATTTCAGTTCTTCAAAAGATTTGATTTCGACCATAATTAACCGATCCTCTTATTCTTCGGGTTCAAAGCAGCAACGTCCAAAAATTCGGGGTTCTGCGCCTTATGCGGATGTTCGGAACCGGCATAGACGCGCAGGTTCGTCATCTGTTTGCGGCCCAGCGGGTTGCGCGTAATCATGCGTTCAACCGCCTTGACAATGACGCGTTCGGGATGGTCGCCGCCGATCACCTTTTCGGCGGTTACGCCCTTGATGCCGCCCGGATGACCCGTGTGACGGTAATAAACTTTGTCGTGCATCTTTTTTTTTTTTAGACAAACTTTCTCGGCATTGATGATGACGACGTAATCGCCGCAATCGACATGCGGCGTGAAACAGGTTTTATGCTTGCCGCGCAGAATTTTCGCGACCAAGCTTGCCAAACGGCCCAAAACCAAATCTTCGGCATCGATCAGATACCATTTCTTTTTGACTTCGGCCGGCTTAACGGATAAGGTCTGCATTGCTTCTTCCTTAAAAGTTAGCGTTAAAACTGTCGCGAGTATGCCATAACGCAAAAATCTGTCAACATTTTTTATCACAATAAAATCATTATAAATCAACATGTTAAAATATAGGTATTATTTTACCGCATTTAAACGGCCTTTATCTTCGCGCCTTTCGGAGAATTATAAATAAGATTGAAAACGCCTTCAAAATTCAATAGGATAAAAGCTCGGTCTTACTTTGATAAAATTGGCGCCCCATGAATACGGAAAACGAAAACACCCTGTCGATCTTTGCTCCCGGATCCCGTTTTGACGCGGAACAGGACGTGCCGTTCATGGTGCCCTATCATATCGACCTGGACGATAACGGCGGAGCGGTTGACATCAAGACCTTTTACGAAGCGGGCGTTTGGGCGTACAACGAACTGAAAGCCTGGCGCGACATCATCGGGACGGAAACGTCGGACAAACCGTTCATTCAAAAGATCATTGACGCCCAGTTGAAAGCCCCGCGTTCCATATATGCCGCGGCGGAAGCGGTCTTAGGCGGAAGAATGTCCGTTACCGAGGGATTTACCGTTATCCGTAAGGATCTGAACGCTTACCTGACCTATAAAAGCCTTCATTCCCAAGGGACTTTGGGCAAGATGGCGGCGATCATGTACCGTTACGAACCGATGCTGATGGGCATTCTGGCGGGCGCGTCGGGATCGGCGGATTTGTCGGACGCCAGAAATTTCAGCACGTCGGCCGATGCGGAATCCTTTACATTCGGCTATGCCTTTACATTGCAATTCCGCATTTCCGTCCAACCCGACATGTTGGACGGGCGCGTTTCGGAAACGTTGCGCAAAATTAACGCCATCATCCGCCGCGTCGAACATGCCGACAAAATATTAAAACCTTTGGAAAGCGAACAGTTCAGCTTACAGCACGCCATTGAAGAATCCGCCCGCCAGCTGCAAACGTACAGGACGGACGTCGAGCAGTGCCTTTCGCAGCTTGTTTCCGAAACGCGCCAAACCTCGGACGCCGCCGTCAATGAAATGTGGAACCAGCTGAACCTGATTCAGGCAGACCACGAACGCCAGCTCGCTTCCCTGCGCCAAAGCGTCGCCAGTCGCATCCGCTACGGAACGGCTTTGGACTATTGGAACGGACAGTTCGCGATCAATCAGGGCAAAACCAACCAAATGACGGCATGGTATGTGATCTCCGGCCTGTTTTTCGTTTTAATCGTTATTTTGAACACCTTTATTTATATGAAAACGAACAGCACCGTCATCGCGGGGGCGGCTTTCGGGCTGGCCGCCATGCTGGCGGGAGGGCTGATTTATATGCTGTTGCAAACGCGGACGCGTTACGAAAAAGCCGCCGCGCAGGCGCAGGAAAAGGTTGCCATGCTCGAAACGCTGGCCGCCCTTGAAACCGAAGGAAAAGCGAAAGATTCCGATCGCGAAGGCATTTTGGAAAACATTTTTAAAACAACGTTTACCCCTCCCTCTTCCGTTCAAGCGTCCTCCCCTTCCGAAGACGTAAAATAATTTATACAAAAAACAAAAAAGTTTGTCCAAAACCCTTGTTTTTGTCAATTCGGCGTGATACTTTAATAACAGGTTTATTTTTGTACGCGGGATGACCGACATGAACGAAGTTTCAAACAACAACCGTGAAGAAAAAAAGATAGCGACGATTTTGTCCTATCCCATGAATCAGGTTCGTTTCTGGGCATCCGAACAATTCGGGCAAAAGAAATTCAATCCCGCCGCTTTTGATGCTTTGGTTGACAAGATTCGTCCTTTGGCTCTTGATTCCGAAGTTTTCGAAAAAGAATTGAAAAACGTCCGCGCCGCGATGGCATCGGGACGCGCGCCGAATACGCCGAATCTGTCCTCGCCGCAAACTCAGCTGTTGTGGGGGGGCGCTTTGGCAACAATCGCCAATACGCCGATGATCATGAAGGGCTGGAAGCCTGAAAACGTCGCCAAAAGCATAACGGACATGCCGCTTTGGTCGCAGGTCGCGCACTGCCCCGACGCCCGTTCGGAACTGCGCGAAAACGCTTTTATTTTGGCGACTTCTTTGAAAAACCCGCAGACCAGAATGCGCTGGGGCGCGCCCGACGGCGGATATCCCGACGTTTCTTATTACTTTAACCGCGAAAAAAACATGATCAATCTGGATCTGGTCTGGAGCCTGATGATCGGGATGGAACACTCCCGCGCGGCAAACCTGCACGAAATCGGACACTCGCAGGGGACGATTCATTTCCCGAAAGCCGTCGATAAGGCTTATACGGACATGATCGACGTTTATAAAAAAACCAAAGACAAAAATCTGTCCAAGGAAGAACGCAAAAAATACCGCAAGGAAATGCGCGCGAAGCAACTTGACTACAAAATGCGCTTTCTGATTTTTGACGAGGCGGAAAACAACTACGCCAACCGTTACGCCGTTAATCAATCCCAACGTTCGGCTCAGGACTTCGGCGTCGCGGTCAACACCTTGGAAACGACGCTCTGCCTCCCCCTGATGGGAATGGTAACCGCCGACGGGAAGCCCGTCGAAAAGAAGGGCGAACCGAGCGCTTCGGATCGTTTTTCAAACCTGAAAAAAGTCTTGCGCTATTCTTTTTACGTCAACAACGGCATGGCCGAAGATACCGATGCGGGCTGGGCGTCCATCGGCATTCGCAAGGAATGGCTGTCGGGACTTGATAAAAACGGCAAAGAACTGAACGCCGAAGATTCCTTTAAAGAGATTCGCCGCATATGCACGGAGCTTGAAGCTTTGCAGCCGACCTCTCGCGACCGTTTGGGCGGGCAAAACTTCTATAACAAAAAGATGGAAGAATGCTCCGTTAAGCGTTGCGACCTGATTGA
>CALXYE010000099.1 GCA_944392845.1 uncultured Alphaproteobacteria bacterium
CGGCGATGGCCATGACGTTTTTAACGGCTCCGCCGATTTCGACGCTGATAATGTCCGAAGAATAATAGGGACGGAAAGACAGCGTCCCCAACGTTTCCACCAAGTGCTTTCCGAGCGTTTTGTCGGCGCAGGCCAGAGTTACGGCCGTCGGTTTTTCAAGGGCGGCTTCGGCGGCGAACGTCGGCCCCGACAGGACGGCCAAAGGCGCCTGCGGCAGTTCTTCTTCCAATATTTCGCTCATCAGAGCGCCCGTTTTTTGCTCGATCCCTTTGGCGCAGACGACGGCGGGCAGACCGCTTTTCCATGAAGCGGCGAAACTTTTGCACGAAGCCCTTAAAAATTGGGCGGGGATAACCAAAAGAACGACATCTGCAGCCTTGATGACGGCTTCGGGATCGTTTGTAACGGAAATGCCGTCATTCAGCGGAACGTTCGGCAGGAAAGGCGTGTTTTCGTTTTTTTCGCGGATCGCCTCAATGACTTCGGGTTCTCTGGCCTGCAACAGGACTTTCTTTCCCGCTCTGGAAGCGACCAGAGCCAAAGCCGTTCCCCAGGCTCCCGCTCCTAAAATGCCGATTGTTTCCATAATTCCGTTCCTTTACAAAAAGTCAGCGCTTTGACGACGGGTCAAGAGGCCAGCGGGGGCGCGGGCTGAAATCCAAAGGATCGTTCGCTCCCGTCAAAAAACGTTCCATTCCCGCCCAGGCGACCATCGCGCCGTTGTCGGTGCATAAGTTTAACGGAGGCGCTTCAAAAATCATATGCTTTTTTTCAGCCAGCTCTTTTAACGCCGCGCGAAGGGCCGTGTTTGCGGCGACGCCGCCCGCAACGACCAAATGCCGCCCTTCGGGAAAAAGCGTTTTGAACGTTTTGACGCCGTTCTTTAAGCGGGAACGGACGGAATCCAATACGGCCTTTTGAAAACAGGCGGCGATGTCCGCTTTGTCCCGTTCCGTCAGGACGGCGGTTTTTATGTCGCCGTCGGGAGAAAAACCTTCGACAATATGACGGACGGCCGTTTTCAATCCCGAAAACGACATGTCGCAACCTTCCTTGCCGACCATCGGACGGGGCAGGTCAAACCGCGCCGCATCGCCGTTTAAAGCGTATTTTTCGATCATGGGACCGCCGGGATAGCCCAAGCCGAGCATCTTTGCCGTCTTGTCAAACGCTTCGCCCGCGGCGTCGTCAATCGTCGCGCCCAGCTTTTTATATTTTCCGACGCCTTCAACCGCCAGAATCTGGCAATGCCCTCCCGACGTCAGCAGCAACAGGTAAGGAAACGGCACGTCCGCGCCCAAACGCACGGTCAGGGCGTGGGCTTCCAAATGGTTGACGGCGATAAAGGGCAGATTATGGACAAGCGCGATCGCTTTCGCGGTCATTACGCCGACGATGACGCCGCCGATCAATCCCGGTCCCGCCGATGCGGCGACGGCGGACAGATCCTTAAACCCGACGCCCGCTTTTTCCAACGTTTCCGAAACGATGTCGTCAACGCGTTCCAAATGGGCGCGCGCCGCGATTTCGGGAACGACGCCGCCGAAGGCTTTGTGTTCCTGTTGGGAAAAGACGACGGAGGATTTCAGTTCTTTCGCGTCGGAAACAACGGCGGCCGCCGTTTCGTCGCAACTGGATTCTATCCCAAGGACAAGCATTTTCCCTCGCTAATTAAAATTATTCTACCTATATTCGGAAAAAATGGTAAAATCCAGCAGATTTAGCATTGGAGGGTTTGAAAATGGCGACCGAAAACAAAGAACCGACGGCGGAAAATACGGCGGAAACGCCGCAGGAGGCTCCCGAGGAAGGGAAAGCGCCCGCTTGTAAGGGAAAATGCGGAAGCTGCCGCAAAGGGTTGGCCGTTATTGCGGGCGTCGTCGTTATCGCGGCGGGCGCATTCGCCGTTCCCGACGTTCGGGAAGCGGCGCTGGCAAAATATGCGGAACTGGCTTCGCCGATGCCCGAAGAAACGGTTGAAGAGCTTTCGGCCGTCGAACCCGAACCCGCGGAGGAAGACATCAATATCCGTTTGGAACAGCTGGAAAACGCCCGCGAATTCGAAAATGCGGACACCGTCGTTGCCAGCATCGAACCGCAGGCGGAAACGGACGCCCAAGAGTTGGACGCGTTGAAAAACAACTATTCGCGCCTGCTTAAAGACGTGGAAGACCTCCGCTCGCAGCTGCTTTCTTCCGCCGCCGATCAGAACCGCCGCCTGAACGAATTGAAGGAGGCGATGCCTCAAAAAGGGCTGATTGAGGAACGCTTGCTGGCGTTGGCGGCAAAAGAGGACGGCCTTGTCAAACAAATCGCCGAGACCGACGTCAAGGCGGAACGTCTGGAAAAATCAAAGGCGGACGCTTCGTCCGTTCTGGCGTTGATGACGCGCATGGATCAAACGGAAAGAAAGCTGAAAGAATCCTCCGCCGAAAAGGAAAAAGCCGCCGCGACGCTTTTGGCGTTGTATCAATTGCGTGAAGCCGCCCTTTCGGGGCAACCGTTCCAAACCGAACGCCAAACCGTGTTGGCGTTGGCCGCGTCGCAGCCGAACCTGGCAGATAAGATTCAACGTTTAGGCTTTGCCGCGGACACGGGGATTTGGACGATGGCGGCTCTGCAGGAATCTTACGAAGATTTCGCCGACAAAGCATCCTTGAGCGCGCGTCTGAGCCCGAAAACGGATTGGTTTCACAAGGCGTTGAATTCTTTAAACGAACTGGTCGTTATCCGCCGCATTGACGCCAAAGGCGACGATATGTCCGCGGATGCCGTTTTGGCGCGCGCGGGCCAAGCCGTAAAAAAAGGCGACATTCAAACGGCGGTCATTATTTTGAAAGCCCTGAACGGAGAACCCGCCGCCGAAATGAAAGAATGGGTCACTGCCGCAGAGCGCTACGTTTTGGCGCGTCAGGGGATTAACGAAGCCGTTTCCGCAGCTTTGGGCGTTCTGTACGCTAAAGGAGAATAACGATGGTCAGAATCCTTTGGAACGCTTTTTTACTGGCGGTTATCGCTTTGGCCGCCGCATGGCTGAGCAATCATGCGGGAACGGTGGAAATGGAATGGATCGGGTACCGCGTCAAAACGTCGGTCGGATTATTGATCGGCGCGGCGGCTTTGCTGTATTTCGTATTTCATTACTGTTTGGCTAAGCCTTTCGAGATTATCGGCGCGGCGGTTTCGTCGCGTTTCGCCAGCGATGCGCGCGCGGAACGCATCGCCAAACGAAGGGTCGCGAAAGAAATGGATCGTTATGCCCTGCTGACGAAAGGGATGATTGCGCTGGAAGCGGGCGACGTCGCGGCTGCGGAAAGAATGCGCCGCCGCATCCGAAAGGAATTTGAGGACGCTCCCGCCGAAACGGTTATTTTCGATGCGCGTCTGGCCGAAGCGCAAAGCCGCTTGAACGATGCTCTGGCCTTGTATTCGGAACTGGCAAAGAATGTTGAAACGCGTTTGTTGGGCATGCGCGGCAAGATTCGTCTGAACCGTTTGACGGGAAATTTGCCGGCGGCGTTGGAGGCGTGCGCGGCGCTTTTGGCTGAAAAAAATCCGCCCGCCTGGGTGATTTCCGAGGCTTTTGAACTTCAGATTCGTGAAAAGCGCTGGGACGATGCCGTCGCGACGTTGGAAAAAGGGCGCAAACAGGACGTGTTTGATAAGCCGACGGCGAAACATTTAAAAGCATGCGTTCTGTTGGAACAGGCAAACAATACCGAGGACGCCGAACAAAAGGAACGTTTGGTGCGCGCGGCCGCGGACGCTGACGACACGCTGATGCAGGCGGTATTGATGACGGCGGAATACAATATCCGCAAGGGTCAGATCCGCAAAGCCCGTTCCGCTTTGTTTGACCTGTGGAAAAAATCGCCCTGCACGGCGGTTTATGAAACGTATCTGACGCTGGATCCCGCGGCATCGCCGATTGATGTCGTGCAAAGCGTCGAGGAATTGATCGCCGAAAACCCCGAAACGCCGTTAAACCATTTGGTCTTGGCCGATTGTTCGTTTAAGGCGCGTTTGTGGGGACAGGCGAAAACGTCGTTGGAAAAATATTTGGCGGTCTGTCCCGATTCCAAACGGGCTTTGACGTTGGCGGCGGAAATTGCCGAAAACGCCCGCGACGAAAAAGCCGCGGCGGAATACAGGGCAAAAGCCGCTTTGGCAGAGGCCGAGGCGCCGTATCGTTGCGGCGTGTGTCACACCGATTTTTCGGAATGGCACACAGTTTGCCCCGTTTGCCGAACGTTGGGAGCAACGGGGCTCGCGGCGTAAACCCGCTAAAAAAAACGGCGAAATTTCGGCGCCGAAACGTTGTTTTCGGATGCCGTTTTCAACGAGTATATAAACGCTTTCGTAAGTTAATGCGATTTTCCGTAACGGAAAACAGAGTGTTCAATCATGCCCCTTCAGCCGACGGGGACTTTTCCGTTGCGCGGCGTTTTGTTTCGAAACGAAAAAGCATGCCGCTGCGTTTTTGAAGGCAAAAAAGGGACGAAAGAAAGTTTTTTCGGATGTGTCGGCCTGAAGGTGTCTGCCTCAAAAGCTATTTTTCGCCTTTTTCGCGTCGGAAAATTCTAAAGGAAAAGACGGGCGAAGATTTAGACCGCTACCCGTCCTCAGGGGTCGTATCGCGAATTTTATTCAAAAATTCCAAGAAAAGATCAAGCGTTGTTCCGATCGGTTCAAACCGTTTCGGGATATTTGACGCTTTCGAAATACAGCCCGTCGGGCGGAGCGGTCGGGCCGCCTTCCTTTCTGTCGCGGGCTTCAAGGGCTTTGACGACGCGCGCTTTGTCCCAATGTCCTTCGCCGACCAGCTTTAACGTTCCGACCATGTTTCTGACCTGATGGTGCAAAAATGACCGCGCCCTTAGATGGAAGTCAATATAATCGCCGTTTTTCGTAACGGAAAATTCTTCCAACGTGCGGACGGGCGATTTTGCCTGACAGGCAACGGCGCGGAACGTCGTGAAGTCGTGCCGCCCCAAAAAGACGGTCGCCGCGTCGCGCATGGCTTCGACGTTTAACGGCGCGCCGACCCACCAAACGCGCCCGTCGTCCAGCGCGGGGCGTGAACGGCGGTTCAGAATGCGATAAAGGTATGTCCGTTCAATCGCGGAAAAACGCGCGCTGAAATCGTCGGGGACGATCTCTGCCGATAAAACGGAGATCGGCTGCGGGCGCAGGTAAGCGTTCAGAGCCTGGCACATATGAAAGGACGACATAACTTTGGAACAGTCGAAATGAGCAACCTGTCCCAAAGCGTGAACGCCCGCGTCTGTTCGTCCCGCGCCCGTTACGGAAGCCCGCTCGCCCGAAAAGCCGAAGACGGCTTTTTGCAATTCTTCCTGAATGCTGGGTTCGCCTTTTTGAATCTGCCAGCCCGCATACCCCGTTCCGTTATACTCAATGATGATCTTATAACGCGGCATTTCAGGACAAGACCGTTCCTTCGGGTATCGGGCGGCCGCGCAGGAAATCGGCGACGGGCAGCGGCTTTTTGCCTTGGCGCTGTAACGTCAGAAGTTTCAAGCCGCCCGTTTTGCAGGCAACGGTTCCGTTGATGAAAGTTCCGGCGGGCGCAGGCTTGTTCAGTTCGACGGGTTCGGCGTCAATGACGGCGACGCGTTCGCCGTCCAACATGAACCACGCGCCGGGATAGGGCGACAGCCCGCGGCGGCGGCAGTCGATTTCGCGGGCGCTCAGATTCCAGTCGATTTTGGCTTCCCCCTTATCGATCTTCGGCGCGTAGGTAACGCCTTCTTCGGGCTGCTTTCGGGGTAAGAGCGTCCCTTCCTCCAGCTTCCTTAAGCCTTCAAGCAACGCTTCGCCGCCCAGTTTCGCCATGTCTTCGTACAGCGTTTCCGCCGTTGTTTTCGGCGTAATTGCGATTTTTTTGACCAGAAGCATATCGCCCGTGTCCATGCCTGCGTCCATCTGCATCAGCGTAACGCCCGTTTCTTCGTCGCCCGCCATAATTGCGCGCTGAATCGGAGCGGCGCCGCGCCAGCGCGGCAGGATTGATCCGTGAATGTTTAAGCAGCCGTGCGGAAATGCCGTCAAATATGCGGCGGGCAGAATCATGCCGTAAGCCGCGACGATTGCGACGTCGGCGTTTAACGCCTTGAAGGCTTCCAGCTCTTCGGGCGTTTTAAGCGTTGAAGGCGTGCGAACGGGGATGCCGCGTTCTTCGGCATAAGTTTGAACGGGCGAAGGAGTTAATTTGTGTCCTCTGCCCGCGGGCTTGGGAGCGCGCGTATAAACGCAGACGACGTCATGCGCGGAATAAAGCGCCTTTAAGACTTCGAGGGCGAAGTCGGGCGTTCCCATGAAAACGGCTTTCATCAGTCTTCCTTTTTGGCTTCTTCGGCTTTCCAACGGCGTTCTTTTTCAACGCGGCGGATAATCATGTCGCGCTTGACCTTGGACAGGTAATCAATGAACAGCTTTCCTTCCAGATGGTCAAGTTCGTGCTGGAT
>CALXYE010000100.1 GCA_944392845.1 uncultured Alphaproteobacteria bacterium
CGTCCATGATGATGTTGACCCACAACAGCTGCAAAGCGGTAAAGGGAGCTTTTAGCCCCGCCAGTACCGTCGCCAAAACGACGACGACGGAAGACAAATTGACGGTCAGCTGAAATTGCAGGAAACGCTGGAAGTTTTCATAGATGCCGCGCCCCCAGTGCACCGCCTTGACAATCGTGGCGAAAGAATCGTCCAGCAAAACGATGTCGCCCGCTTCCTTGGACACCTCCGTCCCCGATACGCCCATGGCGATGCCGACGTCCGCGTTTTTAATGGCGGGAGCATCGTTAATTCCGTCACCCGTCACGGCGACGACATGCCCCAAAGCCTTTAACGCTTTGACGACGCGCATTTTAATCAAAGGCGTGCTGCGCGCAATGACGCGAACGTCGGGCAACGCTTTTTTCAGCTCTTCGTCGCTCATGGCTTCAATGTCGCGAGCTTCGAGAGTCAGCCCTTTTTCGTCCAGCATCTCCAATTCGGCGGCAATCGCGCGCGCCGTTACGATATTGTCGCCCGTCAGCATTTTCAGGTCGATCCCCGCGCTGCGGCACGAAGCGACGGCCTCGGCGACTTCCTTGCGCAACGGATCGGAAATGGCGACGAAACCGTCATAAATCATCCCCGCTTCAACCGTTTGCCGATCGGCGACGAAATCGATTTCCCCGTCCAACGGCTTATGAGCGAAAGCAATAACGCGACAGGCCTTTTTTTGGAATTCCTCCATTTGCAATTCGGCGGCTTTTCGGTCGTCATCCCCCAAAGCGCACATGGACAGGATTTTTTCGGGGCTGCCTTTGGTATACGCGAAAACGCCGTTCCCGTCTTTCAGAACGGTCGTCATGTTTTTCGTTTCCGACGAAAACGGATAAACGTGCAAAACCGATGCGTCCGCGCGGTAACGCCTGTAATCGTGCCCTGCTTTGTCCGCCGCCGCCAGCAATGCGCATTCCGTCGGATTTCCGATAAAGCGCCCGCCGTTTTCGCGGTCGATTTCCGCCGTTGAATTCACCGCGAAATTCGTTAAAAGGAACTTGTCGTCCAAAGCGTCGGGTTTACGGAATTCGCCCTTCAGACACACGCCGACGACGGTCATTTTATTTTCGGTCAGCGTTCCCGTCTTGTCCGAACAGATAACGTTGATGCATCCGATTGTTTCGCAGGCGATCATTTTTTTGACCAGGGCGTTCTGTTTTGTCATTTTCATGATATTGACGGCCAAAGACACCGCGACGGTCGTCGGCAGCCCTTCGGGAACGGCGGCGACGATCAGGACAATGCTGGTGATAAAGGCTTCGGAAACGTTTTCAAGCGTCGCCGTGCCGTTTAAAACGTAACCCGCCGTCTGAATCAAAAAAACGATTGCCGCGGCGGCCGTGCCGCAAACGGCGATGATTTTTCCCAAACGCGCCAATTTTTCCTGCAGGGGCGTTTCCCCTTTTTCAACACAGGACAATTCGCGGGCGATTTGGCCGAATTCCGTTTTGTCGCCGACCGCAACGACGACCGCCCGTCCCGTCCCCGCCGTAACAAAGCTGCCCGAATAAAGCATGTTTTTACGTTCCGCAACGGGAACGTCCGCCGTATCGAACGTAACTTCCGCCGATTTGGAAACGGGAAGGCTTTCTCCCGTCAGCGAAGATTCATCGCATTGCAAATCAACGCTTTCAATCAAACGGCCGTCTGCGGGAATTTTGTCTCCCGAAGACAAACAAACGATATCGCCGACAACGATTTCCCCTTGGGGAATCAGGCAGACTTCGGCATTTCTGAAGACCTTGACCTGCATATTCTGCTGAATGCGGCTGAGCGCTTCAAAGGCTTTGGCGCTTTTGCCTTCGGTAACGACGGTAATCAGGACGCTGATGCCGATCGCCGCCAGAATGCCGGCGCATTCGACGTATTCGGCATGCCCGCCCGTCAGGGAACGCGTAAAATTAACGCCGAAAGCGATTGCCGCCGCGACAATCAGCATGATCAGCATCGGTTCGGTCAGAGCCTCCCATACGCGGCGCGCCATGCTTACCTTTTCGGGAGGCGTCAAAACGTTCGCGCCGAATTTTCGCCTGTTTTCAAAGACCTCTTCGTTCGTCAGGCCGCTTCGTTCGTCAACGTTCAAGCGTTCCAAAACCTGCCGTTTCGTTTCCTGAAATGCGTTCATCGCCCTTCCCTATAAAAAAAGACTCATGTACGGGCCGTAAAACGCGGCCGGTACATGAGTCTTGTTCTTTAAGACAAGCCAGACCGTCGGGTCATGATGTTGACTTGCCACATCCGAAAGCACGGGTGCAAACTACTCCCCCATGGATAAGTGAGAGAATACGCCAAAGCGGCGTTTCCGTCAATCAAAAAGCGACCTTGAACCCTGCGCCGACGGAAAAAACGTCCGTTTCGACGTTTGCGTCGTACTTATACGTATCATGCAACATATACGCCCCCGTCAGGGATACGGACATCGTCGGAGAAATGATGTATTCCGCCTCGCCGAACAGGGAATATGACTGATAATTATAGTGTTCGCGATCCCAAAAGGCGTCCAGCCCCGCGCGAAGGGCGACCCGCTCCTTTATGACGGAATAAGCGCCCAAACGCAGGGAATATTTACTTTCGTTATTGTCTTTTCCCTGCTCCATCGGCGTCAAAACGGCAAGCTCCGCATAAGGCAGGACGGTCGCCCCCGCGTCATATCCCAGCGACAGCTTGGCATCAACCTGCTTATCGCCGCCGCGCATTTGGGCGTATGTGACCTGCAACTGCATTAACAGCTCGGGCGTATTTTCAAAAAAGAAAGCGTATCGTCCGCCGATTTTCCAATACAAGGTATCTTTTTCGCCGCTCGCTTCAAACAGGTTTCCGACCGCGCCGATAAAAGCGAAACGGTCGGTCAGGCCGAATTGCACCGACTGTTCCAAAACGGAATCGTCCGAAGTCGCGGAACGTCCGCCGCCAATAAAGGCGGGGCCTTGGGTCTTGGCGCTTGAATGCGTATAAGAAAAGGCCGTTTCCGCCAGACCTTTTCCTTTCAAGGGCATGTAAAAGGGGTTTGTCAGGTCTTCCGCCGAGGCGCCCGCCGACAAAAGCAACGCCGCGGCAAAAACCGTAAACGGAATGACGTTTTTGTTCATTGTTCTCTCCCGTTTTTTTGTTAACGCCTTTAATGCTACAGGAAAAAGATAAAATATCTCTTAAAACGTTTTGCTTGAAAAAGGGGCGTTTTTTGTCTAATATTCAGGTAACGGAGGAACGGCGAATGAGCGAAAACTTCAAAGAATTTTGTTCCCGAAAAGGGTTAAAATCCTTTGCAAGCGGCAAAACGGCCAAAAAAGGAGAATCATCCTGCCTGGGAACGCTTTTAAAGGCGTACCTGATCTATAAAGCCGCCTCCGCCGTTTTCGGCTATTATTATTCTCCCGACGCCGTCACGCGCGGCGAAACGAAGGAGAGCCTGTTGGAAGCGTCGCGCCGTTCCGGTTACGTTACCGCCGCGAACGACACGCTTCTGTCTTATAACTACAACGGCACGGAACGGCACGAAGAACGTTTGCAGAGCCTGGTCGGGTTAGTCATGCAGACTCCGACGGGCAAAAAAGTCCTTCAAGACATGGCGGACAAAAACTGCGTCCTGATGATGGAGCCGATCGGCCTTTCGACGGCGGGCTTTTTTCAGCCGTCCTGCAATGCGTTGTGCCTGAACTCGTGGATGTCGGACGACTTGTTGGCGGCAACGCTGGTACACGAAGGGACGCATGCCCTGCAGCATCACCGTTCGGGATATTCCTTATCCGAAAAATATGAAAAAGCCTCTTTATTCATGATCGGCCGTACAATGGAAGCCGACGCCGTGCGCGCCGAAACTCAATTTGCCTTTGAAGCCGCCGAACTCGGTTTTACCGGACCGTTGAAAACGCTGAAAAAACATCATCCGAAAATCACGGCGGCCTATGAAGCGGGCGTTGAAAAATTCGGCGCGGATGCTCCCGAAACGGCGCGCGAAACAATGAAAGCGTGGTTTAAGGAAACGGATTACGCCCGCCTGTACGAAAAACAATATGCCAAAGCCGTCGAACGTTGCGTTGAAAACGCCGATTCGGCCATGCTGTCCGCGATGTTTTCGGTTCCCGTTCCGACGGACAGCATCGTTTCAAAGCTCTGCCGAACCGAAAACGGGGAACGGTATTTCGACACGAACGGCGCGGCGATCGAAACGGCGGACATTTACTACCTTCATTCTTCCGTCAAGAAAGACATGGACGAAGCGGACGAAAAGTTTCGGAAGCGGACGAAGGAAGTGCTGGGAAAGGAAAAAAGCGACCTCAGCCACAAAACTTTTTACGTCCTTGAACGCGACGGGAAAATATCCGTCCCCGAACGCCCTTTGCCCCGCACGATACATTTCTACGACGCCGCATCAAAAGCGCAAAAAAACCGCTAAGGCTTTTGCCTGAGCCCTTCCGCGTTTTTTAACCTTTCAAAAAACCGCAACTTCCCGACGATAAAATCCTCCGCGAAGACTTCCGCTTAAACTTAGGCTTGCTCGCGTGACGCCCATTTCATATTCGGCGCTTTAACCCGACGCGGCGCCTTTCCGCCGTTGTAAAAAAGAGCGGCAAGAACGCCGAAAATAAATATTGTAAAAAAGCGGCCACAATAAAAAAGCCTCCCGAAGGAGGCTTTTTATTAAGCAATCCGAAGATTAACGGAATTCCCAGGTAACGCTGGAGGTATTATTTGCCCCGTCACCGTCGGAAGCGCAACTGTTCGCGACCGCGACCAAATCGGGAGGCAGAGAATTGGTGCCGCCCCACGTAAACGTAACGTCCGAAGCACCGCCCGTCGTAATGGCCAGCAAGCCCGAAGAAGCGTCGGCGCCCCAGTCGGCCGTTGCCAACTTGACGCAAGCTTCAGCCGTCAGGCCGTCATATTCAATCGTGAAAGAACGGTTCGCACCCGCCGTCGTCCCGATACCGAATGTAATTTCTCCGCCGAAGGGATTGAGGCCGTTCGTTCCGTCGTACGTTTCATCCGTCAGAATACCCATATTAAAAGCCGTTGAAGCCGTCAAAGCCGTATAGGTACGCTGAGAAGCATACAAGGTACGCAGGTTCGTGATGATCGTTTGAACCTGGTCAATCGTTTTCGTAATTTTAAATTTGGACATAGCCATGGAGTAGCCCGCGATACCGCCGACCGACAAAACGCCGATAATCGCCAGAACGCCGAGCATTTCGACCATTGAACGGCCGCTTTCATTCGTGTGTTTCATAACGTTTCTCCTGTTATAACAAACCTATATTTTCATCATAGGTTCGGGGAGAAATGCGAACAATTCATAAAATATTCATATTACTTATGACTTTCGTCATATCGAAAGCAGTAATATATTGAAAACTACTCTTTTTTCGGCATCAGATGAATCAAAGTGATTTCGGACGGAGCGAACAGCCGCATCGGCGGGCCCCATCCGCCCGCGCCGCGGGAAACGTACAGCTTTATTCCGTTAACGTCGTACAGCCCCGCCAAAAAGCCGTCATTTCCCTTTTTGGCGATCAGGTGAAAGGGAAATATCTGACCGCCGTGGGTATGTCCCGATATTTGCAAATCCGCCAGATTTTTATTCAAACGCTTGACGAACGACGGCGAATGGGAAACGAAGACCGTGTAAGCGCCTTTTGGCGCCTGATTCAGCGTTTTTTCGACGGAGTCAATCATCTGATCGTTCAGTTTTAAAAACCTCGGATCGGGGATCCCCGCGATATAAACGTTCTTTCCCCAAAAATTTCCCCCCGTATTGCCCAAATAAAGAAAGCCCGTTTCCTTGAACTGTTTTTCCCAACGCAGGCTGCCGAAAAAAAATTCATGATTTCCCAACGTTACGAAAACGCCGTATTTCGGCCTTAAACGCTTCAACACCCTCATCTGGCGTTTTACGGAACGGGGAAAGGCGTCAACGACGTCGCCCGGCAAAACGACGATATCGGGTTCCGCCGCGTTCGTTTTTGCGACGATTCTGCCAAGGCGTTCGACGGAAGTCGTCGGATTGATGTGCAGGTCGCTCAAAACGGCGATTGTAAAAGGCTCCGTTACCTTCGGCGTTTCTATGACGACGTGCTTGTAGGCGGGAATCTTCGTCCCTTCATGCACGGCATAAACCGCCGTTACGATACTGATAATAACAACGGCCAGATTTGCGCGGGCTATCGAAACGGAATTCATCGGGTCAAGACGTTCCGCCAAAGGCTTTTTACGCCATTTCAAAAACTTATATGCCGCGAACCAAAGCCAATCGCGCACCAAAATCAGGCACAACAGCAAAAAGCACACGCCGAATAAACAGAACGCCCCTTGGGAAAACAGGGAAAACGTTTCGGGATCCAGCCATTTCCGACGCCTGACGAACACGACGATGAACGGCGCAAACCATCCCGCGACGATAAGCGTTCCGATCAGGAATTTATAAATTTTCCTCATCGACGTATATCCCGTCAGGGTTTTGATGCTGACGACCGAAGCCGCCAGCCCGATAATCACGGAAAGCGAAAAGAACAGCATCCGACATTCCCCCCTTTTATTTCAAATACGGCGCGCCTTTGCAAAGGCGCGGCGGCATTCTTTCGGTGCCCGTGACCTTTAAAAGGCTACGGGCAAATACGGTCCGCACGGCGTATCACGGCTCGAACGGTCCAACCGTTTTCATCGTCGCGCCGTTCAAAACTGCCCGTCACGTCTTCGGGATAAACCAAAGGCTTCATCCCGCCGTTTTCAAGTTTCAAAGGACGAAAAACGTTTTCATCCTCCGAATATTGCAAAACCAAAGAGCATTTTTCACCGATATCCGCCGTATCAACGAAAAATACCGGCTTTTCCACGCTCTTTTGCCGTTGCCCAAAACCGCCCTGAGCATACCGAACCGAAACGTCGCACGCCGCGCGTTCGGCAACGTCAGATTGATACGGTTTTTCGCAACGACGGAACAGGAAACCGAAAAAAGCGCGAAACCGCCGATAAGAAGCAAGGCGTTCAATTTCATGCTTTTCCCCGTTAAATGCCGTTTTTTTCGATTATAAACGAAAGGCGGAGAAAATTCTCCGCCTTTTTATTTTATTACCGATCAGGCTTTTTTGCGCATCATCCTGCTGATGAACTTTGTCAATTCGACCAAAG
>CALXYE010000101.1 GCA_944392845.1 uncultured Alphaproteobacteria bacterium
GACAACATCGGTCGCGCGTATCTCGTTTATTTTGGACAACAAACGGTGCAGTCCCGCAACGCCGACATCAAAAAACCGTTCGACTTCAGCGCCGAAAAATTCGGCCGTTCGGGCGGCTTCTTCGGCAACGGGGACATCGGCCGTGCCGCCCGTGCAAACGGCTATGCGCCCCGCTATCCGTTCGGGCGGCTTTTTGCGCAGCGTCAGCGTCCGCGATACGGGATCAAAATTAACGGCGGGAAGGCTTCGCGCCACAAAGTCGGCCTGTTCCGCGGTACAGCGGGTTCCCAATACGGGAATGTCCTTCGCCGCGAAGGCGTCAAAAATCCCCAGCAACTGCTCCGCTGTTTTTCCGGGGCAAAAGACAACCTCTTCCGTTCCCGTCCGCCCCGCGCGCGAACAATCGAGCTTTGCGAATCCGAGCTCTTCAAAACTCTCCATTCCTCAGGCTCCGACGGCGGCGCGCTTCTGCAGCGGGCGCATCAGGGCAAACGCGACGGCGGCCGTCGCCGCAACGCCGATCAGCCCCGCCGCAAAAGCGGAAAGCAATTCATGGGAAACGCCCGCCAGCATATAATCGGGGAACGGCGCGCGGACGAAATTCGGCGCGTGCGGCAACAGCTCGAAACGTCCCATCGTTTGCTCGAACGCGTCGGGAAAAGCGGAGGCAAACGGCGCAATCAGCAAAGACGCGACAATCACGGCAGTCAGCCCCGCGACGACGCGGCGGGACAAAGCCCCTTCATCCCCGGCGGAAGCGTTGACCAAAGCCAGCAGACCGACGGTCGCGACGCCCTCAACCAATGCCAGCGCGACATGCGCGCCGACCAGCGCCTTAATAACGTTTCCGTCGGCTTTGCCCGATACGGCCAGCTCAACCGACAAAGCGGCAACGGCCGCCAAAACGGAAAAAGCGCCTGCGGCAAAAACGGATAAAAACGGCTTGATTCCGCGCTTTTCAGCGGACAGACACAACAATCCCGCCGCTCCCGCGCCCAACAAGGCCATATTGACGACGTTCGCGCCCAACATCAATATCCCGCCGTCCGCGAACAAAAGCGTTTGCAGCAATAAAACCAAAGAAAGACTCAGCACGCCCGCGGGCACGCCCAACAGGACGGATGCGAAAACGCCGCCGATCAAATGTCCCGAAATACCGTCGGCAACGGGATAGTTCAGCATTTGCAGCCCGAAAACGGCGGCCGACGTTAACGCAAAACGGACGGCCGAAGGCGCGCGGTACTTTTTGGAAACCAACGCGTAAGCGGCCGCTCCGACACCCGCAACGGCGACGGCGGCGGACACGGGGCAAACGGCCCCGTTCAACATTTCGGAAGGAATGTGCATTTGTTTAACTCCTTTTTTCTATAAATATTTGTTTTTCAACGGGTAACACACTGATCGCCCCGACGGGACAAACATGCATACAAGCCGCGCACCCGACACAGCGCGACGCATCAATGACGGGCGGTTTTCGCCCGATGTTTTCAGGCTTAAATACAATCGCCTTTGAGGGACACGAACGGGCGCACAAACCGCATTTGATGCATTTTTGAACGTCTAATTTCGCTTCGGCGATTTTGCAGGACTGTTTTTGCGCCAAACTCAAAGGGCGGATTGCCCCCGTCGGGCAGACACGGGAGCACTTATTACAGTCAAACAGGCATGCCGCCTTGTTCAAATTCAAAGAAACGGGGCCGACGCCGCTTGCGGGAACAATGATCCCCGCAGGACAATTCCTGACGCACAGACGGCAATCCGTACACCTTGCCGCAAAACGCTCCGCATCTCCCGCGCCCGGAGGCAGGACTGCGTTTTTCAACGCGTTTCCGAAACGAATCAATCCGCTTTTTGCCAGAACGAATCCCGCAGCGGCAGCCGCGGCAATCGTCCCCGCCCCGATGAAAAAGGAACGGCGGGAATCGCAAAAGATCTTTTCTTTATTTTCCTTGCGGCGGACAAACGAAATCGCGCCCTTGCCGCACGCCGGCAGACAACGCAGGCACCGAACGCATCGCGCATTGTCAATCGTCCCTTCGGCGGGATTGATGCACCCTGCGGGGCAGGCCTTGGCGCACAGGCCGCATTTGACGCAGCCTTCCCCGACTTCCAGACGGAAGACGCCCTTTTCGGCGCACAGGCCGAGTATTGTTCCGACGGGGCAAAGGCTTGTGCAGAAAACGCGCCGTTTCCATACGGCCAAAACGGTTATGACGATAAAGGGAACGGACGCTCCCAACGAAAAGGAAGACACGGCGCGGCCGAAGGACGAATACGGGTCGGAAAACAGGAATCCTGCCGCCGTGCCGCCGCACAATAATCCGACGACAATCCCCGCAACGGCATAGCGCGTTTTTTTGAAATCGCGCGTTTCGTTTTTCTTCCTTCGCAACGCCCAAGCGATGAGATCCTGCCATATCCCCGCAGGACACAAAGCGGCGCAATAAAACCTGCCGAAAAGAAACGTCGTCAGAACGATCAAAACGGCCGCAAACAAAGCCCCCGAAGAAAAAGCGGAAAACAGGCTCATGAACGCGGGGCCGAACTGAAAATGAAGGACGCGCGCCGCATCGGGAAAACGTTCCGACCAAGCCGCCGCGCATACCGCAACGACGACCGCCGCCGCGATTTTAATATATACGGGCCATTGCTTTTTCTTCATGTTTCCTTTGCCTTCATCAACATTTTTTATCAGCCTAAGGGATTACAGTTACTATAAGTCAATACTTTTTTTAAATTCTTGAAAAATCAAACGGGCAGCATTAAAGTTAACTGTAACTTTAATATGATACGGAGAACACGAATGAAGAAAAAGCTCGGCCCCTATCGGCCTTCGGACGATAAAACGCCTAAATATACCGTTAAAGACGTTTCCGAAATGATGCAGGTTTCCTCTTATACGATCCGCTATTATGAAAACGAAGGGCTGATTCCCGGCGTCGAGCGCAGTCGCGGCAACATCCGCCTGTTTTCCGACCATACGCTGGCCTGGCTTAGAATCGTCCACTGTCTGAGGATGACGGGGCTGCCCATTGAAGGGGTCAAACATTACATTAACCTGTGCCTGAAAGGCGACGCGACGATTCCCGAACGGGCGGAACTGCTGGCAAAACAGGAAAAAAACCTGAAGCATCAGATTAAAATGCTCCGCGAACAGATGGATATTCTGAAATACAAACAGGGACTTTATAAAAAGCTGATGGACGGCGAGATGGAAGACACCTGCAATCCCGCAAGGTCGAAAGCGGCAAACGGATAAAAAGGCGGAATTTCCGCCTTTTAAACATCCATGCTGCCCGATCGGAACCCTTCCAAATCAAGCGTCAGCCAAACGCATCCCGTTTCCTTAAGTCCCGATACGATTTCTTTGCGGCGGGCGATGAATTTGTCCATTTCTTCGGGCAGGATTTCAATGCGGGCGATCTCTCCGTGGCGGCGCAGGCGAACGACGGAAAATCCCATAGATTTTAAAAACTCTTCCCCTTTATCCGTATTTTTCAGCCCCGTTTCGGTCAGCTCCTGCCCGTAAGCGAAGCGCGTTGCCAAACAAGAATTTGAAGGCTTCCGCGCCGTCGGCAACCCCATTTTTTCCGATATGTCGCGTATCATCTTTTTTGTCATGCCCAAATCCGCGAACGGGGAAACGACCCCGTGTTCCTCCAAAGCCGCCCTGCCCGGCCGCCATTCGTTCGCGTCGTCCGCGTTCGTCCCGTCCGCCAAGTACTTCAGCCCTTCCTTGTCCGCAATTTTGCGCACGCGCGAAAACAAGCGGTTTTTGCACAAATAGCAACGGTTTTTCGGATTATACCGTATCCCCTTGACGCCCAGCGCGTCAAAATGCACGATTTGCGGACGGACGCCTAAACTTTCGGCAAAAGCAAGGGCTTCTTCCGTTTCCCGTTTCGCCTGAAAACAGGAAGAAAAAATAACGGCCTTAAAAGGAAAGGGCTTTTTCGCATTCATTTTTGCCAGCACGGCCAGCAACAGGCTACTGTCCGTCCCCCCCGAGTATGCCAGACATATCCCGTCGGGAGCGATTTTTTCCAAATATTCTTCAAGTTCGTTTTTCATTTTCTCACCGCCGCTCCGTAAATTTCAGAAAAAGGAATCCCCGTTTTTTCCGCCAAGGCTTTAACGCTTTCGTATTCGGGATAAACGCGTTCGACGCTGCCGAAACGACACCTTTTCACGGCGACCTCCCCCGACGGAAGGACGACCGTTTCCTCCGAACGTTCCATGCACGTCCGTTCAACGGGAAATTTCCGCAAGCCGATCGTCGTCGTCATGCGAAAGACGGCTTCTTCCAAAACGGGCAGCCTGTCTTCATCCGCGATAATGCGGAGCAGCCACGCGGGACGGTTTTTTTTCATAAAGCACGGAACATAATGAACGTCCCGCGCCCCGCATTTGAACAGTTCGTCCATTGCGGCGCCCAGCTGTTCTCCCGTCGAATCGTCAACATTGGTTTCCATGACCCAAATATTTTCTTTTGCCGCATTCGTTTCGGGCATCAGCTTCATAACGCGCAACACGTTCGGGCCGCCGAAATCGCGTTTGCCGCTTCCCGTTCCCGTACGTTCGATGCGTGCCGACGCGGGGCGTTCCGCATTTTTCAACGCGGCAACGATCGCTATGCCCGTCGGCGTTACGCGTTCGCCCCTTGCTTCCGTCAGGCGCAAAGCAATCCCGTATTTTTGGGCGATCTTTGCAACGGCGGGAGCGGGAACGGGCATTTCCCCGTGTTGACACATGACCGTGCCGCTGCCTTCGGTCAATTCGGAAAACGCCGCCTTTTCAATCCCCAGGTCATCCGCGCAAACCGCAAAAGATAAAATATCCGCGATCGAATCAAGCGCGCCGACCTCATGGAAATGAACTTCTTCAACGGGCAGCCCGTGTACTTCGGATTCCGCTTCGGCGACGATGCGGAACGTTTTTTTCGCCAAAGCGCGTGCACGATCCGTCATTTCGGCACGGTCGATAATCTCTTCAACGTCGCGGATGTTGCGGTGTTCATGATGATGCCCGTGCGGCATAAGAACGTCAAAATCGCACGCGTCCAAGCCGTAGCTGTTCCTGCGCCCGACGGCGTATCCCAAACCGTCCAAACGCAGGCTTTTAAACATCGCGTCCAGCTTTTCGCGGCTTGCCCCCATATCCAGCAAAGCCGCCACCGTCATATCGCCGCTGATGCCGCAAAAACAATCAAAATAAAATACGGGCCGCATCATGTCAGGAAAGCTCCTTTACCGTTTGAGCAACCTTTTTCAATTCCGTCGGAATGTCGATATGTTGCGGGCATTTCGGAATACAGGTACGGCACGAAATACACTTGTCCGCGCGACGGTTTTCGGCGATTTCGTTATACTTTTTGAGGAATCTGTCCTTGTTCTTTCCGTCGGACAGGGCATAAGCGTTATATGCCGCAAAAATTTCGGGAATGGCGACGGACACGGGGCACGAACAATAGCGGCATGCCGTGCAGGGAATAAATCCCGAAGTTTCCTTAAATGCCGCCAACGCGCGGGCAAGCGTCCTTTTTTCGTCCTCGTCCAAAGGTTTCGCGGGCGAAAAGGTTTTGATATTGTCTTCCAAAACGTCGGGATACGTCATTCCGCTCAAAATCGTCAAAACGTTCGGCAAAGAAGCGACGTAGCGGAACGCCCAAGACGCCGTTGACGCATCGGGAGCGGCCTCTTTCAAGACCTTCGTCGCCCCTTCGTTCAGCTCCGCCAAAGCGCCGCCGCGCAACGGCTCCATAACCATGACGGGAATGCCGTGCTTCGTTACGATTTCGTATTGCTCCGAAGACCTGTAAAGCTCCCAATCCAGATAATTGATCTGAAGCAGCGCGACGTCCCATTCGTGAGCCGCGGCTATGCGCTCCAGCACTTCGGGAGAATCATGGAAGGAAAAGCCGATTTTGCGGATTTTGCCTTCAGCCTGTTTCTTTTTCAAGAAATCGTACAGCTTCCATTCCTCGGCCTTTTGAAAGGTATCGGCGTTTAATGCGTGCAACAGATAAAAATCGAAATACCCCGCTCCCGTTTTTTCCAGTTGTTCGTTAAAAATACGTTCGGCGTCTTCGGCGGAATCCATCCGCATGACGGGCAGTTTATCCGTCAGGGTATAGGATTCTCTGGGATATTTTTTCAAAGCATTTCCGATAAAGCGTTCGCTTTGGCCGCCGTTGTACATATAGGCCGTGTCAAAATGGTTCAACCCCGCCTGCATCGCGCGGTCAACAAGCTTTTGCACCGCCTCGGCGTCAACGTCCCCTGCGGAACCGCCCGCGACGACGGGCAGGCGCATCGTTCCGTACCCCAGCAAAGGCATCGTCATGGCCGTGTCTTTATAGCGGCGGCGCGTCACCTTGCCGTCCTGCGGAATATTTCCGACGCCGTCCGCGGCAAAAGCGAATTTTGCCGTCATTGCGCCCAGCGTTCCCAAAACGAAAGCCATTCCCGACGTTTTCAAAAAATCTCTGCGATCCATGTGTTTTTCCTTGTCAGATTTCTGCCAATTCATAATTGTCATTGCCCATGCCCAGCTCTTTCATATAAGACAGCTGGCGCAGGCCTTCCCTTGATTCGATGCGTTCTTTTAAGTCCCGACTTTCTTCTTCGGGCAAGGCGTACACCATATCGACGGACGCCTTGTCTATTGCCAGTATGTCGGTTGAAGCCAGAATGCCGATGTCTCTTGCCTTGGGCGGCGCCGCCGACACCCCCGCACAATCGCAGTCAACGGACATGTTACGCAAAACGTTTATATAAACGATTTTGTTTTTAAAGTAATCCGCCGTCGCCTTAGCCGATTCCGCCATGTTTTCCATAAAGCGCGCCCCCGAAAATTCCCAAGACGCGCCGTGAATCATTTTTTTACCGATAACGCCGTCCGCGCATCCGATCGCTATGTTTTTCATGGAACCGCCGAAGCCGCCCATCGCATGACCCTTGAAATGAGTCAGCACAACCATCGAATCATAATCAAGCATATGTTTGCCGACGGACATTTCCTTAAAATGTTTCCCGCCTTTGACGGGAATCATAACGGCGCCGTCCTCGTCCATAATATCAACGGTGCAGAAATCCCATTTATTGGTTTTCAACGTTTCGCGATGTCCCTGCGTCGTTTGTCGCGGGCTTGCATAATAAACGTTCGTTTCGACCAAATTGCTGTCAGGGATGCTTTTTTGCAGCGCCATAACCATATCGCGGGGGATGATGTTCGGTCCGTGCGGTTCCCCCGAATGCCATTTGATCGCGACTTTGCCGCCGATACCGGCATTGATTTTTGAATACGCCTTCAACAGCCCTTCGGGACTGATGTCCCGCGTAAACCAAACGGTCGATTTTTTTACGTTCGGCTTCGGCAGAACCGCCGTCGCCGCCTTAGCCATCGCGCCGGATGCCGCCATGCCTAAGATGCCCAGCCCCGCTCCCTTTAAAAATTCTCTGCGATTCATTATCGTCTCCCGAAACAAGCTCAATTTCCACGATACATTCCGATGCAAAACTTTTTAAAACCGAAAGGGCGGAAACCCCTTTCGGCCGTTTTCGGTCATTTGACGCTTTTTCCCGCCTCGTACGCTTCGTTCATCGCGGGCAATTTTTCAATTTCCCCGACCTGCCAAGCGCCCAGCCCGTAAATGATGCCTTTTTCCTTCGGATCGTCCAAGCAGTTCAAAAATCCGCGAAAACTTTCGACAACGGGCCGCATATTTTCGCGGTTGTCTTCCGCCGCCGTCATAATCAGCCAAAACTCCTTGCCTTTTATTTCCGTATAGCGCGGAACGGTGCGATCTATCAGTGTTTTCAGCTGGCCGTTCACGGCGTAAAAATAAACGGGCGTCGCCATTACGATAACGTCGGCGTTAACCATCGTGTCCAAAATATCGGCCATATCGTCCCGAATGACGCATTTTCCCGTTTCCGCGCAAGCGCCGCATCCGCGACAAAAACCGATCTTTTTATCGTTGAGGAAGATTTTTTCGACTTGATTGCCGCTTTCGCGCGCGCCGTCGGCGAAACGGTCGCACAAAACGTCGGAATTACCGTGTTTGCGCGGGCTGGCCGATAAGATCAATACTTTTTTGCTCATTTTGATTCTCCTTCCTTGAAAGGCACGACGGCATCAATCGCCGCCAAGCCGTTCAGGCTTCTGGGATAGCCGATGTACGGCAGGATTTGGGTAATCGCCGAAATCAAAACGTCCCTGCCGTTTCCGACGTTCAGATTGCCCTGAACGTGCGCCTTGGCCTGAGCGTCCGCGCCGCCCATCGAAACCAGCATCACGAACGTCAAAAGCTCTCTTGTTTTAACGTCCAGCCCGCCCCGCGTATAATAGTCGCCGAAACAGTTTGAAGAAAGAAACTCTCGAACGTGCAGCTCGTCCTTCGGCGCCGTTTTAAAGGCTTCGGCAATCGCGGGGCCGAATATTCCCATCTGAACCGCCAGCCCTTTGTTGAAACGGAGTTCGGGCGGCGTTGTCGATTGTTCCGCCAAAGGAAGCTTCACGCCGCGTTCTTCCAATATTTCGTTCGTCAGCAAAATAAAATCGAACGCCTTGGCATACCCGACATAAGGAACGGCGTGATACGCGATCTCTTTTGCTTCTGCGGGAGACACTCCGTTATCAAGCGCTTCGTTCAGCATGTTTTCATACAGCCCGAACGCCTGCGTCGCTATGTTTGAAGCCAGAATAAGCCGATAGCGCGCCTCTTTGCCCAAAACGTTTCTCGGCAAAACGTCCTTGGAAATGAAATTCTCCCATAACGCCGAAAACTCGGGATCCGTCGTTTGCAATGCAGGCACCTTATCCTCCCCGATAAAATAAAAAACAGCCGAAAAGGCAACGGCCAGCGCGGCCGCGAATGCGAAAAGCCTTTTCATTATTTATACGCCGCATCCGATACGGGTTCCAGCCAATCCGTTTTGTTGTCGGGCAAATTCGTTTCAACGGAGATATGAACAAACCAAGAATCGGGCGCCGCGCCGTGCCAATGCTCAACGTTCGGCGGAATGCGGACAACATCGCCCTTTTTCAAAACGCGCGGTTCTCCGCCGCGTTCCGCATAGCGCCCTTCCCCGCCCAAAACCAACAGGATCTGTCCCCCGTCGTGCTTGTGCCAGTTCGTCCTGGCGCCGGGTTCAAAGGTAACGTTCGCGATCGAAGAATTCCAAACCGCGTCATTGGCGCTCAAGCGCGTCAAATACGTCTGTCCCGTAAAGAATTTTCCGTAAGGATTGGGGTCTCCCTGTTCAAAAACCGTATCCACTTCGCTTTTTTTCATCGTTTGCGCCTCCGCCGTTACAGAAAAAGCCAATAATCCGAAAACTAAAGCCAATCCGCTTATTTTTCCCATTTTTTATTTCCTTTCGTCTTAAACGCCTATGCCGACCTTTCCGCGCAACATCCTCTGTCCCTGATTTCGCACGAACGCGGGGAAAGGCAATATTCGTCAAGAATCACTTCTCCGATCCCGTCCGCTTCAATGCGGCCGCTCTTAGGATTTTTCACGCTGAGGAGGCACCCCCTGAGCGATGCCCGAACGTCGCTGTTTTCAAAAGCCAGATCCGCATTCGCCGTTTCACAGTTTTCCAAAACGAGCCCTTCGGCGTAACAAAGCGGTTGGGTTCCTTCGATACGGCAATTTACAAAAGTCAGGTTTTTGGAATACCACCCTAAATATTCCCCTTTGACGACGCAATTTTCGACGCGAACGTTTTCCGCATGCCAGAACGCGTCTTTCGTATCCAAAACGCAATCCCTCAATACGGCATCCTTTACATATTGGAAGGAATACTTTCCCTTCATCTTCAAACCGCGAACGTCTAAATTTTCGCTTTTCAAAAAAGGACATTCGGAAACCAGCTCGACATTCCGCAATTTCAATCCGTTGCAAAACCACCCGAATTCGGGCGAATCGATTTTGCTTCTCCGTACGGTCGTATCGCGGCATTCGCGCACCGCTTTAATACCCCGCAATTCGGAATCCTCAACGGTAAGGCCGATGTCATACCACAGCGCCGCGCGGCAGTTCTCCGTCATTTTAACGTGCGACAGCCGCCCGCATTCCAAATGCCAAAGAGGATAACGCAAATCAAAAAAACACTCCCTGACATCCAGATTTCGACACTCTTTCAAAGCGGATTCTCCGTCCGCAGGGCCCGCGAAGGAACAACCGACGACTTCGGAATCCCGAATGCCGTAAAGAGCCCTTTCCTGATCCAAAAACAAATTTTCGTATTTCATTTTCCGCCCGCCTTTTCCGATTTTTGCGGTACTAACTTAAGAATCGTGATTTCCGAAGGAGCCAGGAAACGCATCTGAGGCCCCCATTGACCCGCGCCCCGCGACACATAAAGCAACGCCCCGTTGTCCAGCCTGTACAGCCCCGCCAAATACTTGTTAAACGCTTTAACGATGAAGTGGAACGGAAAGATTTGGCCGCCGTGCGTATGGCCCGATACTTCCAGATCGAAAACGTCTTTGTCTTTAAAATCCGCGGGAGAATGCGACATCAGGATGCGGAAGCGATCGGATGAGGCCCCTTTAAAGGCGGCTTTCAGATCGACGGGCAAGCCGTGTCTTGCGGCGGAATACAGGTCGGGAATACCGCCGACGTACAGATCGTCGTTAACGGGAACGCCCCTGTTTTCAACGACTTGAAACCCGAGCTTTTTCATTTCGTCCGCCGCATTTTCGCTTCCGCGTCGGGAATCATGGTTTCCCGAAACGAAAAACACGCCGTCCTTCGCATGCAACGACCCCAAGCGCCTGATCATTTTTTCGACCTTGCCGATCCTGTCGTCCACAATATCCCCCGGCAAAAGGATAAGATCGGGTTTTTGTTTGTTCGTTTCAATGACCGTGCACAGAATCTTCCACGGATAAAGAGCCCTGTGGATATGCAAGTCGCTTAAAACGGCGATTTTGTATTCCTGCTTTATTTTCGGGGAAGAGATCTCAATGATTTTGACGGCAGGAATCCTGACGCCTTCGTAAAAGGCCGAAGCCGCACATAAAAAGCCGATAATCAACGTCGCCGCATTCAAACGGAAAAGCCATTTTTCATCGCGGGGTGACGGTACGGAAAAACGGCCGATCAGCCTGTCCGCTCCGTAAAGAACGCCCCAGACGACGTCCCTGAATACGGTCAGCGTGAATAAAATGACGCAGAATATAAAGATAAAATAGACTGAATAACGATATAAACGAAACCAGTCGCCGAAAACGCTTTCAAGGCTGTAATCCGTCAGGCGAAGGCCGCATCCCGCAACCATAAAAAGGGCAAACATGACGCTTTTCTGCCACAACGGCATTTTCCAAACGGCAACATAACGTATAAACAATATGCCCGTTACGAAACATCCTAAAACCGACGTCAGAAACCAAAACCTCATTATACGCTCCCGTCATTGCCGAATGATTTTCGAATCCATTTTCTTACAGGCTACGATTTAGAGCGGGCTCTAAGTCAACAAAGATTTTTAAAATAAAAAATATTATGATATTTCAATATGTTAAAAAATTTCATGCAGGTACATGCTGTGCGGAAAAAGGAAAATATGCACGATCAGCCACACGGCGGAAAAGATTCGGGCAAACCATACGATTCTGTTTCTTTGCAAATAAACGTAAAATCCCGCCAAGACCATCAGATTGTCAAAAATCAAACGATTTGACCAATGCTCCACGCCCTGAAGCCAAAAAGCGACGGTCCCTCCCGCCAATCCCGTTTCCAAGTAATGTTCAAGGGCTTCCCACATAAAGGAAAGCATCAGCACCAAAACCAAATTGATGCGGTCAAAAAGCCTTTCGGAAACTTTTTCGTTTCCGACCATGCGGATTGTGACATAACGGGCAAAACAACCGATGGTCATCCCCATTATTAAATGCTCTATCGACCACACGTCAAACGACGCTTCGGTTTTCAATCCCCACAACTGCATAAAAAATCCCGTTTTTCCATGAAAATCAATAATTCGGAATCAACACGGGATGTTCTTGGCATTCAAAGGTCGCGCGGCGAAAATTATGGCGGTTCGTCAGCTTCATATCAACCAAAACGGTGTCCCGTCCCTTGCCTTGGCAAAAGCGTTTCGCGTGTTCCCCCAGCTGGGACAACTTGACGTTCCTGTCGTTATATTCGTAAGAAATCAAAAACTCCTTAACGTCCGCAATGCGAATATCATCCGTCTTAAAAATCAATAATTCGGAATCGATGCCGACGTGATGGTGTATCGGCAGGCCGTGATCAGGCACCCGATCCAAAACGCACGCCGACAACAGCGGCAAAACGGCGCAAACCAGAAAACGCTTCATCTTTTTTTCTTCTTTTCATCCTGTTTGACCCGATCATACAGTTTTTTCCTGCGGCGGGTCACCTCTTCATTGAATTTACGTTCTTCGGCTTCGGCTTTTTGCAAAGCCTTTTTGCGCTCCGCCGAAGGGATTTCCGTCTGAGTCAAAGATTTTTTCCTGTCAACGGAAAACGGAAACAGCATCATGCCGCTTTGGTCATAAACGTTAAATGATATTTTGTCGGGCGTTACCGTAACGGCTTTGTTCAAATCGCGGTTTTTTCGGTCGGGAAAAACGGACAGACCGCGCGTCCGCAACGTTTTATCGACCGTATCCGCGACATATTGCTTGATATCGGCGTCACTGCGCTTTTTTATGATTTTTCCTTCCGCATTACGCTCGTAAGCCAGATCGCCGAACGAACCGATTTTTACCTGTCCGTAAAAGGCGTCGTCGTCCGCCCGAGCGGAAAAAGCCGCAAGCAGGCACGCCAATAAAAATGCCGTTTTTTTCATCGTCTATCTGTCTCCGACATGTTTTAACTTAAAACGTTTCCGCCGTTCTTCCCTATCCTTATCCAAAATGACGCGCTGAAGCAATTCTTCTTTTCGGGCATCGGACATTCTGTCATACCTGCGGTTTCCCGTTTGCCTTTCGGATTTTAAGACCTTTTTTTCGTCTTCCTCGCTAAACATTTTCAGGCCTTTTTGCTCGATATTTTCGGAATTATCATCCTTTTTTTCCGTTTCTGCGGGCGCCGCGGCATTTTCCCTGACGGCGGGCGCGCCGTAAGAAGGAGGCGGCGCGTAAACGGGCTCCGAGGTCATTTTTTGAACGGGAAGCGGCGTATTTCCCATCGACACGCCGCCGATCCCGCCGCCGAACGGATTGCGCCGAACGGGATAGGAGGGACGAACGGGCGCGGCGTTTTGCCCGACGGGATAGGCCGGCTGCCCCGCGGCATACGCGGGAACGTTTTGGACATAGGGCTGCGGCGGATAATAAGGTTGAGGCGGGTAATACGGCTGAGGCGGGTAATAAGGTTGAGGATACGGAACTTGCGCAAAGGCGTCGGCAGCTGCCAAGCAAGCCAAAGCAACGAACAAAATTCTTACCATTCGTACGTCCCTTTCAATTTAATATCCGGCATCACATCGGGATGTTCCCTGATATATTGTTTAAAAAAGGCCGTATCTTCCCCGATCGGGACGCCTTGCTTTTCGGGAAGAAGAGAGGTACGGGCGGGAACGTAAAAAGCGCGGGGCGACGGCGGCGCGGAACGGACGGACAGCGCGCGGTTTCCCGCATAAGAATTCATGCCGATTCCCCCCGCGTACGGATTCGGACGGGACGGATACGGGACGGGATAATACGGAAAGGCCGGAGCCTGATAAAACGAAGGAAAATGCGCGGCAGGGACGTAATATCCTTGCGCGACGGCGTCAAACGAACAGAAAAAGCCCAACAAAAAAAGCGCTTTTTTCATTCTCCTTCCCCGAAGTCGCTTCCGTAAAGAGTTATTTTAACATTCTTTGATCCCGCGCCGCAAGACGGGAAAAAATACGTTTAAAACCAAATGCATATCTTAACCTCGGCGTATTCTTATGTTATACTTCGGGATAATTGCGAAAAAGCCTTGTTCGGATAATGAAAATGACTGAAAAAACGGACCTGTTGACCAAAACGAAAGCCGCCTGCAGGCATCTTTACGAAAAAGCGGACGATGCCCGCAAAAAACTTGCCTCTTCCCAAGCCGTTCAAAACGCGAGAGAACGGCTGGCTCAGGTGCGCATAAAACCCGCTTTGGCGGCAGGAGTCGTCTTTTTAAAAAAATTCACGCTGGAACAGCCTAAGACGGCTTCGTTCATTTATACCTGTTTGTTTTGCACCCTTTCAATCCGCTTCTTTGACGAACCGCTGGCCGTCGCGCGTATGGAAACCGAATCGGCTCCTTTCTTTACGGTTTTGGAAACGTTTAATCCCTCGGGATGGTGGTTTTTCATCCTGTTGTTTTTATGGCTGACGTACATGGCGGCGGGCGGTCTGTCCCTGACGACCGATGCTTTTGAAAAAAACCTGAGCAAAGCTAAAGCCGTCGCGTTTATTTTCCTGACCCTTTTGGTATCTTCCGCGGTTACGTTCGTTTTGAACATTGTCATCGGACGCTATACGCCCGCCATGCTGGACTCGATGCATCTGTACGGATTCAGCGCATTCCGTATGAGAGTCGCCGAAACCTCTTTTCCGAGCTTCGGTGCTCAAAGCATCTGGGCCGTGGCGGTCGCGACGGGCTCTTTCCTCCCCCGTTTGTCAAAGCTTTTTTACGCTCTGGCATTCCTGGTAACGCTCAGCCTGGTTATGACGGCGGAATGCTATTTGAGCGACGCCGTTATGGGAGCGTACGTCGGCGTCATGATGTACGGCGTTGCGAAGTGGATCGTATCGGAAAACCGTGAAAACACGCCGTTGATATCATTATAAAGAAGGCTTGGCTTTCCGGCGAAAGAACGTTATAATATCTTCGTTTAGGGTTTTTTATTTTTCCTTAGACACCCCATAAACTCGCGGCCTTCCCGTTCGTCGGGAAGGCTTTTTTTATCAGGATGCCGTAAAAAACGCGCCCCGCCGCAAACGGGCGTTCCCCGAAAACGAACGAAGCGTTTCACATATCCATAACGTTTTCCAAAACCTCACGGTTCAATTGAATCAGCTTCATTTCCTTATCGGAAACAGGCTTTGTATATTTCATCGCCTGAACCATGTTTTGAATATTTTTGGTGTATTGCCTTTGCATTGCCGCCTTTTGTTCGGGCGTTTTTGACGTATCCGTTTGCAACATACGGATCTGACGCTGCATCTGTTCCGTAAAGACGCGGCGCTTTTCTTCCTTTTGCAACACGGACAACGTTTCGCGAATACGCCGTTCGATTAAAAAGAAACGGTCGGGAGCCCAATTTCGCTCTTCCAGCCAGCGAACGGCCTCGGGCGGATAATCGGCGACGGGAGAAACGCCCGCATAGGCAACGGCGCCCGTATCGCGTCCTTCGTTCTTCAGCCATCGGGAATAGCGGCGCCAATCCCTGACGAAAAAGCGCAATTCTTCAAACGTTATCGGCGACACCGACGCGACGTCGGCCTTCGGAAGCTCCGTTTTTTGCGGTTTTGCGGCCTGCTGCGCGCAAGTTCCTTCCGCATAAAGCAGAACAGCGGCGAAGGCGGCGAAAGAAAAAAAGACGGCGCGGAGTTTCATTTTCTGTTTTTATTCCAAAGTTTTATTTTTCGTCGTATTATAAAGAAAACAACAGCGGATGTCCACTGCCCCAAAGGTAAAAGATGAACCGAAGCCCGAAGATATGTTTTTTGGCGGACGAAACGGAAAAAGCCAGAGAAGCCCTGTCTTTTTTGGAAAAACGTTACGGCGGCGTCCCGCATTCAAAGGCGGATGCGATCGTCGCTTTGGGCGGAGACGGCTTTATGTTGCAAACGTTGCACAAGCACATCGGCGATGAGCTGCCCGTCTACGGCATGAATCGGGGAACGGTCGGCTTTTTGATGAACAAATATAAGAAAAAAGACCTGATGAAGCGTTTGTCAAAAGCCCAAAAAATCATTCTTCACCCCTTAAAGATGAAAGCCGTTACCGCTAAGGGAAAAGTCAAAGAAGCCCTGGCCATCAACGAGGTATCCCTGTTGCGAAGCGCGCGACAGGCCGCCGCCATCCGCATCAACGTCAACGGACAGGAAAAGTTGTCCGAACTGATCTGTGACGGCATACTGGTATCAACGCCCGCGGGCAGCACGGCATACAATCTGTCCGCCCACGGCCCCATCCTGCCTTTGACGTCGAACGTATTGGCGCTGACGCCGATCAGCCCCTTCCGCCCCCGCCATTGGCGCGGCGCGATTTTGCCCTCGCACGTTTCCGTCGGGCTTGACATTCTGCAGCACGAAAAACGCCCCGTCAGCGCCGTCGCCGATTTCACCGAAATCAAAAACGTCGTCAGCGTCGAAGTGCAGGAAGACCGAAGCGTCGGCCTGACGTTGCTGTTTGACCCCGAATATAATTTGGAAGACCGCGTTTTAAACGAACAGTTTTTGGTTTGACTCACCAAATAAAAGCGGGAAGAACGCCCCTGACGAAGCAATCGTTCTGCCGCAAAAGCGCCGCCATCCTGTCCATATCGGGTTGTTGCCCTCTGTTGACGCCCAATTCCTTGGCATGAACGCCGCCCGCGACGAATAAAGCGTCCAACCCCGCGTGGTTGGCGCCTTTCATGTCCGTCGCCAAAGAATCGCCGATGACGGCGACGCGGCGGCGGTCGGGAACGTCCATTCCCTCCAAGCAATATTCAAATACGGACGGGTCGGGTTTTCCGCGCCAAAAAACATTGCCTCCGCTTTTTTGATATTGAGCGGCCAACGCCCCCGCGGCAATATGCAAAACACCGTTTTGCATGACAAACGGATCGGGACAGGCGCAAATCATCGGCAACCGGCGCGACAGGCAGACCTTAAAAAACGGTTCGTACTTATCCAGAGAATCCTGCGTGCCGAAGGTTCCCGTAACAAAAATAAAATCCGCTTCGTCAATATTGGGGACGCAAACATAGCCCAGCGACGCGAACGGTTGCCAATAATCATCGGGTCCCAAATGGAAGCATTTGCGCCCCATGTTCGCGAAAAACGGATCTATGCCCGCGCGCAACTCGTGATAAATGATTTCGCCCGCCGTCAAAACGCCCCGATACAGGCGGGGTTTCACGCCCATGCGTTCCAGATTTTTAGCAACGTCGGCGGAGCGAAGCGGAGAATTTGACAGGAAAACGACTTTTTTCCCCTCGTCGTTCAACTGGCTGAGAGCGTTGAAGACGCCGTAGCACAAATGCTGTTCTTCGTAAATGACGCCCCACAGGTCAACGATAAACGCGTCATAAAGCGAAACAATATTGCGTATTCCCGAAACGAAAGGAACGGCGGCGCTTGACAAGGACTTCTCCGAACGAGGTGATGTTTTATACCGTTATAACACGCTTCCTTCCTTTGTCAAAGGCGCTTTATCGCTTTTTGAACAAGGCAGATCCGAAAGTTTTTTAATCTCGCGCAGCTGCGAACGGAGTTTATAGATGCCGAAATCCTGAACGACGTCGTCGCTGATGCCGTTTTCATAATAGCGGACGCTTGCTTCGTAAAAAGGGCTGCCGTCCTTTTTGCCTTCGCCGTCCAGCCCCGTATCGTTGAAGAACGCCGCGTCAAAGCGATAGCTTTTGCCGTTCAGCAATGAAACGTCCCCCGTAACGTTTTCGGGCGCCCCCGCCTCCCCTGCGGGAGAAATCAGGGCGTTCATAAAGTACAGCGCTTCCAAACGGGTGCCGTCATAAACGTACGAAGATACCGATTTTTTGCCCTTTTCCGCCGCATCCAGCATCATCAGGGTCTGCTGTACGGGAAAGCGTACGCCTGCGGGAAACACGGCTTCCGAAGCCAACGGTTCGGAAATGGAGATTTTTTTCGCCTTTCCCTCGCAAACGGCCTTTCCCTTAAATTCGGTACGGTCTTCCCCGTTTCGGAAGGTATAAACGGTGAAATCGAAACGGCAACCGTCGGGGCTTTCCAATGTTTCCTGCTTCCAGTGCGTTGTATCAATGCCGCTCAGCTCATAGCTGACATCCAGAGAAAAGGTCGTTTCCGTTTTCCATTCTCCGCAAACTTTGCGGACGGCATAGACCATTTTGCCGCGGGCGTCAACAACGCTTCCCGCCCCGCCCTTCGTCGATTCCAAAAACAAATCGTACACCGCCCGATGCGACGCGGGTTCGGACGCGGCAAACGCGGCGGGCGCGGCGGAAAACATACAAAACAATAAAAATAACGGCCGTTTTTTCATGAACGGTATCATACTAATGATAAACGCGGAAAACAACGGGGATTTCTATTGTCATCGCCCCCCTCGGCGGTTCGGAAAGTTTCGGCAGTTCCGCTACCGTCCTTATCGCCCGTTCGTCCAGTTCCGCGGATCCCGACGACGCCGCAAGCACGACCGAAGCGGGGTCTATTTTGCCGTCCGCCTCCAAATAAAAACGGACGACGGCCTTTCCCGCCCTCCGCCGCCCGTCGGCGCTTTCGGGATATTTCAACCGCCGTTGCAACAAACGCCGCAATTTAACAAAATAACGGGCGGCTTCCAAATCGCCGACGCCGTTGCCGCCGCCGACGCCGATTCCCATTCCCGTTCCCGATCCGAAACCGGGAGCGTCCCCGACGGCGCCGCCGTAAGCGCGCGTTTCCGTTCCTCTCCCGCTCTTCCGAAGGGCCATATTTTCCGACACTTTCGTTTTTTCAGCCTTTTTTTCCAAAAGAGCCGCGTTTTTATTTTTTTCGGCTTTATCGGCTTTTCGTTTTTGCTCGGCTTTCGGTTCTTTTTTCTTTTTTCGTTTTTCTTTGATTTTCCGTTCGGTTTTTACGGCATCTCCTTTTTTGCCCGAAACAAAGTCGGGATCGCCCCACGGAACGCCTTGTTGATAAAAACCGTCGCCGCCGCCTGCTAAAAAAGCATCCAGAACCAAGCCGCTTCCGCCCGGTTCCGGACGCATCGAAATAAGGGCGGCGCAAAGCAAAATCACA
>CALXYE010000102.1 GCA_944392845.1 uncultured Alphaproteobacteria bacterium
CGAAGTTCCCGAAGAGGAAGCCGCGTCCGAAGCGCCCGCGCCCGAAGCTCCTGCCGCTGAGGCGACCGAAGAAGTGGAATACGAGTACGTCGAGGTTCCCGAAGAAGAATTTGCGCCCGAAGCGGCCGTTCCCGAAGCTCCCGCCGCTGAGGCGACAGAAGAAGTGGAATACGAATACGTCGAAGTTCCCGAAGAAGCTCCCGCGCCTGAAACGCCCGCCGCAGAGGCGACCGAAGAAGTGGAATACGAGTACGTCGAAGTTCCCGAAGAAGAATCTGCGCCTGAAACGCCCGCTCCTGAAGCGGCCGCTCCCGAAGCGCCTGCCGCAGAAGCAACCGAAGAAGTAGAATACGAGTACGTCGAGGTTCCCGAAGAAGCGACCGCGACTGAAGCGGCCGTTCCCGAAGTTCCTGCTCCCGAAGCTCCCGCCGCAGAGGCAACCGAGGAAGTTGAATACGAATACGTCGAAGTTCCCGAAGAAGAATCTGCACCTGAAACGCCTGCTCCCGAAGCTCCCGCCGCTGAGGCGACCGAGGAAGTAGAATACGAGTACGTCGAAGTTCCCGAAGAAGAGGCTGCAACTGAAGCGGCCGCCCCTGAAACGCCCGCTCCCGAAGCTCCCGCCGCTGAGGCAACCGAAGAAGTGGAATACGAATACGTCGAAGTTCCCGAAGAAGAATCTGCGCCTGAAACGCCCGCTCCTGAAGCGGCCGCTCCCGAAGCTCCCGCAGCTGAGGCGACCGAGGAAGTGGAATACGAGTACGTCGACGTTCCCGAAGAGGAAGCGGAAACGGAAGAAGCCCCCGCGCCTGAAGCACCCGCTCCCGAAGCTCCTGCCGCGGAAACGGGCAAAGAAAACGCGAAAGAACCCGAAAAAAGCGGAATTTCCGAAGAAGATTTCTTTAATTCGGCGGAAACGGATCTGCCCGCCGACGCGGAGCCTCCTCTTCCGCCCGACGACGAAATTCAGACGGGCGATATCCTGATGGCTCCCGACGCGGCGATCCCGACGGAATCCGAGTTGCCTTTGCCTCCCGAAGAAATCGAAGAAGTTTCTCCCGTTGCAAACATTGCCGACCCCGTTGATCAGGCTTTGCTGGAATCCGAAGAGAAATTAGCGGAAGAGCTGGAAATGCCGGCGGAAGAAAGTGACGAAACGTCGGTTGAAACCGGAACGGAATCTCCCTCCGTTTCGGCGGAAGAGCTTGAAAATATCGAAGAAGACGCGCCCGTCGAAACGGAAGAAAACACGTCGTCAAAGAAAGATCCCGTTCTTGAAGAAAAGGCGGAGGAAACGCCTCTTTCTTTCATAGAGGACGAAGCGGCGGCGGAGATTGATGCTTATGCCGAAAAAACGGCGGAAAAAGATGCGGAAGAAACGGAAGATTCTCTCCGCCTTTCCGAAGAGGCGATAGCGGAAGAAACTCAGGAAGAGCTTGATCCCGAGGAAAAAGAAGATACTCTGCCGCCTGCGGAACATTTCACCTTTGACGGCCGCGACGGGATCGTTTCGTTTATCGGCACGCCCGACAACGATACCGTCGTGCTCAACCGTGAAAGCGGACAATTTTCTTCCTTGTCCGCGTGGCATTTGATCATCGGCGAACTGTCCGTTCTGCCGTTGAACGCCAACGCGGCGGAGCTGCCTTTGTCAGGCGAGATATTCTGTCAGGGCTGTTTCATTTCCGAAGCGGGGGAAGAAGGAACGTTCGCCAACGCTTCTTCGGTCATAGTGCCCGCTTCAAACGGCGACGCCTTAAAAGCCGTCGTCAGCGGCATCAACGTTATTTCGTTAGAAGGGCGGGAAGGCACGACGATAGAGCTGGACTCCTCAAGCGGCATCTTGGCGGGGCCGAACAACTCCAAACTGTTTTTCAGCGGATTGAACAAGCTTGTCATTCCCGCTCCGGCCGAGCCGCAGGCCCCCGCATACGTTATCCCTCAAGCGCAGGAAATTCCCGAAGCTTTCGTCTTTACGCAGGCTCAGGCCGCAAACGGAGAACAGGCGCAAACGGAAAAAGCGGATATCGTTATCAAGACGGGATACAGCCTTTACGGTTGGAACGTCGCGTTTGAAAACGGTATGACGATGAGCCTGGCCGACGTGCGCGCCTATCAGTCGAAACACCATGCCCTGCCCGACAAAAACGGCGTCATATCCTACGGAAAAGCTTCCCTGAGTTTTAAAAATGCCGAAAGAATTACGGCATATGAAAGGCCCTCTTACTGTGCCTACGGGCTTTCCCCGGCCGTCTGAAAACAGAACGCGTTAAGTTCCGCGGCGCGATAAAATCTCTACTTTTTATTGCACCGCGGGATATTTTTATCTATACTGCTTTTAAATTGAGCAAAAGCAAAAAAAAACACTAAAGAGGTTATGTCGGTAAAAATATTGATCGCCGATAATCATACTTTTTTCCGCGAAAGTTTTCGTTCCCGACTCAGCCGGTTCGGATCGGTTGAAGAAATACAAGAAGTTACCGAGCCCGATTTTTTACGGAAATTGGCGGCAAACAAACGCTTTGACATTCTTTTCGTTGACAGGAATATATTGGGGCGCGCTTTTTCGCATTTTCAAAGGAACCTCTGCCAAAACGCTGAAAAGCCGATCGCCTCAGGAAATTTTCCCGAACGGTCATTCCCGTTCTTCCTTACCGAAACGGCGAAGACATGCCCGCCGATTTTGAAACGCCGAACGGCTTGCCGACAATTCCGCGACAAGACGGGAATAAAAAAACGCGGCGGAAACGGTCGAACGAAACGCCCCCGAATACCCGCCCGCCGCGTATCAGGCAAACAGCGGATTCGAAACGGACGCAAAGGTTATTTTTGCTTTTCCGTACGTCCGTTCTTCATGAATTGAAAATACGGGGGGCAAAGACGTTTTTTCTTTTTTTTCGGTTTCGATGACGCAAAGCGTCTTTTTTCCCAGCCAGCCGCTTTCCGATAACGCTTGAATCGCGGGAAGAATCAAACCTTTCCCGTACGGCGGATCCATAAAAATCAGATCAACGGGCGCAGGAACCGAAGGAGGCAGCAAAACGTCGGAAAAGATCGAAACGCGGCATCCGTCACGCTCTAAAAACGCGGCGTTTCGGCGCAAAACCTTTAAAGCCTCCGCGTCCTTTTCCATAAAGACAACGTTCGGCACGCCGCGCGAAGCCGCTTCAATCCCCAACGCGCCCGTTCCCGCAAAAGCGTCCAGAACGCTCAATTCTTCCCATGACAGACCGTTCTTCAACAATCTGCCGCCCAAGATATTAAAAACGGATTCCCTGGCGCGATCCGATGTCGGACGCGTCGCGTCCGTATTCGGTGCGACCAGAATTTTGCCGCGGTATTTTCCTGCTACGATCCTCATACGCTTATCCTGTACCCTTGTTGAAATTATGCAAGCTCAAAATAATTTTTTATTTGACAAAAACGACAAAAATATATAATTTTGTCAAAACAGATACGGAATCACGGAGTTTTCCTATGGTAAAATCATTAGACGAGTTCTGCGTTCCTTTGCACGAATTTCCCGTTTGCGACCTGATGCCGGGAGGCGTTTTGGCCGTTCGGGCGGGAGAGAAACGTCGGGCGATCGGCTTCGGCAGAGAGGGAGAGGAAATATCCCGAAACCCGAAGGATATCCTTTTGGAACAGCTGGGGTTGCGCCGCGCGATCGGATTTAACCGCGAAGACGAACTGATCAAAAACGGCCCGACGGGCAAAGAACGCGCCGTCGGTTTCGGTAAAGAGAACGAACCGCCCGCAAATCCGCCCAAGCGCGGGAATCCCGTCGGATTTAACGCGATTTCAAAGGCTCGGGAAAACTCGCGTTAACATTCCCGACATCGATTTTCCCCAAAAACTTAAAGGGAAGCGTCAGCTTCCCTTCTTTTTTGGAAAAATACGTTTCGGCGCGCGAAGCAAAATCAGCCGTTCTTTCACGCGAAAGAACGGCCGTCGGTTTCTTTTTTTACTTCGAAGATTTCGGATGCCCGCGTTTCGCCGGAATCAGCTCCGCCTTTGAACCGACCTGTTCCCTCAAAGCCTTTCCCGTTATTTCATCCGCTTCTCCCGGCGCGAGCGTTCCCAGTTGGAACGGGCCGTATGCAACGCGGATCAGGCGCGTAACCTTAAAACCGAAATAATCCATCAGGCGGCGAATCTCCCTGTTTTTTCCTTCCGTCAAAGAAACGGTCAGCCAGGAGTTTGTGCCCTGTTCCTTATCCAGAACGACCCGAACGCCCGCATAACGCACGCCGTCAACCGTTACGCCGTCCGCAAGCTTTCGGATAACGTCGGGCGTTATCCTGCCGTGAATGCGCACCCGATAGCGCCGAATCCATCCCGTTGACGGATGTTCCATCGCGCGGGCAAACGCGCCGTCGTTCGTCAGCAAAAGCAACCCTTCCGAATTCAAATCCAAGCGCCCGACGGAAATCACGCGCGGCAGCGACGGCGGCAAATTGTCAAAGACCGTTTTACGCCCTTCGGGATCTTTATGGCTGGTTACCAGCCCCGCAGGCTTATGGTATCGCCAAACGCGGGTTTGTTCTTTTTCGGGCAAAGGCTTTCCGTCAACCGTGATTTCGTCCGCCTCCGTCACCAAACAGGCGGGAGTGTCCAGCACGGCGCCGTTAACGCTGACCCGTCCGTCCGCGATATAACGCTCTGCTTCGCGGCGGGAACAAACGCCCGCGCGCGCGATGACCTTGGCAATCCGTTCGCCCTTGCCGTTCGTTTCAGAGTTCATTTAAGCGTTCCTTCTCTTCGTCAAAAAAAGGTTTCAAAGAGGTCTGCGCCGTCAACCGTATCGGCAAAGGCGACAGGACGGGATATTCGTCCGTTTCAAAAAAAGTTGCGGCACTTGCCGTATAAACGGGACGGACGGCGGCGGGAAAATCGCTTTCCATCGCAGCGATCCCCGCGACGTCATAGCCGGCGCGGCGCACGGGAATAAAATCGGCGGAAACGGAATCGTCCTTCCCCGAAGAAGCCGCCGTTTCAATTTTGTCTTCCAAGCTTTCCATAAGCTCTTCGTCATCCAGATTAACGCCTTCTCCCGGCAGAATTTTTGCCAGCTGCAGCGTTTCGACCATCTTCGGCACGGGCGGCGGCAATTCGTTTAACGCCGTTTCAAGCTTTAAAACGGGCGCGCGCACGACGACGGACTGTTTCCTGTTCGCCAGCGTCGTTTTCGACTGTTTGTCCAGCCAAACCTTCAAGGATTTCGGCAATACGGCGAAACGTTCGATTTTATCCTGAAAGATATCCGCCAAGACTTGGCGCACCTGACGCACCGTACGCATTTTTTTCTTTTTGGTATAAAAGATCGGCGGATTTGCCATCGCGGCGTCGGGGAACAGATCCGCCGCCAGTTTGTGCGGCGTGAACTTATCCGCCCTCAACAGCATGACCGCCCCCGAAGGCCCCATGAAATGCGCCAAATACAGATCGGCGGGCGATATCTCTCCGCCGACCTGATCCTCTAATATTTTTTTGTTGCTTTTGGCAAATTCGGCGGCCAACAAGGCCGCAATGCGCGGCGAACGGCGCAGGGACAATATTTCCGCACGGACGTTCCTGTCATTGACGCGATAGCGCCCGCGACCGTCGCGATAAATTTTTCCCGCCAACTTTGCATAACCGTATTTCGCCCCGTGCAGCTTCATTTGCTGCAGCCACGTATCCGCCGTAAACTGATAAATGCCCTCCGCGCTTGAGCGCGCCGCGGCGGCGTCCGCCTCAAAGCGGCTTTCGTGCCCGGCCTTTGCCATCATGTAATCAAAGCTGATGCCGCTTACGTCGCTGGCTTCACGAATATAGCGCACGATATCCCGGTCAACCCGAAAGCCTCCGAGCTTATAAACCGTATTGTTATCTATCGCTACATGCGCCGGCATTGCGTTCCGTCCGTTCCTGATCAAAAACGTCTTTAATATAAGCCCGAAACGTCAAAAAATCATTACATACTTTTCAGCCGTCCGAAAAGAGCGAGCTTTTTCTTGACATCCGAACGGCGGAGCGACACTTTAAACGGATGGACGTTTTTTTTAATTCGGTAATCGAAACGGCGCTCAACGAAGCGAAAAAGGCGGCAAAATACGGAGAAATCCCCGTCGCCGCAGTGATTTTTGCCCCCGAAGCGCGGCAAATAAAGGCCGTCGCCGCAAACCGCACGGAACGGGACGACGACCCGACCGCGCACGCGGAGATTCTGGCGATCCGCGAAGCATGTAAAAAATGCGGCGCGCCGCGATTGCCCGAATTTGACATGTACGTTACGCTGGAACCCTGCCCGATGTGCGCGGCGGCGATTTCCTTCGCACGGCTGCGGCGCCTGTATTTCGGCGCTTACGACGTGAAAGGAGGCGGCGTGGAACACGGTTGCCGCCTGTACGCGGGACAAACGAACCTGTGGACTCCCGAAACGTACGGCGGCATCAGGGAAAACGAAGCCGTTTCCCTTTTAAAAGATTTCTTTAAAGGCCTGCGCCGAAACGGAGAAAAGAATGACCCGTAAGCCCCTGTTTGCCGATTGCCCCGAACTGACGGCCGACCTGCCTTTCGACGTTCCGCGTCCCGCGCCCGTTCCCGAAAATGCCGAACCGCTGACGGTAACGGCTTTGTCTTATGCCATCAAGGGGCTGGTGGAAAACAAATTCGTTTCCGTAAAAGTGCGGGGTGAAATATCGGGATTTAAAAAAGCCGCGTCGGGACATATGTATTTCGCACTCAAAGACGAAGAATCCGTACTGGACGGCGTTTGCTGGCGGGGAAGCGCGTCAAAGCTCGCCGTCGTTCCCGAAGACGGACTGGAAGTCGTTTGCACGGGGCGGATCACAACCTATCCCGGGCGTTCCAAATACCAAATGGTCGTTGAAACGATGGAAGCGGCGGGCGAAGGCGCGCTGTTGAAATTATTGGAGGAACGGCGGAAAAAATTGGAAGCCGAAGGACTGTTTTCCCCCGATCGAAAAAAGAAAATTCCCTTCCTGCCCGACGTGATCGGCGTTATCACTTCTCCGACGGGAGCGGTCATCCGCGATATCATGCACCGTTTGAACGACCGTTTCCCGCGCCGCGTCCTGTTGTGGCCCTGCGTCGTCCAAGGCGAAGAAGCCGCCGCGCAGGTCGCCGCCGCCATTAAAGGTTTCAATGCTCTGCCGCCCGAAGGGATTGACACGCCCGACGGACATATCCCCCGCCCCGACGTCCTGATCGTCGCGCGCGGCGGCGGCAGCCTGGAAGACCTTTGGGCGTTCAACGAAGAAATCGTCGTGCGCGCGGCGGCGGAATCCGACATTCCTCTGATCTCTGCCGTCGGACACGAAACGGACACGACGCTGATCGACTATGCGTCGGATTTACGCGCCCCGACGCCGACGGGCGCGGCGGAAAAGGCCGTTCCCGTCCGTTTAGAGCTGGCCGCCGCTTTATCCGCCGACAAAACGCGGCTGTCCGTCGCCGCGTCGCGCCTGATAACGGAGCTGCAAAACGTCCTGACGGGATTGAGTCGCGGCCTGCCGCCTTTAGACCGCATCGTCGCCGAATACGAACAAAAACTTGACGACAGGGCGGAACGGTTGCAAAACGCCGCGGCCGTCATGCTTGACGCGAAAAAATCCGACGCGGAGCGTTTCGCTTCCCGATTGGCGCGTCCCGATTTGTTGCTTTCAGACGCCCGAAACGCCCTGCTTCAAACGGCACAGCCGCTGGACTCGCTAATCAAAACGCTGACGGCGGAGCTTTCCGCGCGCCTTGAAACGGCGGGACGCCTGTTGGAAAGTTATTCCTATGAGCGCGTTCTGGAGCGGGGCTTCGCTCTTGTCCTGGACGGCGCGGGAAAGCCCGTTTCTTCGGCCGTTGCCGCCGCGAAGCATTCGGAATTGAATTTAAAATTTGCAGACGGAGCCGTTTCTGTTACAACATCTTCGGCGCCCCGCATGCCCCCGAAAAAGCCCCGCGCCTTAAAAAAGGCCGACGACGCCCAACAAGGAACGCTGTTATGATTCGTTTTTTTACCGTGTTTTCCCTGATTTTCCTGTTAGCCTGCTCGGTCAGGGCGGAACCGCCGCTTTTATTCCTGCACGGCAGCCCCTATCAGGGCGAATTGATGTACGGCTATGCGACTCCCGGGTCGACGGTTCGCCTGAACGGGGAAAAATTGTCCGCACGCAAAGACGGATGGTTTCTCTTCGGCATCGGACGGGACGACAAGGGAACGCTGACCCTGAGCGTCGAAAAGGGAAAGGCAAAGATACGCAAGGTCTTGAGAATAAAACCCCGTAAGTGGCGGATACAGAAGGTCAACGGATTGCCTCAAAACACCGTCACGCCGAACGAAGAGGAACAAAAACGCATCGAAGGCGAAAACAAGCTGGTGGAAGAAGCGCGCAAAAAGAAGGTTCGCCGCTCCGTGCCGTTATGTTTTTCCGTCCCCGCGAAAGGGCGTATATCCAGCGTGTACGGCAGCCAACGCATCATCAACGGCGTTCCGGGCGGACAGCATAACGCTTTGGACATTGCCGCCAAAACGGGAACCGTCATTCGCGCTCCCGCAGACGGCGTTGTTTTGCTGGCTCACGAAGATATGCTCCTGACGGGAAAAACCGTCCTGATGGCGCACGGAAACGATTTGACGACCAGTTATATCCACATGAGCAAAATTTTGGTCAAAGAAGGACAAAAGCTGAAAAAAGGCGACAAAATCGGCTTGATCGGCATGACGGGACGGGCAAACGGCCCCCATCTGCATTGGACGGTCATGTGGAAGGACAAACGCGTTGATCCCCAAGCTTTCTTAAGAAATTCCGCCGCCTTCTGCTCCGCTTCCGCCAAACCCGCGAAAAAAGCGAAAAAAGCAAAGGCCGCCGTCAAAAAATCCGTGAAAAAAGCCGCGGCGCCGAAAGCGCAAGAGACTCCGAAAACGCCCGATGAAAAGGCGGACAAAGAAAAGACTCCCGCAATAAAAACGGATAAAAAAGAGAAGGCTGCTCCCGAAGCGGCAAAAAAGAAAACCGAAGAAACGGCGAAAGAGGCCGAGGCTCCGAAAGATAAGCCGTCGGCCCCTATCGCGGAAAAGGAGAATAAAAAATGAAAATACCGTTCTTTTTGATTTCCCTGTTTTTCATATCGGCGGCGTTTGACGTTCGCGCCCAAATCTTTTACAGCACCCATTCCGATTTTGACGCGACGGGCTCCTCGCGCTCGGTTGCCAAAAAAGACGTCCCCGAACCTTCGGACGAATACACGCCCCCCGAACCGTACGAAGAACTGGTATCGGGCAAAATCCGCGAGCGCATCGGCCCGAATGCCGCCGTCGTCCTGGCGCAGCCTCAGGAAGTGCGCTGTTACGGCATTGCGCGCAAAAGCCCCAAAAAACGCGGGCCGACGATTGACGGTTACGCCCACACGGGCAACTGCGGCGCCCTGAACGAAGTCGGGCTTCAGGAAGTCCAGCAAAAACTGTTGCAGGAAAGCAGCTTTGACATCAACGTTACAAAGATCGCTTCCTGTATCGTAACGCCCCGTTTGGCGCTGCGTTTCAAGCAAGACATTGATTTCGTTGACGTTATCCTGTCAGGCGGCAGCTGCCCCGGCGTGTTTTTCCTGTACGGCGGTGAAACGAAAGAATTTGCCGCAGGTCCGATCAAGGAATGGCTGGATACCTTCATCAATGCCGTTTCCAACGACCTTGAGCCCGTCGGAAGCGAAGAAGAACCGAAGGAAGAAGAAAAGCGCGTCTTTGTCAAACGTCCCGATTCCGATAAAAAGGACGAAGCGGCGGAAACTTCGGAACCGGCGGCTCCTCCCGCTCCGAAACGTTGGGGGCGTCAGTTCAACTAAGCGAAAAAAGAGCCTCTTTCGAGGCTCTTTTTTTTTATTTCCTTTTGCCTTTTTCCGCCCATTCCTTCCACGGCGTTCCGTTTATTTTTAAATCGACGGGAACGGCGCGGCCGTCCTTCGAGACGGAAATGACAAGCGTTGCCTTAACGTCTTTGTCCGCCAAAGCCCGCTCCAACGGACGCGCCTTATCTTCGGAAACGTAAAAACGCGCAATGCCGTCATCGAAACGTCCGCCTTTGACGTAACAGCGTCCTTTGACAAAAACGGAACAGCCGTTCGGAGCTTTCGTTACGGTTTTTCGCGGAGTGCTCAGGCAGATATACGCCGGCAAAAGCTTTTCGGAACATTCAACTTCGTAATTCGTTCGAATCCGCAAATAGCGCCCCGCCAACAGGTCACGGGGATCGAAACCTTCAACCCCGACCTCCGTCAAAACGCCCCGGGAACGTTCATAAATCAGGCTTCCCGTCCAAAGAACCGACACGGCCAGCGGCAACCATAAAAGAAATGCCGTTTTTCTCATGACGCGTCCTCCTTATCAAAACGGGGAGACATTTTTTTCATAAAAACAATCCACATCTTTGCCGCAAGAATTAAAACGACGCCGGTCAAAATCAATCCGAATCCCGTTTTTATCAGCGTTTCGAACATATTCAAAAAACGGAACAAAATCGCCGAAGCGGCGACGAACGCCATCGTATTGAACATCCGCCTTTCCTTGATGTAACAGGCAAAGCCGACGATCAGCAGGATCTGGGCGAATTGAACGGCAAACGTCAAAAAAGCGTTATTCGCGAACGCCCTTTCCGAAAAAAACAGGACGGAGAGGATATAAAGAACGATGCTTCCCGTCAGCAGTTTTTTGGTTTTCGCATCAAAGGGCATCATTTTGTGCATGCCGAAGGCAAACGCAGCGCCGTACACGGACACGAAGACCAGCGTCCACGGTTCGGGATCCTTATGGTACGGATAATACGGCAGAACAAGAGGAACAACCGCGCCGACTAAAGCAAAAAAGCACAGCGGCCTTAAAAAAACGGGCTTCGTTTCCCGAACGGGCAGAATCGTCAAAAACACCGCATAGCTTAAAAACGAAAAGAACAAAGGCCCCGAAGTCCCGAAAGGCCTGAAGGCTTTGACGACATCGTCCGCATACGGCGACGCCGCGAACGAACATAACAAAATGACGCTCCACAGCCAGCCGAGCGCGATCTTTTGCGTCAGGAATAAAAGCGGAAAGGCCAAAAACGACCAAAACATAAAGGCTTTCCACGAATCGCTGACCAAATGGAATATTTGCCCGTTCAACCCGATCACCGCGAACAGTAAAAGCATATAACACGTCAAAAGAAGTTCAAAAGCCGCGGGGTTCTTTGTCCTTTGCCGTTCCGCCGCGGCGGTCGTACCCGCCGTCAACAGATACAGAACGCCCAATTTAACCGCGTCGGGAATATCCTGCCAATTCGCGGCAACAAGGGCGCAAACGCCGCATCCGAGCGCGAAAACGCCCAAAAACAAAAAAACGTTCGTCAGGGAAAACAGCGAAAAACGTTTTTTTTCATACTCCAGCAGAGCCGATGCCTGCTCGGGCGTTATCAGCTTTTCCGCGACCCATTGTCGCGTCCGTTTGGCAAGAGAGGCCATCAAAAACGACTCCTTGAAAATAAGAAAGATAAACGATTTTATTTCCTTACCTTCCGCCGTACAAGGAAAAAGACTTTCCTTTCGGATTGCTTTTATATATTCCGTCTTCTATACTTCCTTTGTTTTATCGATTCACTTTAAGGAGATCGTTTATGAAGAAATTGTTAGCTGCCGCCGCGGTCGCCGTCGCTTTGACCGCCGCTCCCGCCCGCGCCGCCGATAACGTCGGATGCGGTATGGGATCCGTTCTGCTGAGAGGTCAGTCCGGTATCGTTCTGAACCTGTTGGCGACGTTTTTGAACAACATTTCGGGCAACCAAACTTTCGGTATCACGACGGGAACGTCGGGTTGCACCCAGAACGGCCGCATCGCGGGCGGAACGGGCAAGCTGTTTGCCTTTATGGAAAACAACCTGGATCAATTCGCCATTGACGCTTCGCGCGGCCACGGCGAAACGATTGACGCCGTCGCGTCCATTATGGACATGCCCGCCGATAAGGTCGGTTCAATCGCCAAGCAGAACTTTGCCGTCCTGTTCAACGGCGAAGACGCCGACGCGGTTTCCGTTTCTTTGAAGATGTCGGAACTGCTGAAAGCGTAATTTCGTGAAAGAGGCAAAGTTTATGCGTTTTGTCTCTTTCCTTATGCTTTTCGGGCTTTGCCTTTGCGGGAGCGCTTCCGCATCGGCAAAGCCTTTTTCCTTGCCCGAAAAAGAAGAAGCTTACGTTTCCCGCCTGATTAAAAAGTCAGATGCTTTAAAACTGTACGAAAAAGACGAATGGCGCGCCCTGTTGCATTATCACGACCGTCTGTTTTCTTCGGAAAGCACGATCGATTCCCCGAATTTCTTTTTGGCCCCTGACGGAAAATACAGCCCGAAAGCCGAACTTCACGCCACGTTGCGCGCTTTCTTTACGCCGCGCGAAAACATCAAGTCCCGCGAAGGCGAATCTCCCGATTACCGCCATCCTTTGTGCCTTTACCCCGCACGGTTCCGTTTCCTTGACAAAAATTTAAAGATTGACGCTTCGCTCCTGCCGAAGGTTGATTGTAAAGAATATCGGGAAACGATGAAAAAGCTGAACGCCAAAAAGCTGACCCTGATTTATACAAGCGCTTATATGGGAAATCCCGCCTCTTTATTGGGGCATACGCTGTTGCGCATTGACGGAGAGGAAAACCTGCCCCTTTTGGCTCACGCCGTCAATTACGGCGCAATCACGGGAAACGACAACGCCTTGTCCTTTATGATCAAAGGCATTTGGGGCGGTTATCCCGGCGTATTTTCCCTGTCGCCCTACTACGACACGGTAAACACTTATAACAATATGGAAAACAGGGATATTTGGGAATACCGTCTGAACCTGCCCCAAGAGCGGCTGGACGACCTGACCGCGCACGTTTGGGAAGCGGGGCACGCGACGGCCGATTATTATTTCTTTTCGGAAAACTGTTCCTACATTCTGTTGGAAATGCTGGACGTCGCCGTGCCGAACGCCGATATGGCGCAACAATATTACCGCCCTTATTTCTTTATGGATTACGTCATTCCCGTCGATACGATACGCACCGTCGTCGGAATTCCGGGACTGGCGGGCGAAGCCGTCTACCGCCCCGCGCGCCAAACAAAAATCAAACACGCTTACGACAGCCTTTCCGATGCCGAAAAAGCCGAACTTCGAAAAGTTCTTCACGCGCCGCGGCGCACGGACGAAGTGATGGCTTCCGCGCTGTCCCCGTCACAAAAAGCCAACGTTTTGGAAACGGCCTACGAATTTTTGCAATACGAATATCTGGCGCGGCACGTCGGATTGGATGAAATGCGCAAGGATACGCTGAAGCTGTTGAAGGCGCGCAGTTCCATTCCCGAAAAATCAACCCTTCCGCCCGTCCCCGTCCCTGAAAAACGCCCCGATCAGGGCCACGCTTCCGCCGCAACGGCCGTGTTCGGCGGACGGCGAAACGGAGAAAACTTCATCGATTACAACATTCGTTTGGCTTATCACGCTTTGATGGATGACAGCGAAGGTTACCTGCCGTTTACCGAAATTACATACATGGATACGGATCTGCGTTGGTATGAACGAAGCAACGACCTGAGGCTTCAAAAATTAAAACTGGTCAACATCCGCTCTCTGGCGCCGCGCAACGAGCTTTTCAAACCGATGTCCTTTCAGTTTTCGACGGGCGTTGAGCGCTATGAATACCCCGGAAAAGAAAAGGACGGCACCGTCTTTTTCGCCGACGGCGGCGTCGGAGCATCGTTCGAAGTCTTGCCGAAAACCGTTTTCTTCACCTTTGCGAACCTGCATTTAAAATCGGGCGGTTACCTGCCCCACAGCGGTTTTGTCGGCGCGGGCGCCCAAGCGGGATTTTTCGCCGATCTGAAAAAATTTAGAATACTGGCTCAGGCCGAATACGTCCGCGCTTCGGACAAAACGGCGCGCTCCCGACGCTATGAAGCGAAGGCCGCCTATTCGCTGACGGATAATCTGTCCGTCATCGCCGAATGGACATACGAAAACAGACATCGGGACGACATTCGGGAAGGCCGCATCGGAATGCAGTATCAGTTCTGATCCTCTTCGCTCAATACGGGAATCTGAGCCCCGTTATAAACGACGAAATCGACGCTTTCGTTTTCTTCGGCAACGGGAACGTCCAAAATATCGGTTACTTCCTGTATTGCCAAAGCGGAATTTTTCAAAACCAGAACGGCTTTTGAAAAGGCGAACCTGCCGTGAGGCGCCGTATCCCTCAACGGCAGCTTCTTGCCGCCGCTTTCAAAAAACGCCGCTTTGGTTTCAGGATCTTTTTGCGGTTCGGAAAAAGCGTCTATGCGTTCGACGGCATCAACGCGGACGGCGCCGAAGGTGTGCGGAGCGGATTTAAAGATCAGGAAAGATTGCGTCCGCGCGCGATATCCGTCGTCGGGCGCGACATCCTCAGACGAAGCCAAAAGAAGCGGGTGCAATCGCAATAAAAAGGAAACGTCCAAAAACGAAAATTCGGAACCGTGCTCCAGCGTAACGGCAGGCAGCAGAAACGGCGTATCTTTATCGGCCTTGTCAGAATGAAGGGAAACGATTTCCTGCGTATCAAGAATCTGATCAACCCTTAAAAGGACAAAAAAGGCGCCCGCCTGTAAAACGACGCCGTATTCCGCCGCATCCGATCCGCCGGGCGGGAAGGGTAAAACGGGAACGGACATTCCTTCCCATTCAAGGAAAGGCATGCCTCCGCGTCGCGCGAAAGGATTTTCCGATCCCGACAGGGAAAGCGTTTTCACGACGGCGCTCAAAGGCAACAAAACCTTATAACGTCCGATACGGCATCCCAAAGCCTGACCGAACAGATAAGAAACGGGCAGGGAAAAATCAACCCGCAGTCCGTTTTCAAATTTTGCCCCGATGCGGCCGCCGCAAACTTCCAGCAGCGCACAAGCCGCCAACAGCCCGCGCACGTCGGAACGCCGTCTGACCTGATGGTGGAACAGATACTGCAAAACGTCGCGGTCGGACAAGGCTTCAACCTCGGGGCGCGTCAAAAGATGCGCCTGTATGATATTGGCGCGCAACGTGTTTACGGGAAATTCGGTTCCGTTATCGCTCAATGAAAAATTCAAAAATGTTCCGTTCGACTTTACGCTGAATTTTAAACGCAAAACCAGGTCGTCCGGCGGAAGGACGGCGTACTTAAAAGAATTATCAATCAAAAAGCTCAGGATACGGCAAACGGCGTTTTCCGCTTCCGCATCGGCGACGGGCAACTCTTCGGGAAGATCCCAGCCGATTTTGACGGCGCGGCGGTATTTTTCCGATTTTTGCTTCAGGGTCTTGCGCATGAAATCATAAACGCCGCGGACGGAGCGGGAACGAAGATCCGCCACATGTTCCTTAAAGATCAGAGAGGCTTCCTGCATCGTTCTGACCGAAGACAGCTTTTGAACGTTATACGATTTCGCCAAAAGGCTCTGCATCACGGTGCGCGCTTTGGCCAAACGTTCCAACCCGCCGCACAATCCGCCGACGTCAAAGGGCCAGCGAACGGCCCTCAGGTCGTCCTTCATTTCTTCATACGCCGCGTTTTGGCGTTTCATATCCTCGCGTTCTCTTTCCGCCGCGGCTTTTCGGCGCGACAGTTCCTGCTGCAATTCGACGTTTTCGTCGTTCAGCAAACGGTGCTGTTCAATCAGGTTCGTTTGTTCGGATTTGGCTTTTTCAAATTCGCGGGCACTTTCCTCCGCCGCACGCTTCAAATTTTCGTTTTCCGCGTTTAAAACGGCGTTCTTTTCGCGAAGAGCCGAACTTTCCTTTTCGGAAGAAGCATATTTGAACGCCGATTTTCGGGCTTCTTCCTCCATTTCGGAAATCAGGCGCATACGGTCGCACAGTTGCAGGCGCAACTCGGCTTCGGCATTGCCGTCGGCTCCGGCTTTCAGGCGCTCCTCCAAACGGTTCAGCTCTTCCTCCCGCGCCTTTAAGGCTTTTTCCCTGTCGTCCAAAACGGAACGTTGCAGCTCTTGGCGTTCGTCAATATTCTGCTGTTCTTCCCGTTTTTGTCCGAGCTCCGATTGCGTTCGAACCAGCTCTTCTTCCAAGGCGGACAGCTCCGTCTCTTTGCGTTCCAAGCCGTTTTCCCTGTCGGCCAGAACCTTAAAGCGTTTTTCCGCATCCCGCCTGCGTTCTTCCAGATCGGCGGCGGAGCGCTCCCTTTCCGCGGCGTTTTCCTGCAGGACTTCTTCCTTGCGTTCCAGTTCGCCCTGCCGTTCATCCAGACGGGCTTCCGTTTCGCGGAGTTTCTCGTATTCTTCGGATAAACTTTTTTCGGAAACGAGAATCCTTTGTTCTCCCTCGAACAGTTTGTTTTCCCGATCCTTCAGAAAGGTTTCCCGCTCGGAAAGATCCCTTGAACGGATGACAAGCTCTTCTTCTCTGGCATCCAGCGCCTTTTCCTGTTCCGCGACTTTTTTTTCTTTCGCGTTCAAAAGGGCGGCCTTTTCCGCCAGTTCCGCCGAAGGTTCTTTTTCCTGCCGTTTCGGGACGGAAGACGCCTCTTCTTTTTGGGCGGGCAACAGGTCCTGATCCGTTTCACGGGGTTCTCTGCCCAGATTCGCTACGGAAGAAACGATTTTTTTCAACCGTTGAAACTTCATCAAAACGGCGGGCAGAATCTCCAGCCCCTTTTCGCCGTTTTTATAGGCGGCGATCTCGGCTGACGCGGCGTCGGACAAAGAATAGGAACGCTCCATGTCCAAAAAGGGCGACGCGCTGCGGACGTGTCCGAAAAACGTTTCCAAAGCGCTCCATGCCTCCCGGTCTGAAGGATCGCGTTCCAAACGGGGCAGCTTTTCTTCCAAGGCCGCCAAATCGCGGTTCGTCCGATTTAAAAATTCCTTCATCAGTTCAGGCATTCGGAGATCCCCTATGCTTCAACGGACGAAAGGGACAGGCCGAAACGGCCTTCCTCGATCCCGACTTCGGCTTTCCAGTTCGGCTCGCGCAAATATTCCGCCAAAAAAGCGACCGCCACGTCTTTGGGGGCGCATTCCCCGCCGTTAAAGGAAAAATCTTCTTCTTTGACGGGAAGCAGGCGCTCCCCCTCTCCGACGACGGATATCTCGCCCGTTCCCGCCGTCGCGGTCACGGTGACCCTGCCGCCCCTGATCATTTTTTCGGCAACAATCTGAGACGCCAGCAAAATCAGACGAAAAGAAAACAGGGGAAGCCCTTCGTCAACCTTCCAAAGGCATGAAAAACGGACGGTTTTATTTTCCAACGACGCCAAATACCCCTTCAATATCCGTTCCGCGGCATCGGCTCCCGTCAACGGGCCATCGCTGCCGTATGCGGCTCTGAAAAAAATCGTTCGGGAAAACAGGACTGACGCACTGTTTTTAATCAGATCCAACGTTTCGGGATCGGCTTGACCTTCCTCGCTTAAAAGCTCCAAACCGTTTGAAACGGCTCCGACGGCTCCGGCCAGGTCGTGGCTCATGCGGGTTACCAGGCTTTTTGAAAGAAACAGCGCATCGTTCACGACGACAGGCTCCTTATGTGCAGATGGACATTTTATCTTTTTTCTTTTATACTAATTAAGTTAAAACAAGGTTTATCAAATATAAAAGGGCTTTTTTCTTGAGCAGCGTTTCTTTTTCAAACCGCGGAATTAACGTTAATACGGACCGCATCGCCGCATCTTCGAAACGAATCGAAGCGGCCGGGCGTTCCGTTGAACGGACGACGGACGTATTGCCCGCTTTCAGAAGAGAAGCCCCCTTCGGCGAAGAATCAAATTTCGTTGAAATTGACGGGAAGCGCTATAACCTGAACGCGCCGCGCGGAACGTACGTAAACATCTTGGTATAAAGGAGAAATGCGCCGTGTCTTTTCGCAAAAACGTTACGGAACGCGGTTCTTCAATCATCGAAGTTCTTGCCGTGCTGGCCGTTATCGGCATGGTCGGCATGGGATTGCTGAGCGGTTATAACTATGTCATGGGAAAATTCAATACGTCAAAAATCGTTACCCATGCCCAGGCCCTGATGAAAACGCTGTCCACTTATTTTTCGTCTTACCGCATCTATCCCGCCATGTCTGCGACCCAGCTGTTCGGACTGGGTTTTTTAAACGCTGATTATTATGACGAGCAAACCCACAAAGCCATGCATCCCTTTGAAGGGGAAATCACTTTTTCGACCAAGGACAACGGGCTGAGGTACAGCTTTACTTATCACGATCTTCCCGGAAACGTTTGCGTCGCCATGGCAACAATGGATATTCCCGTGGCGAACCTGTATTCCATCAAAATCGGCGACCACACCGCGCGCATGTATCCCGAACCGGGAGTCGCCTACAAACAAACCGTCCATCTGCCCTTCGTGATGTCGGAAGCCGCCAAGGAGTGCGGTGACGTCAGTGATCAGGACAGCAAGGGAAACGATAACGACATAGATATCGAATTCACGTTTATGTGATTATTTGCGGCGGCGTTTCAGAATCGGCGTTACGTTTTCGCCCAACCCGATGCCGCTTTTGATTTCCGTCAAATTCAAATGCAAATAATATTCGATGCGCTTGCCGCTTCGAACATGCGCCGTTCGTTGCGTAATGCGCGCGGAAACGTTGATTTCGGGAGAAACGGCGGCGTTGTTGCCGTAAACGACCCTGATTTTTTTACTGACGGCCAAATTGGCCTGAAGCCTGCGAACGGCTTCTTCGGTATCCAGAGGCGCCTCGCTTAAATTAGCGACGCGGGATACGGTTACAACGTATCTTTCGCCGTTGGGATTGTCTAAAACGCCCGAACGCAAAAGACTCCTGACACCCTGTTGAATCGCGCGTTTCAAATCATCGTCCGTGATCTCTTTCGGTTCGGGAGCGGGCGCCGAAACGGCGGGAGCGGGTAACGGTTCGGGAACGGGCTCGGAAGAAGCGCATCCCGACAGGAAGGAAACCGTCAAAAAAGCCGCCGTCAGGCATTCCGCCGCATATTTCATGAAAGACATCCTCAAAATCACCCCTTGATGTACTATAGGAATAAAGAAGCTAAGAAAATACTAAATTCCCGAACGTTTGAGAACCCTTTTTTCCAAAACGGGAGACAGAGTTTTTGTTTTCCGCCACTCTTCCGTCAGAATGTCTCTGACCGTCCGACGGTCGGGGACAAAGGTAAAAACAGGGCTGAAACCGTCTCCGCCCCGCGCGATAAAGTCGTTCATGACAACCTTATATTTTTTGACGTCGTTCAGCGGCACGTAAGCGCCGCCTTCTTTTATCCTGACGTTAAAAACGGCGGGACCGTCCGCAGCAAGCGGGTCGAAAACATAAGAAATGCCCGCCGTTTGCAGCAAAGCCCTTCCCCTGCCGTCCGCGGCCGAACGGCGCACCCCGCGTTCCAGCATCGCGCGGATCTCGGCGCCCGACAAAACGGCCGTTCCCGCTTGGTTTTCAAAAGGATAAAGTTCGGCGACGTCTCCGAAAACGACGTTGCCCGCCCGCAACGGACGGCGCAGAGAACCGCCGTTGATCAGAGCGGCATCCGCATCGGGGAAGGCGGAAAGCAGCGTATCTGCGACGAACTCTCCCGCAAGGCAGGCGTCAAGACACTCGCCGTCCCTGCCGAAAGACAGCGGGCGGCGCAAACGCGCGACGCGGGTATTTTTTACCATAGCGATTTCCGCCGAATATGCCCGCGTCATACGGAGCGCTTCTTCATTCGGAACGATACCCGCATCCAAAACGACGGCGTCACCCGAGAATGACTTTATTTTTCCCGAAGAATCAAAAGCCGTCGTCAAAATACCGACGCGCCGCCCGCCCTTTTCGGCGGTAACGATCAAAACGTCGGAACCGTCGGGAGCTTTGACAACGACGGGATACGGTCCCTGACGCCCTTCGGCTTTTTCGTCGTTCGTCAACAGGGAATGCGAATGACCTCCGACGATAATGTCGATGTCTTCCGTTGTCGCCGCAAGCCTTTTATCCTCTTCAAGCCCGAGATGACTCAAAACGACGATGACGTCCGCCCCCTCTTCGCGCATTTCGCGGACGGCCTTATCGAGAGCGTCCCGAACGGGCAGGAAGGAAACACCCTTCGCCGCGGGAGAGAACGACGTATCGGGAGTAACGACGCCCGTCACGCCGACTTTTTTTCCTTTGAGCTCAAAGAGCGCGAAAGGACGCACCGCCCGTCTTAAATAAGAAGAATCGGGAAAAACGACGTTTGCCGCGACGATCGGCGCCGAAACGGAACGGGCGAAGCGTTCCAGTTCCGCCGTCCCGTCGTCAAAATCATGATTACCCAGCGTCATCGCCGAATACCCCGCCGCGTTCATCAGCATGGAAATGTCCCTGCTTTTATGCAACGTATAGAACAGCGTTCCCGTGAAGCGGTCTCCCGCATCGAAAACAAGGACGTCGGGATCTTTTTCCCGACGGTTTTCAATGACGGAAACAAGCCTTGCCGTTCCGCCCGCGCATTTTTTGTTTTCAAAGGAACAGTCCCTGCCCTCGGAATCGAAAGGCAACAGGCGCGAATGAATGTCGTTCGTATGGATGATCGTCAAAGAAAAATCCGTTTCGTTCCTTTCCGCGGCGCATGCGGACAACAAAGCAAACGTCAAAAACAAAAGCAGGCGCATCTTTTTTCCTTTTTGCTGGCTTGAAGGAGAATTTAGTATATAAAAAAGAAACGGAGCTTTCACTTTAAAAAAGGGCGGCGAAAATGGCGGAAAACAAAAAAAAGATCATCGTCGGCATGAGCGGAGGCGTCGATTCCTCATTAGCCGCCCTTTTGTTGAAGGAAGAAGGATGCGACGTCATCGGCGTAACGATGGCGATCCGTGACAAAACGGAACGTTCGCGCACCCTGAGCGGCCGGGGCTGTTATGATTGCGACAGGGAGAAAATCGTTGAAGCGGCTCGCGACGTATGCGCCCGGATCGGCATTCCCTATTATGCTTTCGACTGCTCCGAAGAATATAAAACTTATGTTCTTGATTATTTCCGCAACGAGTACATGGCCGGCCGAACCCCCAATCCCTGCGTCAGGTGCAATCATTTCATGAAATTCGGCGTTTTGAACGAAGCGGCGAAAAAGCACGGCCTTTCTTTTGACTTTTTCGCGACGGGGCATTACGCCCGCATGTCTTTGGAAAACGGCCGCCCCGTTTTAAGGAAAGGCGTCGATGCGAAAAAAGACCAGAGCTACTTCCTTTACCGCCTGACCCCCGCCCAAGCCGCAGGCACGATCTTTCCGCTGGGCGGGTACACGAAGGCCGAGGTTCGTTCCCTGGCGAAACGTTTTGGCCTCGCTGTCCACGACAAACCCGACAGCCAGGATTTTTATTCGGGAGATTATGCCGACCTTTTGGACGTTGAACCGCGCGAAGGACGCATTGTCCTGCCCGACGGAAAAACGTTGGGAAAGCCTAAAGGGTTTTGGAATTATACCGTCGGGCAACGCAAAGGTTTAGGCATCGCTTATCCCGAACCGTTATACGTCATCGCCGTCAACGCCGAAAAAAACGAAGTCGTCGTCGCCCCCGAACAGGATACCCTGAAAAGAAGGTGCTCTGCGGATTCGCTGAACTGGATGGCTCCCGCCCCCGCAACGGGCGAAATCCTGACCGCGAAACTCCGTTCATCCCAGCCCGATCAGGAAATTCGCATTATCGGCATCAACGACGGCATATTGGAAGCGGAATTCGCCGAGCCGCAAAAAGCGATTACTCCGGGGCAGTCTCTTGTCCTCTACCGCGAAGACATCGTCGTCGGCGGCGGCATTATCCGAAAAGATCCCCTCTAAAGGGAACGGTTCATACAAAATCCGAATATCCCTTGCCGCACGGACAAGAATAAAGCGTTTGCAAGAGCGCTCCGAGCAAAGCCGAATGTTCCATGCCCGTCGCGAATGCCCGTCGCTTATCGGCGGCGGATAATAACGCTTTTCTTTGCAGGCTTATCGGAAGATTGCGTTTCCGAGGGAGCGGGAGCCGTTTCGGGAATCAGCTTGAAAACGGGCTTTTCCCTGTTTTCGTCCGTTTCTGCGGACGAACGGGCGCCGCCCCTGCGATAGATCGTCCTGCTTCGTTCTTCCTCTTCTTTCCGTCTGGCTTCTTCCGCCGCTTTTTTCGCGGCCTCTTCCGCCTTGCGCTTTTCTTCTTCGGCTTTCTTTTTAGCTTCTTCGGCCGCCTTTATCTCCGCGGCTTTTTTCTTTGCCGCCGCATCGGCGGTTTCAAAATTTTTCTTTATCTTTTCAAAGACGGCATCGGCATCGGCAACCATCATGGTCAACCTGTGATAATCTTGAATTTCCTCCGCCCGTTTTTGAATATCCGTCAGCTTTTTCATATCGGCAATCACGGCATCGGCAGACGAAGAAATTTCCTTCAAGTCGGGATAAGAAGCCTTCAGCTTGGCCGTTTGATCCAGCCATTGCTGCGCCTGAACCCGCTTGGCGTCAATCAAGCCTCTGCCGCCTTCCAGCTGAGCCGATGAAAAGAGCATTTCAATCTCGGGAATGCGGGGCGAAAGCTCGGCGTCGCGCTTTAAACGCTGCTTGTCCAAGGCTTCCTGCGTTTTTTCGCCTTCCTTTTCCTTACGAAGCTCCTCCAACGTACCGGTAAAAGTCTCCAGATGCTTTTTCAAAGGAACGATATACTTTTGTATCGTATAGACTTTACCCTCATAGAGCTCAAGTTCCTTTAATTTCTGCTTCAGATCGTCAATTCTGACGGACAGGTCGTTTTCCATACGCGTATATTCTTCGGCCAGTCGGCGCTGAATATAGGCCTTCCGCTCTTCTTCCTCTCTGGCTAAGCGTTCTTCTTCGGCCTTTCGTTCTTCCTCAACCTCCGTTTCAATCGCGACCAACGTATTGACAATGTCTGAAGCATTGCTCGACACGGCCACTTTCCCGATCTCTCCGACGCCTTTCACGGCGAAAGGCGGCACCCTGTCCCGAACGGCCTGAAGCATGGAAGGCGACGTCAGATCCGCCGAAACGGAAAAATTCACGCTGCGTTTTTGATAATCATACGTCAATTCGCTCGTTTCCGAGGTTTTTGATCCGTATTTCAGCGTGATCGGAGCAAATTTGACTGCTCCGTCGGCAATGCGGTAAGGAGCGTACAGCTCTTCAAGAGGCGTACTGCCCGAAAACGCCGCCTTGAACAAAGCGTCGCGGGCCGCTTCTCCCCTGCCCGACAGCGCGTTTTCCATCCCCGCCAGATCAACCCCTTCCAGCACGGGCTTTACAAAGGAAATACGGCCGCCGCCCAATAAAGCGCCGACCATATCGTTTGCCGTCTTGCCCTGAGCGGACAAATTAATGTCGGCGGTCATATTTACAAACGACAGGTCAAGGGCGCCGAACTCAAAAACCTTTTTGCGCGCGGGCAGGTTCGCCAAACGTACGCGCCAAACGGCGGCGGGGTCTTTGCCTTCTTCAATTTTGATATCGGCGATCGAAACGACGTCGGCGCCGTTCCACACGGCATGGCGCACGTCCAGCTTCATCGCCCCGGGAGCCAGATGCAGGGCGATATCGGCCCCTTCCAGAACCAACCTGTCAAAGATCAGCCTGTCCGCCTTTAGCTGGATGTCGGCCTCATAACCGCCCAAGAAGGAAAAATCCTACGGAACCCGTTGATATTCTCGTTTTTTGATCAGCGGTTCAAAAAGCGGCGCCTGTTTTTCCTCCGTTTTTTCGGAACGCTCCGCCGCTCCCGAAACGTTTACCGCGGCGGGATCCAAGAAATTCAGACGGGGCAGAAAGGGAAACGGCTCCAATTCGGCGGAAACCAAATTTGCCGTCAATTTGGGCAGTTTTCCCGAAGCATCGTATTTTGCCGACCCCGTCAGCTCGTTTTTTCCGACGCCGAGCGTCATATCCGACAACTGCCAGACTTTATCGTTTTTAACGACGTGAAGGGTCCCCGTAAATACGCCGGGATTAGCCAGAGCGGGACGGTACTTGTCGGTGAACAGGCGCGCAAAATTGCGCAGATTTTCATGCTTCATGCTCAAACGGGCCGTGTAATCGGCTCCGTCGGGCGCATTTTGAAACGATCCCGTCCCGACAACGCTGAATTCTCCCATTTTGACGTCCGCGCCGAATTCAAAAGCATCCAAAGTACCGTCCGTTTCCGCGCTGACGTTCAAAACATCCGAACGGGCGAGTTCCTGCGGCAACGTAATGCCCGTTGCCTTCATGAAATCGCCCAAACGTTTCGTATCAAGATCAAACGCGAAACTTTTGAACAAGGGAACGCCGCCGAACCCCGAAAGACCGCCCGACATGTTGAACGAC
>CALXYE010000103.1 GCA_944392845.1 uncultured Alphaproteobacteria bacterium
CGACAGCCTGCACGTCGGACACATCGTCCCTTTGATGATGATGCGCTGGTTCCAAAAGCTGGGCAACAAGCCGATCACGCTGGTCGGCGGCGCGACGGCGCGCATCGGGGATCCGTCGGGCAAAGACACTTTACGCCCCTTTATGACGCCCGAAACGATCGAGCATAATCTGAACGGGCTGAAACGTTCTTATTCAAAATTTTTGCGTTTCGACGATACGCCGTCGGGCGCAATCATGGTCGATAACTACGACTGGTTCAGAGACGTCAACTATTTGGAATTTTTGCGCGACGTCGGAACGTATTATTCGGTCAACCGCATGTTGGCGATGGAAAGCGTCAAAGCCCGTCTGGACAGGGAACAGCAGATGTCTTTCCTTGAATTCAATTACCAGCTTTTGCAGGGCTACGATTTCTGCCAACTGTACCAAAAATACGGATGCCGCGCACAGATTGCGGGGTCGGATCAGTGGGGCAACATCACGAGCGGAACGGAACTGGGACGCCGCAAATACGGGATTGAACTGTTCGGCTTCACCAGCCCGATCATCACGGATTCGAGCGGCAAAAAAATGGGAAAATCCGAAGGAAACGCGGTCTGGGTCAACGAAGACAAGTTATCGGCCTATGATTACTACCAGTATTTCCGCAACGTCGGCGACGCCGAGGTCGGAAAATGTCTGCGCATCTACACCGACCTGCCTATGGACGAAATCCGCCGTTTGGAAGTTCTGAAAGACAAAGAAATCAACGAAGCGAAGAAAATTTTGGCGTTTGAAGCGACGAAAATCTGCCGCGGAGAAGAAGCGGCTCTGAATGCGGCGGAAACGGCGCGCAAAACGTTTGAAGAAAAAACGGGCGGAACGGAGCTGCCTTTTATGGAAGCAAGCGCGGCGGAGCTGGAAACGGGCATCGCGCTGATTGACGCCTTTTGCACGTTGAAACTGACGGCAACGCGCGGCGAAACGAAACGGCTGATTGCGCAGGGCGGCGCGAAAGTGAACGATGTTCCCGTTTCGGGCGACAACATCCTGCTGAAAAACGACGACGTTAAAAACGGCGTCATTAAGCTTTCGGCAGGAAAGAAAAAACACGCCCTGATAAAACTGAAATAACAATAAAACCGAAACAACGCAAAAACGCCCTTCCGAAACGAAAGGGCGTTTTTTTTATTTCTGCCTTTTTAACGAGCTCGTTTTGCGTTAACGGCTTTTTTAATCGCCGCCGACTGAAGGGCATAATTTTGTTTTTTGGATTCGATACGTTCTTTAATCCCTTGAACATCCTTTGCCGATGTGTACGTCAGCGTTTTTATTTTAGAAGACGTATTCATTCTGGTCGGCAACGTTTCGATTGAAGGATCGGGCGCCGCGCCCGTCAAAGCCTCGCGAGCCTTAAAGAAATTCTTCAACGCCTTCATCGTCGTATCGGCAACCTCAATATAATGCCCCTGTTCCAAAACGGCGGGATCATCCGTAAAGTAATTCCCGTTCTCCGTCCAACCCGCAATCGCGATAATATCGGCGCCCGACATTTGTTTCGTATAATGTAACGTCGGTTCCCTGCCGATCATCAGGTTTGACAGCTCCGTCTGCATCGGCTTGACCTGATACGATTCCTCATAAGACGTTTTCGTCCGTTTTTGATCGTACCATCCTTTGAACGTTTCCGTCATAACTTCGTTCGTAACGTCACCCTGCGTTTTTATCAGCGCTTCCATAAAGCGCCCTTCGATTTCGGGATACGCCCTCTTAAATTCGTGATAAGGCCCGCCGTCGCCGTTGAAACGCAATTCGTTGCACGCCGCAATCGCATACGTTTGAGCATCGGCCTCAATCGCGCGGAACATGATCAGTTCGGAACGCACGTCATAAACGCCGTATTTTTCATGAGCGCCGCGTACAAACTGCCCCGCATGACGCGATTCGTGGCAAAGCGTCCCGACCAGTTTGTCATCCGTTTTGACGGGATTGAGCTTGATCCATTTGCCCGCTTCGTCGCACGCGCCGCAACACGACACGTCCGTCCCGTCAAAAAAGCTGAACGTAAAGCCGCCTTCCTTCGCAATCCGTAACGTTTCCAAACCGATCGGGCTGCGCGCCAGACGATTGATCAAAGAAATCATTCGAGGCTTTTCTTCTTCCCGACACGGAGACATATCCACATCAACAACGGGTTTTTCCGACGCATCGTATTCGGAATCGGGAACGGGCGAAACAAAAGCATTCTTTACATCAGGCATCGCTAATTTTCCTTACACAAGATATTGTAGAAAAATATTATTTCCCGACAGTTTTTTTGTCAAATATTTTTCATAAAAACCCCGTTTTTTTTATCAATGCGGAATTTTCAAAAAAAATCCGTTAACGGCCGTTACGGCTCTTTTTAATCATCCCCAAACGGATGTTTTCGCCCACCCCGCTGATGTCGTAATAACTGCCCCACACGTAAACGGGAGCAACGGTTGAAGTCGCCGGACGCACGGGCAACGCGTCAACGGAAGGATCGGGTTCCGCTCCCGTCCTCATTTTCCGAACGGAAAAATAATGCATCGCTTTTGACAACGTTGACGGAGAGATATCTAAAAATTTCGGATTCTCCAAAACTTCGGGTTCATTTTTAAAATAGCATCCGTCAACGCCGCGGCAGATCATATTAACGATATTTGCAGACGTTTCTTTTTGATCATAAGGATTTTCGGCTTCCTTTTTTTTCTTCATAATCTCGTCCATTGTCGCGACGATATAGGAATTTTCATAAGCCTCCTTAATCAGCGCGTCATCGTACCATCCTTTGAACGCCGCCCCCAGCAAGCCGTTTGTCGCCCGGGGTTTCGATATATGCTCCTCCGCATACTTCAGAGGGTCGGTAATGTAGGGAGACTCTTTTTTCAGCTTTTGCCACGGTTTGTCGTCGCCCCGCCCCTTCATTTCCAAAACGGTTACGGCCGCCGCAGCCTGTGCGTCCGCCTCCATCGCGCGATAAAGCATGATTTCCGATTTGACCGTGCGTTTCCCGAATTCGGAATCCGCTCCGCGAACGAATTGTTCGGCATGACGCGCTTCGTGCGCCAAGGTTGATATCAAACGGCTGTCGGAATAAACGGGATCAAGGAGGATCGCCTTCTTTTGTTCGCAACACGATCCGACAATGGTGCCGTTCCGCGCTTGAAACGCCAGAGTATACCCTCCTTCCGCCGCTTTTTCCAAAACGGAACGCCCGAACGGCGAAGAACGCGCGATTCTGTTAACCAAAGAGGTCATCCGCCGTTTTTCCTGAGCGGAACCTTCCATCTGAAAACCGATTTCGGGCTTTTCGTCGGGGTACGAGCCGCGAAAAAGCTTGGATGAAAACACTTGAGATAAAACGGATGACATTAAAAGCCTCCTGTCTTTTGATTACGATCGCTTTTATTTAATATCGGACGCCCCTTGAAATTTGTCAACCTTTTTGTCTAATTCCGCCCGCGTTTTTTACGCATTACCGATATGCTTAACAGGTCTTTTGCCTGCAACGCCGTTTTTTCTTTGGAACTTCTTTTTTCGGCGACCTGTTGCGCTTTTATCATCCCCCGTTCGTTCAAAGGGTCGGGATATATGTAAAATCTTTCCGCATTGCTTTGCATATAACGGGGTAACGTATAAACCGGAATGTCTTTTAACGTGGGATCGATTTCGTTTTCCTTGACGCCGTTGGCGCGGCATGCCTTTAAGTGATCTTTGAGCCAATCCGCCGTAATGCCCGAAATCCCCGCCCGCTGCGGCGTATCCAGTTCGGAGGCGGGAACGCTGAAATAAGAACCGCCCTTTGCGTCTTTGCAAATCATTGAAATCAACTGTTTCGAAGTCGGATTTTCGCGTTTTGTCTCCGCGGCGTCAATGTCATGCCCGCAAGACAGCGACGGAACCATCCCCGAAAACTCGTAAAGGAATTTTATTTCGGCGTCGTCGAACCAAGCCAAAGCGCTTCGGGTCAGAGCCTGATTTTCCCCTTTGCCTTCAAAAGCTTCGTAAGCCCTCACGCAGCAGGGATAATTTTCCCGCAGTTTTTTCAAAGGCTTTACGTCTCCGTTACGCGCCAAATCGAAACAAACCGCAACGGACGACGTTACGGCATCGGCTTCCATCAGCCGTTCTTCTTTTAACAAAGACGCGAACGAACGGCCTTCTTTAAAAAATCCGCATACGGCACCGTCACAGAACTGTCCCGCATGACGGGATTCGTGTGTCAACGTCGCCGTCAGGGTCGAATCCGGACAACGGGGGTTCAAGATGATTTTTTTCAAATCCGAACTGGCCGCGCCGCGACTGACACCCAAAGAATCAAACGAAATCGAATAGCCTGCCTTCGCCGCACGTTCCAAGACGGATTTGCCGAAATCCGAAGAACGGGCGATCTTGTTAATCAAAAATGCCAACCGTTTCTTTTCTTGCTTTGTGCCTTCCGTCCGAAAAGGCACTTCGGGCTGTTCATCGGGAT
>CALXYE010000104.1 GCA_944392845.1 uncultured Alphaproteobacteria bacterium
AAGTCTTATAAGCGCATCGATTCTTCGGGAACGGATGAAAACGGCAAAAAGGCGGACATTTCCGAAAATATGACGTCAATCGCATTCCTGTACGATCAGGGACGCGATACGCCGATGACCGAAGACGGTTCGGGCTTTTTCGTTCTGCGCGTTGACGAGGTCGTTGAACCCGCGCTCAAATCTTATGACAAGGCGCTCCCCCTTCTGAAAGCCGCTTGGACGCAGCAAAAACAGAAAGACGCCGCGAAAGAGATCGTTAAAAAGATCGAACAAGATCTGAAAAAGGGGAAAAAGCCTCAGGCGATCGCCAAAAAGTACGGCGTAACGTTTGAACGCATCCCCGATCTGACGCGGCGCAAACGGCTGTTGCCGTCCAATGCGATGTACGCGCTGTTCAACCGCCCCGTCGGAGAAATCATCAGCGTTCCCGCCCCTAAGGGCTATATCGTCGCCCGCGCGGTATCGGTCAAGGCGGCGGATCCGAAAAAGAACGTTTTGGAGGTTGACGGGATGCGTCGCAGAATTACCGAAGAAAAAGCCGCCGAAAGGTCAAACGCCCTGTTGACGGCATTCGGAGAGGAATTCGGACTGACCATTGACGAAGACGCGGCCAACCGAGCCTTCAGCGCAATGACGCGAAGCATTGAAGAAGAATACTGAAACTTAACGAAAGCAAAAGCCCTCCGAAAACGGAGGGCTTTTTTCCGTGCCGGCATCAGCTTTTCCAAATACCGGATGCCGTCAGTTTTTCGCGAAGATCGGCGGCGGAAACAAAGGGGTATGCCTGAAATCCCAACCGTTTTGCCGTATCGACGTTCGGCAGGGAATCATCGGTAAAGAACGTTTCTTCCGCGTTCAAACCGTACCTGTCCAACAGTATCCTAAAGATCGGCTCTTCGGGCTTGGCCTGTTTTTCAACGCCCGAAACGACGATACCGTCAAAAATGTCCATAAACGCATATTTCGGACGGACGAGAGCGAACTTTTCCGCCGACCAGTTCGTCAGGCCGTACACGGGCACCGCCTTCGCCGCGTCTTTCAAAACGCCGACCGTTTCCTCGTTGACCGCGCCGAGCATCTCTTCCCAGCGCGTATCAAACATTTCGATTTGTTCCGCATATTCGGGATAAACGGCTTTCAGTTCCGCGACGGATTCCGCGAATGTTTTATCCTTATCCATGCGCCAATTCCATTGCGGCGTACAGACGTGCGTCAAAAAATATTCCGTTTCGGCTTCGGTCTTAAAGATCTTGTTGTACAAATACCGCGGATTCCAATCAATCAAAACGCCGCCGAAATCGAAAACAACCGCTTTTATGCCCATAAGCTCCGTTCCTGATAAAAAAAGTAATGTGACGCGCCGTGTTTTTTTATAATATAAGGATTAAGAGTCACACTTGAAACAAATAATTGTTCCCGATGCAAAATACCAGCAAGATCCCCAACCTGCAGCCCCGCGCGAAACCGCAAGCCCCCGAGAGATCTCAGGGAGCGATGTTCGCGGAAATGCGAAACGCTTTCGGACGGAACGGCTGGTGGTTCGCGGGAATGACCCTTTTGCTGATTTATTTTGCGATTTGCTGGCAGGGCGAGCGGGTCTTGCGGGGGCGCGTCTATAATTTTTTCAAAGAAATCGGCGCCAACGGCTTCGGCGTTTCATACAGCGAACCTCATTCATCGTATCTGGCTTTGCAAAGCGGCCTTTATTTGGACGATTTGGTCATTACGGCTCCTAAAAGCATGGGCGGATGGAAGTTTAAGGCCGGGCGGCTGGTTATTTCTCTGAACCCTCTGATGCCCCGAAGCGTTTCTTTTTCCATGCGCGGCACCCATTCTTTGATTCTGCCCGATTTCGGCGATATCCGCCTGGTCGCGGACAAGGCCAAAGCCGACATCCGCATCGGCACGCCGTCCGTCCCTTCTTCTTTAAACATAACGGCGGACAACGTTCAGGCGACCGCTCCCGTTTCCATGACGGGTCTGGCGTTCGGAGAAGTATCGTTGCGCATGAAAAGAAACGCGGCTGAGGAAAACCGATATTCCTATTCTTATCGTTTTCGGGCGGAAAACGTACGTTTACCCTCATTTTTAGTTAAAAGCCTGCCCGAACGGGCGGAGTATCTGGCATTATCGGGAACCGTGGACGGCATTTCCGCCGACCGTCAAAAACCGTTGCTGAGCGATTGGATCGGCAACGGCGGCATCATCGAAATTGCGAAGGGCGAAATCATCTGGAAACCGCTGATGGCCGAATTTTCGGGAACGGCGGCTTTTGATCCTTCCTTAGAGCTGACGATGGCCGCTTCGGCGAAGGTATACGGCTTTTTCGACCTGATTGACGCCATGGAAAAAGAAGGCATCATTCGTCCCGGAAACCTGTCCGTCGCGAAAGTCGTCTTAGGCCCCGTTTTGACCGTCGAAAGAGGGGAAAACAGGCCTTCGCTCAGAACGTCGTTCAGCATACAGGACGGAAATTTTTACGCGGGACAGGTCGTTTTGTTCGAAAAAGAAACGGGCGAAGAAGAATAAGCCTTCCCGCCCGTACACCTTGTCTTTGCTCCGCTCAACGCGCCATAAACTCACGCAACGCCGCCAGCAACGCTTCGTTCTCTTCGTCGTTTCCGATCGTCATTCGCAAAGAATCAGGCAGACCGTACGAAGCGACGGCACGGACAATAATCCCTTTCGATTGCAGGAACTTATCGGCTTCCGCCGCCGTTTTCCCCGCTTCGGAAGGAAAATCGACCAAGATAAAATTCGTAACTGACGGCGTCGCATTTAACCCCGTCGCGGGAAGCTCTTTACGGAAGATTTCCTGCCATTTCAGATTATGTTCGAAACATTTTTTGACAAACTCGCGATCCCGAACGGCGGCAACGCCGACGGCCTGCGCTACGGAATTGACGTTAAACGGGCCGCGCACGCGGTTCAGAACGTCCGTAATCTCTTTCGAAGCGTAGCTCCATCCCAAACGTATGCCGCCCAAACCGTAAATCTTTGAAAACGTTCTGAGCATCACGACGTTCGGATATTTGCGGACGAACGTTTCGCCCGCGTCAAAATCGGACGACGGGACGAATTCCGCATAGGCCGCGTCCAAAACAAGCATGACGTTCGTCGGCAATCCCCGGCACAGGCGTTCAATTTCGTCGCGGGAAAGGTACGTTCCCGTCGGATTGCCGGGATTCGCGATAAAAACAATCTTCGTTTTGTCCGTCACGGCCTTCAAAACGGCATCAACGTCAACGCGGCGATCCTTTTCGGGCACGGTTACGGGAACGGCGCCGCACCCCAGAGCGTACAGACGATACATCAAAAACGCATATTGGGTGACGACGACCTGATCCCCGTCCTTTAAGTATGCGTGGCACAACAGGCCGATCAGCTCGTCCGACCCCGAACCGCACACGATTCGTTCCTCTTCCAATCCGTGAACTTCGGCAACGGCGCGGCGCAATTCAACGGAGCCGCCGTCGGGATAACGGAACATTTTTTCGGCGAAGGCGCGACACGCCTCGACGGCCGTAGGATTCGTCCCGAAAGCGCCCTCGTTTGACGAGAGTTTGATCACGCGCGCGGCCCCCTTGACGGAAGACGCGCCGCCGACGTAAGGCGACAAAGACATAATGCTTTCATGAGCGGGAACGGGATAATGAACCATTTTAAAACCTCCTGAAAAAATCAGCCCAGCTGAACGGGATAGCCGCCGATGACGCGCAGCATCGTTATCTTTCCCGCTTCCTTTTCCATGACCGACGCGAAACGTTCGTCGTTTTCCGACAAATAGCCGTCCACCTCGAACAGGTACGCCTTACGCGTCATGTCGATCGGATGGGCGTCGCAAATCGCGTTCGTCGGAACGCCCGCCGCCTTTAACAACAAATCCAGCGTGCTCAGGCTGAGCGTCCCGTCCGTTTCGGCGACAAGAAGCGTTCTGTCCTCTCCCGTCGGTTCAAATGCGATTTTCCCTACGGCATACGCGATCTTTCCTTCTCCGCGGCTGCGGGCGGGTCCCGTAATCGGCAATTTGGCAAACACGGTCAGCGTCCGTTTATATTCCAAAGCGATCGAATGCCACCAGCATCCCTGCGTATCGTCGTTCAGCGACAAAATACCGACATTGGCTTCGCCCTGCATCAGTTCTTTTAAGACCAAACCGGCGGAACGGCAGGGAATCATCGGCGTATAGGCGCCGAAGAAATCCCGCGCGATTTCTAAGTTTCCCATTCCCCGTTCGGGCATGTACACGGCGACGCACATCGGCGCCTGAATATTGACGCACGCGCTGATCAGTTCGCGCCACAAACGGATCAGCACGTCCTTGTCCATAGCGCCTTTGTGTCTGTTCCACAGCCGCCGCATGATTTCCATTTCTCTGGCGGGACGCAGAGGACACGGCGCGGCGGCGTTTTGCTCTTCCGCTTTGATTTTTCCGATCTGTTCAACCAACTGAACGCGGCGCATCATCAGATCGTGCAGGCTGTCGTCCACGGCGTCGATCTCGCGGCGCAAAGAATCTAAGGCTTCACTCATTCCTTCACTCTTCCTGAAAATCCGTTTTTCACTTTTCTTGTACTCCTTTCGCTGTTAAAAATCTTTATGTTTTTTTGCTCATAAGGACAAAGCGATGCAAAACCTTGTTTTTTCGGATTTTTCGGCTCTGGTCAAATATAATGCCGACGGATTGGTTCCCGTCGTCGCGCAACAACACGATACGGGAGAAGTCCTGATGATGGCCTGGATGAACGAAGCCGCATTAAAGGAAACCGTCGAAACCCGCCGCATGTGCTACTTTTCGCGTTCCAGGCAATGCCTGTGGCGCAAAGGAGAAACGTCGGGACACGTTCAAACGCTGAAAGAATTGCGGATCGACTGCGACGGCGATACGCTTTTGGCGCTGATTGACCAAACGGGCGCCGCCTGCCATACGGGCAACCGTTCTTGCTTTTTCAGAAAACTGGCCGATTAAAAGGAAAAGGGCGGAAGTTTCCTTCCGCCCCGCCGTATTTTCACCGAACTTTTTACTTTACGGCTTTTGACTTCGGCGTTTCCGTCCGCGGAGAAACGGTAAAGGAAACGACCGCGCCGCTGACCAGATCGGGTTCAAGCTGAATCGTCGCCACGCGCGTATCACGCCTGAACGACAGGACGCTGATCTTTGAGCGGACAACCGTAATTTCGGACCACCCGAACTTGGGCATTTCGGACATATAAAAATCAAACAGCCCGTTCTGAGTATAGGGAGCCGTAAAGACCAAACGCCCGATCCAAGCGCTTTCTCCGCCGAACAGCAGGGATTGTTTCAGATCCATCGTCGCCTTTTCGGGAATGGGGATGTCTTTGAACTGGGCGAAGCTGGGCGGCAAAGTGCCCTCCGTCCCGTCGGCAGAGCGGGAATCCATCCTTTCGGGAAGGGTACATCCGCCCGACGACAAAACCAGTGCCGCCAAAATCAGGGGGAATAAAGTTTTTTTCATTGCGGTCGTCCTAATAATTCCTTTTCAGTTTGTACTTTAATGAAAAAATCTTAAAAACACCTTAATTCCGCCTTTGACTTTAAGCGCTTCGTTTGTATGATACCCCTAACGTTTTTTAGGGGAAAGTTTCGGAATGACAAAATACATATTCATTACGGGCGGCGTTGTTTCTTCGCTTGGAAAAGGGATGGCTTCGGCGGCGATCGGCGCCATGTTGCAGGCCAGAGGATACAAAGTCCGCATGCGCAAAATGGATCCGTACCTGAACATTGATCCGGGCACGATGTCCCCTTATCAGCACGGAGAAGTCTTCGTGACCGAAGACGGCGCGGAAACGGATTTGGATTTGGGGCATTACGAACGCTTTGTCGGCACGCCGTGCCACAAGACCGACTCCGTATCGGGCGGCCGCATCTATTACAACGTCCTGACCAAAGAGCGCCAGGGAGCTTATCTGGGCGCCACGGTCCAAGCCATTCCCCATGTGACGGACGAAATCAGGCGTTTTATCGAATCCGATTTGACGGACGAGGATTTCGTCCTCTATGAAATCGGCGGAACCGTCGGCGATATTGAAGGGACTTTGTTCTTGGAAGCCGTGCGTCAGTTCGCAAACACGGTCGGACGGGAAAACGCCCTGTTCCTGCACCTGACCCTCCTGCCCTACATCCCGACGGCGGGAGAGCTGAAAACGAAACCGACCCAGCACTCGGTAAAACAGTTGTTGGAAACGGGCATCCAAGCCAATATCCTGCTCTGCCGTTCTCAGATTATGCTGTCCGAAAGCGAACGGCGCAAGATCGCCCTGTTCTGCAACATCGCCCCCGAAGACGTCATCACGGCTTTGGACGCCGACAGCATTTACAAGATCCCGCTGATGTATCACGAGCAGGGATTGGACATCCGAATCCTTAAACATTTCGGCATGCTTGAAGGCGCCCCCGAACCCGATATGACGAAATGGAAAAACATCGTTGACGTCATCGGCAACTGGCAGGGCGAAGTCGACATTGCCGTCGTCGGCAAATACTGCGGCCTTCCCGATGCGTACAAATCGCTGAACGAAGCGATATTTCATGCGGGAATCGCCCACAAAACAAAAGTCAACGTCAAATGGATCGAATCCGAAACGCTGGAAACGCTTTCCGAAGAAGAGCTGGCAAACGTTTTGTCGGATGTCAGGGGCATTCTTGTCCCCGGAGGATTCGGCACGAGGGGAATCGAGGGAAAGATGATTGCGGAACGTTACGCCCGCGAACATAAGGTTCCCTTCCTCGGCATTTGTCTGGGCATGCAGACCGCCGTAATTGAAGCGGCGCGCCACCTGTTGGGAATCGCCGACGCCAATTCCACGGAATTTACGAAGGAATGCACGCCCGTTGTCGCCCTGATGACGGAATGGGAGCGAAACGGCGAAAAAATGACCCGCGACGAAAACGCGGACGTCGGCGGCACGATGCGGCTGGGCGCCTATCCCTGCGAACTCAGGGAAGGGTCTTTGGCGTCCCGCCTGTACGGCGGCGCCCGACTCATCAGCGAACGCCACCGCCACCGTTATGAAGTCAGCATGACCGTCGCCGAAAAACTGGAAAGCAAGGGAATGATCGTATCGGGGCGTTCTCCCGACGGGTTGTTGCCCGAAATCGTCGAACTGAAAGATCATCCGTTCTTCATTGCCGTCCAGTTCCACCCCGAATTCAAATCCCGCGCTTTTGACGTTCATCCGCTTTTCAAAGGCTTTATCGGAGCCGCCATAGCGTCGAATTAAAACCGAAGGACGGGTCAAACGCCGCATTTTGTTATGTAACGGCGGCATAAAAAGCGTATAATAAGTTTTTACGGTCAACGGATAAGGATGTCTGCGACATGACAAACGTTATGCACAAATTAAAGATCACCTGCCTGAGCCTTTTGGGCATCACGGCTTTTTATTTTTCGTTCGTTTTTTGGGATTATCTGTTCGGAAGCTGGGTGGATCAGTTCTACTTGGTTTTGCCGCGCCCGCTGTTTTCGCTGGTAACGCTGTTCCTGATCTTTTTCCTGTGCCGTATTTCGGGAACGCTGATTTTTATGCCGAAACCGAAGCTGAAAGAGATCCTTTACGACGGCAATCCCGAGCCTTCCCTGTCTCAAATCGTCTTGAAGGCGTTTTCGGCTCCCTTCCTGAAAAGAGTTTTCTTTTTCCTGCTGGCGGTCGTGTTGGAAATGCTGTTCCGCATGCAGGCCATCTTGGTATTCTTGTGGAATACGGACAATCCCTTATGGGAAGCTTTTGCCGAAGTTTCCGTCGGAACGCTGGTTTTCGGGTGGGCCGTCGCCGCATTTCTGAT
>CALXYE010000105.1 GCA_944392845.1 uncultured Alphaproteobacteria bacterium
CGTCAACACCCGCGACGGCAAAATAAAATCAAAAAACATCGCCGCCGTCATGGTAACGGGAAAACTGCCCCCGTTCGCCAGACAGGGAACGCGCTTTGACGTAACGATCAGCGCCTTGGGCGACGCGAAAAGCCTGCAGGGCGGCGTCCTTTTGGTCACGCCTCTGGTCGGCGCCGACGGCGAAGTATACGCCATCGCGCAGGGACAGGTCGCCATCGCGGGCTTTACGGCCGAAGGGAACGCTCAAAGCGTTACCAAAGGCGTTCCGACGACGGGGCGCATCGCGAACGGCGCGATTATCGAACGCGAGATCCAATTCGATTTTGCCGCTCAAAAATCCCTGAAAATCGCTTTAAGAAATCCCGATTTTACGACGGCCTCGCGAATCAGCTCGGCAATCAATTCCTATCTGGGCACGACGGCGGCGGTAACGATTGATTCGGGAACGGTTCGGCTGACCCTGCCGCAAGACAGAAAAAACAACATTATCCAAGTCCTGACGGAAATCGAACAATTAAGGGTCGAACCCGACAATTCGGCGAAAGTCATCATTGACGAAAAATCGGGCATTATCGTGATCGGAGAAAACGTCCGCATCAACCCGATCGCCATCGCGCAGGGCAATCTGACGATCCGCATCACGGAAACGCCGCAGGTATCGCAGCCCGCGCCGTTCTCAATGACGGGGGAAACCGTAACCGTACCGCGAACGGATATTGAAGTCGACGAAGAATCGGGCAACCGTTTGAACATATTGAAGGGCGGCGTATCGCTGCAAGAGCTGGTTGACGGGCTGAACGCTCTGGGCGTCGGGCCGCGCGACATGATCAGCATTCTTCAGGCCGTCAAGGCTGCGGGTGCCCTTCAAGCCGAAATAGAGGTGATGTGATGAGCATAACGGAAATCATGAATTCGGAAAGCCTGACGGCACAAAGCGTCCTGACGCACAAAGAGGCGCCGAAGGTCAAAGGCGATCCCGCCGACGAAAAAACAAAAGAAGCCGTACGGGACTTCGAAGCGTTTTTTATATCGCAGATGTTCGAACATATGTACGACACGGTTCCCGTCAATGAAACGTTCGGCGGCGGAAACGCCGAAAAGATATACCGTTCGATGATGATCGACGAATACGGAAAAATGATGGCGAAGGCGGGAGGCATCGGCATCACGGATCAAATCATGGGACAACTTTTGAAACAGCAGGAATCCGCTCCTGCCCTGCAAAGCGTCCCCTCAACCGACGGAGGCTCGTTATGAGTGCGTTTCCCGAAAAAAAACTGAACACCATGCTGGCGATCATGAGCGAGTTATGCAAGGTGCTGAAAAAAGAAAATTCGCTTTTGAAACAGCAGCGTCAATCCGAATGTTCGGGACTTTTGGATCAAAAAACGAATATGTCGCAGGCTTATGAAAAAGCGTTCGCCTACTTTTCGGAACATCCCGACGTTTTAAAAGCCCTGCCCGACCCGCAGAAACGCCTGTTTAAAAAAGCGGCGCTCACGCTCAACGGATTGACGGAAGAAAACGCCCGCCTGTTAAAAATCAACATCGAAGCGACCTCCCGCCTGTTGGGCGCGATCGTCCAGGACGTCAAAGAGCAAAGCAAAAACACCTCTCTTTACACCCCGCAGGGAGAGGTCGAAACCGACGCCGGCAATCCCGCCGCCCTGACGTTTAACCAAGTCCTCTAAGCGTACGCAAGAATACGAAAGGATCATCGCCATGTCTTTGTCCCTTGCCATGAACAGCGCCCTGAACGGGTTAAAGACCTCGCAAAACGCCATCGACCTGACATCCAGCAACATCTCGAACGTCAATACCGAAGGCTATACCCGAAAAGTCTACAAACAATCGACGCTTGTCCTTTACGACGGGCGAAGCTCGGGCGCCATCAGCGCGCTGAGCACGCGGCAAATCGACGAAAACATGCTGAAAAGCCTGCGTACCGAAGCGGGCATCCTGCAATATTCTTCGGTAAAGTCTTATTATTTGAGCGGGCTGCAGGACCTGATGGGGTCTCCGTCGTCCTCGTCGTCCCTGTCGCACAACATTTCTTCGGTGCAAAGCGCGTTTGAAAGCCTGGGCGTCGATACGGACAAACTGAACGCCCAAGGATCAACGGTCAACAGCCTGCAAACGGCGTTATCCCAAATACAAAAGCTTAATTCCGAGATACAAGCCAGCCGTCTGGAAGTCGATAAGCAAATCGAAGCGTTGGCAAAAGAAGCGACCGAAATCCTGGCCGAATTGGACAAGCTGAACGACGACATCGTGCGTACCGAAGCCCTGGCCGTTACGTCCAGCGACGATTACAAGGATCAGCGCGACCTTTTGATTACCCGCCTGTCCGAAATCATGGACATCCAGACCTATGAACGCTCCAGCGGCGAAACCGTCATCATGACCAAAAGCGGCAAGCCTCTTTTGGACAAAGACCCCGTCGTCGTTTCGCATACCTCGGTTTCCCAAACGGGCAGTCTGACGACGTATTCGGGCGGACAGATCAACGGTTTGTTCGCCGGTTCCTTCGACATCACGAAAGAAATCAAAAGCGGCGAGCTGGCAGGCCTGATCGAAATGCGCGATAAGACGTTGCCCGAAAAACAGAACGAACTGGACGAGTTGGCGTATCACTTAACGAAGGAATTGAACCAAGTCCACAACAAGGGAACGAACTACCCGAACATGGGGTATGCCATGACGGGAACGCGCACGTTCATCGACACGTCTTCGGCCGGTCCCGACGATCCGTTGCAACAGATCACGATTTCGGGCGGCGACGTAAAGATCGTCCTGTTTGACGCCGACGGAAAGGAAGCGTTCAGCGCCAGCCTGACGGGCGATCTGGGATTTACGAGCGGTGCGATCCACAACTCTGCCGACCATCCCGCCGAAACGGGATCTTTGACCAGCACGATCCAAGCCTGGCTCAGAACGGGCGCGACGGGGCCGCATCTGGAAAACGCGACCGTTACCGTCAATGACGAAGGCAAGCTTTCCATTGATCTGGGCAGCAGCGAATATTCCCTGGCGTTCCGCGACGAAGCATCCAATCTGGACGGCGCGGAACAGCAGGACGTGACGATCGGTTTCGACGCCGACGGCGACGGAACGGTCGATAAATCGTATCAGGGATTTTCGAGCTTCTTCGGATTAAACGACCTGATCGTCAAAACCAGCGAAGACACCGTTTACGATTCAAAAATCATCGATTACGGCGTTCATCCCCCCTTAAAAGGAACAACGACCCTTCATTTTTCCGACAAAACGAACGGCATTGATTTCGGTTCGATTGACATTAACGTCGGCGACGACCTGCGCAGCATCGCGGACAAAATCAATGCCGACGAAAACCTGCAGGGCAAGATCGAAGCTCAATACGTTCAGGAAGGTTCGGGGTATCGCCTGCGCATTATTAACTGCAACAACGAACAGATGGAAATCACGGAAACGGGCGCGGGCGGACTGACGGACTTTTTGGGGCTTGACGTGTCTCGCGCGGGATACGCCGCCGATCTGGAAGTCAGGGAAGACATCGTAAAAACGCCCGGAAAGCTCAATACGGGCACGGTTCAATACAGCGAAGAAACACAGTCCTACTTCGTCAGCAATACGGATAACAGCATCGCGAACGAAATGACCGCCGTTTTCACCAAAACGATTAAATTCGATGCGGCCGGCGGTTTTTCGGGAACGACAAGCTGTCTGGCGGACTATGCTTCTTCAATCGTCAGCGGACTGGCCACGGACTTAAATTCCGTCAACAGCAAGGTGACCTATCAGTCCGATCTGGTTGAAACGATCTATTCAAAACAACAGGAAGTCAGCGGCGTCAATTTGGACGAAGAGCTGGCGAACCTTTTGATGTACGAACGCTCCTACAGCGCCGCGGCAAAGGCCATGTCCACCGCCGTCGCCCTGCTGGAAATTTTGGATAACATGATTTAAAGGAGGCAACAATGGTAACAAGAGTCCCGACGACGGCTTCCTATAACCTTTACATGTCCCGCATGCGCACGACCCAGTCGCGCGTCAACGACGCCAGCTATCAGGCGACGACGGGACAGCGCTATAATTCTTATGACAAGTACGGCTTAACGACGTACCGTTTGCTGACCTTGGAAAACGAATATAACAGCACTTCCAAGTTTCTGGAAACGAACAAAATCACGCAAACGACGCTGGAAGCACAAGAAGAAGCGATCGATTCCATCCGAACGGTTATGCTGGATTTCAGAAACGAATTGCGCGACTTTTCGTCCGAAGATCTGAAAGCCATGACGCCCGACTACTCTGTTGATCCTCCGGAAATGCCGACCGAAGAAGAATTGGCAAACATCCAACGTATTCAAAACGCCGCGTTTGAAGCGATGAGCCAAATCGCTTATTTCCTGAATACGAAAGTCGACGGCGTCTATATTTTCGGCGGCGGCGAAAACAATACGCCCCCCGTCGATTTTCCCTACACCACGTTGGAAGAGTTTCAAGCCGTTTTTGACGGCAATATGGTTACCTTCCCGACAAGCGGGACGGCGGATCTTTCTTCGCTGGAAACATCCGACGACATAACGGGCGGATTGGAATTTGCCCAAAAATTCTTTGAAATGAACGCGAACGGCACCGTCCGCGCACCGATCAACGGCACGGCGACGGGCGATATAACCTTTAGCGCCGCCGACAACACGATGACCGCCGCCAACGCGGGCAGCTTTTCAAATCTGACCGCAGGCAGCAAGATTACCCTGACGGGAACGGGAGCGAACGACGGCGTAAAAATCATTAAATCCGTTTCGGCCGACGGCAAAACGGTTACGTTTGAAGATGCGACGCCCGCCGCCGACGAAACGGTGCAGGGCGGCGCCTTGGGCGGCTTCAGCGTATCGTCGTCTTTGGACTTCCGCGTCGAAACCGACCCCGAAACGGGAGAAGCCGTTTATTCTTTGAACGGCGCGCCGGGCAGCTTCCTTGACCTGCAGGCGGGCGGAGAAATAGAAATCACGGGAACGGCAAGTAATAACGGCAAAAAAGTTATCAAAGAGATTTCTCCCGACGGATCGAGAATCATTTTTGAAGACCCCGTCGTCGAAGAATCGATTGACGGCACGGGTATTGCCTTGGACGACGTCATCTTCCGCCAAAGCACGACGGAAGGCACGATATCGGCGATGAACCCCGTCGGAGAAGTGTTGGAAACTTATACGATCCAAGCGGGCGCGAACAACCTGACCGTTGACGCGGGCGCCAATACGATCACGGCCGCAAATGCCGATACCTTTGCAAAGATCAAACCGGGACAGACAATCACTCTGGATGACGGAGCGGGCAACGTCCAAACGTTGTACGTCAAGAACGTTTCCGCCGACGGCAGAACGCTGGAAATCTCGTCGGACACTCCCGTGACGGGCGGAAACATTACGGGCGGAACGGTAACGCTGCAAACGCATTCGGACATTCACGGCTTTATTTCCGATACGATGAAGGGAAGCGAGCTCCAAACGGGCAACATTTCCTTCAGCACCGCGAAAAACCAGATGTCTTCAACGGTCGTCGGCGCTTTTTCGCACCTGAAACCGGGCGGTACGATCATCATTCAGGGAGCGGACGGCAACAACGGCGCCAAATACATCGAATCCGTATCCGCGGACGGACGAACGGTAACGTTTTCCGATGAAACGCCCGTCAACGCCGACCAAACGATCACGAACGGTACGGGCGTTACGATCGGCAGGACGTATCCCGTCAGCTCGGTTCTGAATTTAGATAACGTCAGTCCGTCTTACAACGGAAACTATACGATTTTGGGGATTTCGGACGACGGAAACACATTGACCGTAAAAACGGAAAACTTCCCGAAATACGGCGAAACGGAAGAATTCGCCGCGACGGGGACCCAGTCCGTTTCTTCGGAATCGTATTATTCGGGCGGTTCCCTTTCAACGACGCACCGCATTAACGAAACGACGTCGATCGAATTAAACGTTACCGCTCAATCCTCCGGCTTTGAAAAGCTGTTCCGCGCAATGGGCAACATCGCTCAGGGCAATCTGCTGGACACCAGAGATCCTCTGGAAACGCTGGACGAAGTTGACGAAAACCGCGCTTATGACAGAGTTATGGAATCTTTGGATCTGTTGGATGAAGCCTTAGAATCTCGGCCGAATTCCAAAGAACCGAACGGCGACATCACGGCGATCCAATATTCGGTCGTCAGCAAGCTGGACACCGTCAAAAGCACGATAGAAAGCCAGACAACGTTGCAAAACAGCCTGACGAACTACATCAGCGACATCAAAACCGTTGACAAAACCGAAGCCGTAACAATGTTGTTACAGGAAATACAAAACCTTAACGTTTCGTATGCGGTTATTTCCCAGGTCAACCAGTTGTCTCTGCTGAATTACCTGTAAAACGCAGGAAACAAGTTTCCGAAAAAAAAGAGAGCCTTTCGGCTCTCTTTTTTTATCATCCCCCGACGGGAGCGGGAGTCGGCGCGGCGGCGGGAGCCTGAACGGGCGCGGACGGCGCTTCGTTCGCGCCGGGCTTCTTATATTCCAAAGGCGGCTCGTCCTTATGCAGTTCAACCCATTCGTCAATGGCGGCCTGCATCATCTTTTCGCGTTCCGCAGGGTCCTTAAAGTACTTCATGAATTCCTGAGCGAAAGTCCTTTTAAACACGCGACATCTGGAACGCTTGGAAAAAGACGTAAACAGCTGCACCAGACGCATTGACTTTTCACCGATATAAACATCCTTCCATATTTTAAAACGACGCGCCTCCGCCACTGCGGCATACGGGCTGGTAATCATGAAATCGGCCTCTCCCGACATCAGCGTTCTGAAGGCTTCCTTCGCCCCCTTGACGACTTTGATCTTCGTATCGCTCGGCAACAAACCGCGAATCAGAGGCTCAACGCCTTCCTCTTCGCGCAGAACGCCGAACATGCCGCTGAGTTCCGAAAAATCGTTCACGACGATCTTTTTATCCGCGCGGGAAACGACAACCATGTGGTTTCCGAAATAAGCCGGATATACATAATCCGCGACGGCTTCTTCCTTACCTTGGAAATACGTCGTCATCATAATGTCCAGCTTACCGTTCTTCGCGGCCAAAAGGGCGTCGTCATAATCCTTAAAATTCAGGGCGCGAACGTAAATGATCCCCATGTCCTTCATTGCGGCCATAAAAGGTTTCGCCACAAAGCCGTGATACGAATATTCATGAAACTTTTTGGCGTCGGGATCATATTTGATCCACAAAAAAGGCGCATAATCCGTAAATCCCGCGACACGCATCGGCGTATCGATACTGGCTTCGGGACCGCCGCAGGTTTTTACGGGATAAGGCAGTTTCGCTTTCTGTTGCGCCGCGGCGGGCAAGGCCGTTCCGACCAGAACGGCCAAAAGCAAAGCGGAAAGTTTTCTCATTCTTCTTCGTCCTCTTCTCCGCCCTGCATTTGAGAAACAAGCATATCGTCCAGCATCGCTTTAAAAGCCTCCGCCCAGGCGAGCGCCGCGGAAGTATCGCCGGCAAATTTCGCGATTCGGGCGACGCCGATATCCATCCGTTCCGCGTCGTACGACAACGAAACTGACGTTTCAAAATCCTCCGTTTTAAACAAAACGAAAAATTCCCCTTGATTCGGAACGGCGTAAACGCGGACGTCGGAACCGTCGTCGGGTTCAAATTCGGACAGCATGACGGGCTTGGGTTCTTCCCCGCCCTCCGCCTTTTCATCAAGGCCGTTCATCCAGTCCGCATACTTATCCGCCAGTCCGTCATCATTTTCAAAAGCCGCTTCCAGCGCCGAAGCCGATAAATCGATAAAGCGGTACGTTACCATATCGCGGTAAAATTCGCCTTCCCAGGCCGCTTGTTTTTCTGTTTCTTCCATTTTTTCAACTCATCTTTAACCTGTTAACCGTAACATCTAATTTAACAGAGAATTTTGCTTTTTCATACGTTTTAGGATAAAATAACGTGTTTTTTACGAAGGAGAACCTCCCCGCATGACGATAAATCCCTACGCAGCGGCCGAAACGTCCGCACAGCCGCAAAACGAACTGGAAGCAAGGGCTTTGGTCCGCACGGCTTCTCGCTTAAACAACATCAAGGAACATTGGGATGAAAAGTCTTCGGAACTTCAGGAAGCCTTGGATCTCAACAGAAAGCTGTGGACGATTTTCGTCACGGACGTATGCGACGAATCAAACCCTTTGCCGATTGAGGTCAAACAAAATATCGTTAACCTTGCGACCTTTATTTTTAAGCAAACGTTCGCCGTAACGGCAAAGCCGTCTCCGGAAGCGCTGGACACGCTGATTAACATCAATATGAACATAGCGCGCGGCCTGAACGAACAAAGCAAGCGGCGCATAGAGGAACAACAGCAAAAAGCCGAGGAAGAACGCCAAAAACACGCCGACGCCCCGACGCAAAACAACGTTTAAAAAGCCCCTATCCCCCGCGAAATGCGGGGGATTTTCATTAACGCTTTCAACCTTTATTTAAACTTCGCCCGCCATCGCGCGATAACACACGCCGCACGTTCCGAGCAACGGCCTGCCGCTTGTTTTTTTATAAAGCATAAAAAGAATCCGCCGCATTGTAAGCGCGGCTTCACGAACGGCGTTTTGTCGCTCCGTTTAACATTACTTCCCCGGCAAAGTGTTTTGACTTCACGGCGTTTCGCCTTCGCCCGCGCTTTGGAACAAACGCGATACGGGTATGCGCCGCTTCGCGTTGAACATAACTTGTACGGACGCCGTTTGCGTAAGGCATCTTTGTATCCCGAACCCGAAATGCGATACTGCCGCCAAATTTCTCAGAGTTGCCGTCGGTTGAACGGCAAAACATAAAAAGCCCTTCGCAATGAAGGGCTTTTTTGACGGACGGAAGCAAGCGTTTCCCGCCGTGCTTAATTTTTAAGTCACTTCCGTAACCGCGCGGATGTTTCCCTGACGGTTGATTTGCACGACGCGCAACTTGTCGTGCATTTCCGCAATCGTTTTTTCGCGGTCAATCGTCGGATAACAATGAAGGATACGGTCGGTAAAAGCCTTGTACGCCGCTTCGGAATTTTCGGCGTGAATCGTGGCGAAGCAGTTGTCATGCCCCGATCCCATCAATTCCCACAAAGCCCCCGCGTTCGCCGTTGAAATTTCGCCGCCGATGATCGCGTCGGGCGTAAAACGCACGACCAGGTCAATCAGTTTCGGATACGTCATCGTATTCGTTTGTTCGGTACGGGAAAGAACCAAATGGACGTGATTCGGATGCGGAACCAAAAGTTCGCGCGTATCTTCAATCGTAATCACGCGTTTGTGAATATCCAAAATAGTCAGCAGGTTATTCAGAAACGTCGTTTTACCCGTTGCCGTCGCGCCGCTGACTAAAATATGGTCGCCGCGCTTAATCGACAGAATCAAACGTTCGTAAGGATCTTCGGGGTTTTCGACTTCTTTCAGCTTATTCAGCTTTTGCAGGCGTTCTCCCGCCTTCAGGCCGTAATCGCCCAAACCGAATTTCACGTCGTCGGAATGGACGCGGACGCACATGGCAATGCCGCCCGTCAGATCTTCGTTGTCATACATAACGTTGCGCCCCGCGATTCCCGTAAAACGGTGATCGCCGGGAAGCGTCGCGTAAACGGCGGGAGACCCCTGTTCGGGATCAAACGGCAATTCATACGTATTCGCGATGATATGCATGATATCGGTCAAATACGTTCTGGACAGGTTATTGTCCTGCTGGCATGCCCACGGATACGCCCGACGCCCGCGCAAACGAAGCCAGATTTCGTTCGGGCGGTTAATGGCGACTTCTTCGACGTTATCCTGTTCATACCAATAGGACAGGTACCTCAGCGTCGATTCCAACACTTTAAAAGCGCTTGTTGACACCGTTTTAACTCCTTTTGTTAAAACAACTCGGGAACCGGATCTTCAGACGACTGTCCCGAAGCTCCCGAACCTGACGACGTTTGAGCCTGAGGCGCCGTCTGAACCGTCGCCGCAGGGCGGCGTTGTTGCGCCGAAGCCGCCGCGGGCGGATAATAGTAGGCGGGAGCCGGATATCCGCCGTACGGAGGATATGCTCCGACGGGCTGTTGTCCGATCAGCTGACTGCCGCCCTTTTGGTTCGATTGACCCGTCTGTTGCTGTCCGCCGGCCATGTACGCTCCGCCCGGACCGTAATAGACCTGTTGCTGCTGTTGCAACTGGTCGGGCGAATACGCCGCGGGAGGAGGAGCGTTCGGATCTTCGGGACTTCCCGCAGTCCCGCCGCCTTCGCCGGAATCTGCGGTCAGACTGCCGCCGTCGCCGTCGTTAGGATTATTGTCAATCAAAGTATCGCCTTTTTCAAGCGTTGATTCGGGAGGATCTTCCTCGCTCCTCAGCCACAAGTCCGTTTTCGCGAAAACGGTAATGCGCGTTCCCGACGGCACATAGACACCGGGAGCAAGTTTGCCTAAGTCATCCAAAACCGCTTGGAACATCTGATCCATATTGTCCGAGAAATTCGTACGCGCGTCCTGAGCCGCTTCCTGACGTTCGCTCAAAGCCACTTCGCCGTCGCTGGACAGCGTCGGTTCCTCGTTGGAAGCCGACATATACAAAATCGCCGATGAAATGACGGAAGACAGCGTCGGCATACCGAAACGCTTGATCAGCTGCAAATCAAGATAGGCCGATACGCCGCCGCGTCCTTGGGCGTCGCCCGAATAGCCTTCGTCCTGGAAGAAGAAGGCCGCGCCGTCGGGACGAATCAAACGCTTCCAGGAAATTTCCAACTTCGTCGCAACGGTTGAGCCGCCGTCAGTACTCGAGTTCAGTTCGCCGATCAGACGGCTGCCCGCGGGAATAATAATCTTACGCCCGCTTTCGGAATAAACGTTGCGTTCGACGATCGCCGAAGCGGGAACGTCAGGATAGCGCGAATCCAAAGAACGCACCAGAACCGCAGGAATCGCCTTGTCCGCCAAAATCATGCGATCCATATCGACGCGATAGGAAGAAATCGTTTTTTGAACGGTCTGAGATTCCCAACCCGAGCTCTTCTTTTGTTTCGCCAAACGTTCCTGTTCGATTTGCTGCGGCGATTTAACCGTCCCCAAAACGCCCATCGTCATCGTGCGGCGGCGCGACATCTGCATCGCCTGCAACTGAGCCATGCGCACGGGATCGTAACGTTCGCCGCGCCCTTCTCCGCCGCCGGCGCCGAGATCTTTTCTGTACTGGCCGTACGCATCGGGATCAAAACGTCCCATGACGGAAACGTCACGCCCCTTTCGGCCTTTGCCCTTTTTCCCTTCGGCAACGTCCGGCAACGTCGGATCCCGGTCGTAACCGATGACGTTGCCGTCGGAATCAACAACCTCTCCGTCCTCATTGACAACGCCGATAATGTTGCCGTCTTCGTCAACGACAGTGCCGTCCGCCAGAACAATACCGATCTTTTTGCCGTTTTTATCAAAGACGAAACGGGGTTTCAACGCGTCGCCGTGAGAAACAAATTCTCCGCCCTTCCACGTCCCTATCAAATTGCCGTCGGCATCAACGATATTGCCGTCGGCATCAATTCTGCCGATCTCAACGCCGTTCAGATCCATAACGCGGCCGTCAGGCATGATAATGCCGATGATGTTGCCGTCCTTGTCGCGCAATGCTTCGCCTTCCAAAACGGATCCGATCACGTTGCCGTTCATGTCAACGACCGTACCGTCGGGCAAAACGCGGCCGATGATATTGCCGTCCTTGTCGCGCAGGTAACCGTCGGCGCCGACCAACCCCAGGAACTTGCCGTCTCTGCCGATCGCCGCCCTGACCGTTTCGGGCATGGAAACTTTGCCGATTTCATTGCCGTTCAGATCAACGACCGTCCCGTCGGGCAAAACGCGCCCGATGATGTTGCCGTTCGCATCACGGACGAAGCCGTCTTTGCCGACCGTCCCCAACAGTTTCCCGTTTTTATCGAATACCTGCTGTCCGACGGCGTCGGCGGGAGGTTCGACATAACCGATAACGTTGCCGTTCATATCGACAACGGAACCGTCGGCGCGAACGCGGCCGATCACGTTGCCGTCCGCGTCACGGACGAGTCCGTCCTCTCCGACATAGCCCAACAGCTTTCCGTCGGGGCCGTAAACGGCCTTGCCGACCAAAGCGGCGTCGGGTGCCGTTTGCCCGATGACGTTGCCGTCCATGTCAACGACCGTCCCGTCCGCCAGAACGCGGCCGATAATATTGCCGTTCGCATCGCGGACAAGCCCGTCTTCTCCGATCGTGCCCAGCAGTTCCCCGTTCGGGCCGTACACGGAGCGTCCGACCATATTCGCGGCGGGAGCAACCTGTCCCATCGGCTTTCCGTTCAGGTCAACGACGGTTCCGTCCGGCAGAACCCGACCGATAATGTTGCCGTTCGCGTCGCGGACGTTACCGTCTTTGTCAACGTAGCCCAGCAGTTTTCCGTCGGGGCCGTACACGGGACGCCCGACCATGTTCGCGGGCGGCAGGACGTGAACCTTGCCGATTTCGTTGCCGTCCATATCGACAACCGTCCCGTCCGCGCGAACCCGGCCGATCACGTTGCCGTTCGCGTCGCGGACAAGCCCGTCTTCTGCGACATAGCCCAACAGTTTTCCGTCAGGGCCGTACACGGGACGCCCGACCATGTTCGCGGGCGCGCCGACCTGTCCGATCACGTTGCCGCCCGCATCAACGACCGTTCCGTCGGGCATGACCTGTCCGATGATGTTGCCGTTCGCGTCGCGGACGTAGCCGTCGGCGCCGACATAGCCCAACAGCTTCCCGTCGGGACCGTAAACGGCCTTTCCGACAAAGGCCTGAACCGCCGAAGAATCATCCTGCGTATCCATCAAAGTGATGCGGCACAATTCCTTGCCGTCGTTGCCCAATGCGCGACCGTCCGCCAGCAGGCGCCCCAAAACTTCCTTATTTTCGTTGACGATCGTTCCGTCAAAATGCACGGGGCCGACGTCGCCGTCCTTGTTTTTACACATTTCTCCGACGGGAACGACGCGCCCCAAGAACTTGCGGTCATCCGTCAAAGCCCGCATAGACGCCGTAACGTAACCGACTTCCTTCAAATCGTCGGTCGCTACTCTGCCCGACGGCAAAACGGAACCGACGATGCGGCCGTCTCTGGCAATAACGCGGCGTCCGTAGGGAACGATCACGCCGATTTTTTTACCCGCCTTGTCGGTCATGTCGCCCGCTTCGGAACGCATGCCGACGGAAGTTCCCGATGTCGGTTCGACAATGTACTTTCCGCCGATCAGACGCCCGACGATCTTGCCCTGCATGTTCACGACGTTTTTCCAAGCCGAACTGACGCCGACAAGCTTGTTTTTCTTGTCAACGACGGCGCCCTCGGTCGTAAAGCAGCCGACCGTGCGTCCCTGATCGTCCAACACCTCGCCGTTTGCGACAACGTTGCCGATCGCCTGACCGTCAAAACCGACGGTCTCGCCCTTTTGAATCAGGCGGCCGACGCGCTTGCCGTTCGCATCCGTTACCGTACCGTCAAACGTCGCGCACCCCAGCGCGTTGCCCTTCGTATCGGTAATTTTGCCGTCGGATCCCATCTGACCGATGATCTTGCACGGACCGTCAATCACGGAACTTTGCGACACAACCGTACCGACTAAGCTGTCGTTCGCGTCCAAAATGCCGCGGTCAAAAGAAATGCGGCCGATCGATTCCCCGCTTTTTGCGCGGACGGTGCCGTCCGAAGCCACCGACCCCAACAGCTTGCAGGAACGCCCGACGGGAACGCCGTTAACGATGCCCGTTCCGATCACTCTGTTCAGATTGTCAACAACCGCGTCATAGGGCGTCAGGCGGCCGATTTCCTTCTTATCCGTGTTCGTGACGGTGCCTTCGGAATTGATCGCCCCCAAAACGGCGTTTTCAAAATTCAGCGCCAAACCGTCCGAAACGGTATATCCCATCATTTTTCCGTCGGCGCCGATGAATTGTCCGCCCGCCGCATAGCTTCCCGCAACCTTGCCGATAATCCTGCCGTTCATATCAACGACCGTTCCGTCCGCCAAAACGCGGCCGATGACGTTGCCGTCGGCATCTCTGACAAGACCGTCTTCGCCCACATAGCCCAAAAGCTCGCCGTTCGGACCGTAAACGGGCTTACCGACAAAAGCCTTTGACGCGCCAACCTGGCCGATGACTTTGCCGTCCATATCGACAACCGTTCCGTCCGCCCGAACGCGGCCGATGACGTTGCCGTCCTTATCCCTGACAAGACCGTCCTTACCCACATAGCCCAAAAGCTCGCCGTTCGGACCGTAAACGGGACGGCCGACCATATCCGCGGGCGCTTCAACCTGCCCGATGACGTTGCCGTTCATATCGACGACCGTTCCGTCCGCCAAAACGCGGCCGATAACGTTACCGTCCTTGTCCCTGACAAGACCGTCTTCGCCCACATAGCCCAAAAGCTCGCCGTTCGGACCGTACACGGCTTTTCCGATCAAAGAAGCGTCGGGCTTGACCTGGCCGATGACGTTGCCTTCGTTATCAACAACCGTCCCGTCGGGCATGACGCGGCCGATAACGTTGCCGTCCTTATCCCTGACAAGACCGTCTTCGCCCACATAGCCCAAAAGCTCGCCGTTCGGACCGTACACGGGACGGCCGACCATATCCGCGGGCGCGACGTGCCCGATGACGTTGCCGTCGGAATCGACGACGCTGCCGTCCGCCAAAACGCGGCCGATCACGTTGCCGTCGGCATCCCTGACAAGGCCGTCTTCGCCCACATAGCCCAAAAGCGTTCCGTCAGGACCGTACACGGGACGCCCGACGAACCTGTCAGGAACAATCGCGCCCTTCATGCCGATCGGATTGCCGTCCGCGTCAACCAGTTCGCCGTTTGCGCCGACGTATCCGATAACTTTTCCGTCAGGCCCCAAAATAGCTTTGCCGACGGGAATGACCTCGCCGATAACCTTGCCTTCAAGATCGACAACCCGTCCGTTGACGTCCGCTTTTCCGATCACCCGACCCGAAGCGTCCACGACGCTGCCGTCGGGCATAAGGACGCCCAATATTTCTCCGTTCGGGCCGATGACCTGGCGCATGCCGACGAATATCCGGCCGACAACCTTTCCGTTGCGGTCAACGACGCTACCGTCGGGAAGCTGCAGCTTGCCCAAATAGCCGCCGCGCATGTCCAAAGCCGTCGCATCGGGCAGAACGCGTCCGATCAGATTGCTGTTTTCTATGTCGAACACGTCTGCGGCAACGGGCAGGATACCGCCGATGATCTTCTTTTCTTCGTCTTGGATGTAAGTCGTTGCGGCGACTTTACCGATCGTTTCCGTTCCCGCGACGTTTTGCGCGACGCCGACCGAGTTGCCGCGTCCTTTTAAAGCGGAAGTTTCGTCAATTGCCATACCTTCCGCCAAAGGCGTCCCCAAGAAGCGGTTGTCTTCCGTAACAAGCAGGTTATCGGGACGCAGACAGCCGATCTTTTCGCCTTTGTCGTTATACATCGTACCCGTATCGTCAACGGGCCCCAGATATTCGTTTTTCGCGCTGATGCCCGAACGGGCGAACGCAACGCGACCCGCAAAATTCCCCTTCATATCGACGACGGTATTGTTCATTTGAACGTATCCCGTCCTTTTAAAGGAGGAATCGACCAAACGCCCGTCAATCAAAATGCGGCCGAGCGGCGTACAGGCGGCCTTCAGGGGAACGCCGTCGTACGGAGCGACGCGGGCGATAATCTGCCCGCCCATATCGGTTACATACTTATCGGGAGCCACCCTGCCGATAACGGCGCCTTTGGCATTGACGACAGTCGCGTCGGGCATGACCGCGCCGATTGAACGGCCTTCGCGGTCAATAACGCCGCCCTTGGGCATCAAAGCGCCCAACGGTTCGTTCTTGTCCGTAACGTTCAGTTTATAGGGATCCATACATCCCAAAACTTCGGAACGGCGGTTGATCCCCTTACCCGAATCGTCAACGATGCCAATAAAAATAACGTCCATAGAAACGACGGTAGAAGTATCGAACATCCTGCCGACGGAAACCATATCGTCATTCAAAACGTCGCCCGAAGCCGTCAGACAGCCGACGCGTTCGCCCCGCGTGCTGACAACGTCGCCGTCAAGGTTCGCATACCCCAGGGTTTTGCATCCCGGACCGACGGCCACGCCGTTACGCATCAAAGCGCCTGCAATGACCCCGTCTTTCGTCAGGAACGTGTTGTCGGGCAGGATACGCCCTTCGACCTGTCCCGCGACGCTGCCGTCGGGCATGACGCGCCCCATCAGCCCGCAACGCGGACCGACAACGTTCCCTTTGGGCAGAACGGAAGCGATGATCTCGTTATCGTCGTTTAACACCGTGCCGTCAGGCGTCAGACATCCCAAAGCATCGCCTTTAAAGCTGACGGGCTGGCCTTCGGGATCTACTTTACCGATGATGCGGCCGTTCCAATCCAAAAGCGGCCCTTCCTGAACGTAACCGCCAATCGGATTACCCGACAGGTCAACGATGGTCATTGCGGACGTCAGGCGTCCGATCGTCCTGTTCGAGGACATGACCGTACCGTCCGTACTGACGTGTCCTAACAATTTGCACCCGGGTCCGATCGCCAAGCCCGGCTTGATCACGCGACCGATGATGTTGCCGTCTCTGTCAACGACAAGACCGTTCGGCAAAACTCTGCCGATAATATTGCCGTCCTTGTCCACAACGCTGCCGTCCGGCATAACTATGCCCAACGTCCGCCCCGAAGCGTCAACGACGGCTCCCTGCGGCATAACGGAACCGATAATGTTGCCGTTCGTATCGACGATCGTTCCGTCGGGATTCAAATAGCCGATCAGTTCGCCCTTGTCGTTCACGACGCGCCCGTCGGGCAAAACGCGTCCGATCGGATTGCCGTTTTTATCATACGCGATGCCCGTCGTTACCGCCGAACCGATCACGTTGCCGTTTTCGTCAACGATCGTCCCGTCGGGCAACGCATAACCGATTAAACGTCCGTTCGCGTCAATCACCCGTCCGTCGGGCAGAATCGTCCCGATAACCTCGCCGTTCGGCCCCAACGCGATCCGCTGAGCTTCGGCAACGCCGATCGTATATCCCTGATCGTCAACGACGGTGCCGTCGTCGCGCAACGTACCGATTTTTTTGCCGTCCAAGCCGTATACGTTGCCGTTTTCGTCCGCGTAACCGATGGGTTTCCCGTCAGGGCCTAAAATAACGCGCCCTTTTTTCCGTAAATTGTCCAGAACGCTGCCGCCGCCTTCGGGCGCTTCATCGCAAACGCCGCATAAACTGGTATCGATTGCCATGGCGGAAACGGGAACGATGACTTTTTTCCCGATAATGCCGAAACTTTCGTCCCGCCAGCGCACGGACAGGTTGCTTCTCAACGTCCGCGCCGTTTTCGGTTCCCAACGAACGACAACGTTGCACGTCGCGTCGGGAGTCAGAATTTCGTTTTCCTTACATTTGTTTTCCAGCGTAAAACCGTCGGGCTGTTTGTCTTCAAATTCGACGGACACGATGCCGACGCGCCCCGAAGACGCCGAAAGAGTAATCGTCCCTTCGGCTTCGGTGCCCAAGACGACCTGGTCAAACACCAATTTTTCGGGCGTTGCCACGACGCGGATGCCCGACGTCGGCTGTTCCTCGGGCATATTCATATTGAATCTGTCGCCCGTACCGCCCAAAACGTTCGTCGAGCTTTCCGCCGAACTACCGATCGTTACCTTGGCATCTTCCTTTTGCTGTTCTTCTCCGCTCAACAGGACGATCACACCCGTCAGGAACGCCAAAAAAGCGATGATCCCGATGATCAGGAGCATCCGGTTGGATTTCCTGAGGTATTGATCCGACGAGCTGAGTAATTCTTCGTTCATTGTGTCCGTACGACCATGCAAGTTACGCCGCGGCGACCGAGCTGGTTGCACAGCTTATCGCCTTCCTTAATGCTTTCTATCGGCCCGATCCTCAGGCGGAACAGGTCGCGAGCCTCGCCCTCGGCGACGGTATCGACCGAGAAATACGGATCAAAGCCCGACAACAGATCCCTGTTCTTGCGGGAAATGTTGTCCCATTTGCGCTCCAAAGCCGCCATTTCGCTGTCGGAACCAAGCTCGATAGCGATGTTTTCCTGCGGAACGCCGACGTTGCGAACGCCGAAAGCCCCGCCTGCGGACGAAGAACCGTAACCTGCGGCTCCGCTCGCAAAGGAATTAGAGGTAAAGGCGCCGCCCTGAGGATGAATGCCGCCTGCTCCGAACGCGCTGCCGCCCGAAGCATAAGCATTGCCGCCCGTCATGCCTGCGCCGCCCGCGCCTGCGGGACCGACGGGCGTCGTTATCATCGGGCCGGGAGACCACGCCGGCTGGACGGAAGGTTCGTATTCGACCCATTCCGTACCGTAAGCGGGATCTTTGCGAATCTTCAGGCACAAAATACGCCGCCCGTTGCGCAGGATCAGATCGCCGATGCCTTCAACAACGATCAGACGGCCGTTCGGACCGCGCGTTCTGAAGCCGATCGGCACTTCGCTGCCCTGAAACAAAAGGTTGACGATCGGACGCTGTAACATGGAAAGGGCTTTCGGTCCCAAATCAATGTAAGTAAAGATGTCGTCGCGCCATACGCGTTCGGGCGCCAGCTCCATATCTTCGGGGTTAGGAGCGAAAATATCAATGTCGAAGCGCAGTTTTTCGGGATCAACGGGCAGATCTTCCAGCCATCCCTCGGCATCTTGAATCGTTTTTTTCTGACTGCCCGTCATGCCTGCGTAAGCCGCGCTGCGGGACAATCCCGCCGTTGCCGCACCGCCGGGCGTCGCCGTTCCCGAAGATACGGGCGTCCTGCCCGTTTCGTCGGGAATCAGGTTCACGTCGTTCACGATGATGTCAACGACGGAATTCGTGATGCGGTCGGTATTGTACGTTTCGCTTCTGAGGTAAAAGACGTAACGGTTCCCCGAACGCCCGAAAACGATCATATTGCTGTCAACGCCCAAAAAACCGCTGTTCGCGTGAACCAAAAGGGCGTTCGGCGCGGGAAATTGTCCCGAAAAGGCTTCTTGGGCGCCGATCCACACCGTTTCCAAAAGCTCCCAAGACGGGAAATTGATCAGCGTGACCATGCCTTCGCGAATACGAAGGGGCAGAACCAGATCGGGTTTCCAATAATATTTGGAATAGCCGGGTTTCGTCTGTCCTTCGCCCAAATGCTCCGTCGGATTATTCCAAGCCTTTTGCTGCATTCCGAGCGAAGACATATAACTCATGTCCATTTCGGAATACTGCCCGTTGCTTTGGGCGATCGAAGCGTCCATCGCCTCGCGGGCGGCCGATTGCTGCGCAAGGGCTTCGCCGGCATATGCTCCCGAGAATAAGATCAAGGCCGAAGCCCATATTTTCAAGATATTACGCACTGTTCCACCCTCTTTATTCGTTAGCGCTTTCAATGGAGTACCCTTCGACCGAGAAGCCCAGCGGGTTTTTCAAACGGTCAATGTATTTCACTTCGTTTTGGTTTTGAGCAAAAAAGCGGATCGCCAGTTTGATGCGCCATCTGGAAATGGCGGGCTCTTCCGCTTCGGGAAGCATGTCTCTGGTAATAATGTACACAAACCAAATGTTTTGGTTTCTGACGACCGATTCAATGCGCACTTCGCGCGTCAGGCCTTCCAGCTTGATGCGCGACAGCCAATCCTTGATCGTTTTGGCAAATTGGTTATAGACCGCGTTTGACGACATCCAACGGATGGGACCTTCCTGTCCCCAACGGAACGCCATTTCGTCAACGTCGGCCACCATCGTGTTGCGCAACAGAACGTACTGGCGAATCATCGCTTCGGAAATGACGTCCTCCGCCGCCAGATTTTTGCTTAACGGACGGATTTTGACGACCTGTTCCTCTTTGTTTTGGAACGTCAGCAGATACGGTTCCACGCGTTTTAAGGGCATCATGTTGCCGATTGCCAAAAGCAAGACGAAGTTGACGCACAACGCCACCGCGGAAACGATCGCGAACGCGCGCGCCGTCCACAAATAGCGGCGTTCGCGCAATACGTCGACGGACAGTTCCGACACTTCCGCCATTTGCGGCACCTTTTGTTTCGCCTTATCGACCAAAGATGCCGCGTTCGCCGCCGCCGCGTTTACGGCGTTGGCGGGCGCGGAAGAAGATACCTTGGCAACTTGTCTTGCGGGTCTTGGCATGGCTTTCCCTTATTCTGCGAAATCAGCCGACCAGCCACTCGGGCAGGCCGGGCTTCAAATCAAGCTGCAGACATGCGCACGGCGAACGCTTCAGTTCGGACATATCGGGACCGATGCCGACGGGTTCCTGTTCGAAAATAGAACCGCAGGCGCCCGCCGCCGCACATAATGCGAAAACCAAAAGGGCCGTTTTTATCCGCTTTGATCTTCCTGTCATCGTTTTCTCCTCTCAACGTTTCTGGCGCGCCCTGTGATACTGGGTCACCGTAAAGCCCAACGGATTCCTCAGGCGCGGAGCCATCAGATAATTCGAAGGATAGTACCTGAACTGTATCGTCGCAATCCAATGGTCAATAATCGGTTCTTCCACGGGGCTGCGCATCGTTCGGGTATCAAAAAATATCTGCCAGCTGTTCCATCCTTCCTTAATAATCCTTTTGATGTCGGGCTCGACGGTTACCACGGGAGGCTTATCCTCTTCTCCGCTGAAATATTTTCTTGCCTCCCGGTTCCAAAAGCTGGTGTACACGTTCGGCGCCGACATATACGCCACGACGCCGCCCGGCCCCCACATCGTATTCATCTCCCTTGCGTTCTTCCACACGGTATTGCGGGCCGAAATATATTGGCGAACAAACATTTCGGCCAGGATGTCCATTGTCGGCATATCAACGTGCAACGGTTCAAAGTACGCCAGATTTTCGGAATACGTCGGCTTTGACACCAGCATCGCGTTGGCTTCGGCTTCCGAAGTCAGGTGAATCAGCGACAAAGCCAGCATCGTCGCAACGCCGACAAGCCCGAAGCAGATCACGCCGAATATCCTTGACAACCACATGAACTGCGTCGCGCGATCCACCCTCGCCCCGCCGGAAGTCTGCTGTTTCGGGGGCGTTTGAGGCTGTGTGCGGCGTTTATTCGCGTTCGGCATACTTTTTTCCATTCTTCGATTTTGCCCCTATTTCGTTAAAAATACCTTTCCGAAACGGGGAAAGCGGAGATTATTTACTATAAAACAAAAAAGCCCCCGACAGCGAGGGGCTTTTTTTAAAAATCCGTTTTTTTATTCGGTCTTAAAGCCCGCGCGCAACGCGTTTTTCAAATGGAACATTGCCGTTTCGTCAATGCCGTGCATCAATCCTTCGACAACGAAACCTTGCGCGGGAACGCCCGCCTTATCCATATTTTCCAAGTTGACCCGATAAGCGGCCAGCGGCACGACGTCGTCGGCATCGCCGTGGATCAGGGTAACGTCCGGTTTGGAAACAACGTCGGAAACGGGAAAAACCTTATCGTCAAAAACGACGGGAACGGCGGACATCCCGACAACCGCCGCCGTTTTTTCGGGATACTTCAGCGCCGTGTAAAGCGCCGTCATCCCGCCTTGCGAAAATCCGACAAGCGCCGTATGCGCCGCGTCAAGCCCGTGAATTTCGCGAACCTGATCAACATAACGCGCCGTATATGAGCGGGCTTCTTCAACCAACGGAAGAAGGGAACGGCAAAAACGTTCTATCTCTCCCTTATCGGAAACCATGCGCGACGGATCGTACGCAGACAGGTCAAACCATTGACGGCCGCCGAAGATTTCGGCGCCGGGAACGGCTTGGGGCGCGTTCGGAAAATAGAACGCCGTATCGGGAAACGACCATTTCAAAAACGAACTCAGCCCGTATAAATCATGCCCGTTCGCTCCGTAGCCGTGAAAAAAGACAACCGCGCGCTTTACATCGCCCTCGGGCAAAGAAAAGGGCCCGCTTAAAACAAGATCCTTCGCTTCCGTCATTTTTCCTCCTTAGAGTTTGATATCGCCCAGCATGAACGCGGGAACGGCGCTGCCAAAAGCCTTTTCCTTGCCTTTCGGAGAAAGCGGCGTCAGCTCGATCGGCTTGCGCCCTGCGTTGCGTCCGCGCGAAGGCTTGCCGTCCCGCCCGTCTTTTTTAGCGGGTTCGGCCGTTTTCGACGCTTCGTTTTTTTCAGGGGAACGCTTCGAACGGCCGCCGCGGGCACGGCGCGCGCGCTTCGGTTCATCTTCAAGGGATTCTCCGCCGTTCGGGCGCGGCAGCTCGTCAATCTTTTTACCGATCATTTTTTCAATTGCCGCCAACGCTTTAAAATCCGCCGACGTTACCAGCATAAATGCCCGTCCCGTTTTTCCCGCGCGCCCCGTGCGACCTATGCGGTGAATGTAGTCTTCCGAATTGACGG
>CALXYE010000106.1 GCA_944392845.1 uncultured Alphaproteobacteria bacterium
TTTCTCCTATGTATTCAGTTGTATGTCGGTTGACATGTTTTACGTCGTGGAAATGTCACCCGACGCAGACGAAGGCGCCCACACGGAAAAATTATACGTCAGCGGCATGACGGACATTTCCCCGCCCTTTTGCGCGATAAGGAAATATTTCGTTTTTTCCGACCAGCCGCCGAATTCTTCAAAGCCGCCGTCAAAAGACGAATAACCGCCGAAGACCGCCCTTCCGTCCTCTTTTGTTTCCGCTTTGGCGACCGTTTCTCCGTTTTCGGGGATCGCGGCATCCTTGCCTTCAACGCGCACGACGCGGACGGAAACGCCTTCGACGGGCTTTCCCGTTTTCATGTCAACAATCCAAACCAGAGAATTGAAATGGCCGAATTTCGCCACCGTTTGCCACGGAGAAACGGACACGCCGAAAGAAGCTTTGAACGGCAGAGCGGGTTCCGTTTTATACTCCCCTTTCAGGTAGCCCGACTTTCCCTTCAGCATTTTCCTGACGCCGACGTCGAAAGGATACTGAACGTTGCGCAGGGACGGGTTGATTTCGGGAATGCGATAGACGCCTTCAAAACTTCCGTCCGCGGAAAAAGCCTTGTATTCGACCTCGGCCTTATCCAAATTGGCGGCATATCCCGTCAGGTCGGTTTTTTCCCCCGCTTCCAAAACGGCGGCGGAATCGGGGCTTTCCAAATTCGGGTCGCGGTCGGCAATTTTAAAGGCCAGCTTCGTTTCCGAAGCCAGTTCGTTTCCCCATCTGTCCGCGATGCCGGGCAGGACGGTAACGTTATATGTTTTGCCTTCCCTCATTCCCGACAGGCGCACCCGCTCGTCCGACCATTCCAGCCTGTCGCCGACGGCCGCGGACGGCGTGACGCGAATAAACGAATCTATTCTTTTGACTCCGTTTTCCGTTTGATATTCGGATACGCTCCTGTCGCTCAGGATGACGTAAACGGGCGAGCCGAAACGGCAGGACGGAGGAGCCTTGACCGACTCTTCGGGCGACACCGTCAGCTTCTTATACGTTTTGTCGTAACATTCAAGGCCTTCGACGCGAAATTCGGGCAAAGTCTTCGCGCTGACCAACACGCCCTTGCGTTCGCTTTTCAAAGGCCCCGCGCCGTCGGATTCAAATCCCGCTTCATAGACGATTTCATAGGGGACTCCCCGTCCCAAATCTTCGGCGGCTTCAATCTGGTAAGTCGGCGCGGACCATTGCGGCAAACGGACGGCGGTGACGCGCGTTTTTTTGTTTTTAACTTTAAAAAACAAGTGCTTTTCAATACTTTCGACCGTCACGGGAACGGCAAAGGACACGCGCCAAACGGGGCGTTGGGGCTCCTTCATTTCCAAAGGCATTTCATAGGCTCTTTTCGGATCGATTTCGGGGCGAATCGTTTCGATGACGTATGTACCGCCTTTTTCCGTCAGCGTGCCGTCCAGCGCCGTAAAAGCGGGCTCGACGATAACTTCGTAGCGCGTTGCGGGAACCAGACGGTCTTTTTCGGCCAATTGGCACGCCAAAGCCGACGTATTCAGCCACCGCCACGAACACTTCGCTTCCGGAGTTATTTTTACGGGGACTTTTTCGGGAGCCCGCTCCATATCGCCCAAAGCCGTCATCGGCTTGTCAAACTGCAATACGATCTGCGAGAGTTCCGAAACCTCTTTTCCCGACGGCGTTACGCGCAACAGTTTCGGCGCGTCGGCTCGCGCGGCGGCGGAAAACAGAAAAGCGGCCGCGAAAAAAATTATTTTTTTTGACATCCCCTTATCCCCGTGGTCTATATTTTTCAAAAAAAGTCATTGTAAAGGATTTCTTAAGAAATGGCCAGAATAAAAGGTCTGACGCGGCGGGAGGTCAAATATTTGATCGTCCTGATCTTGGGAGCTTTCGGCTTTTTCATCGTCGAAGGCGACAGCCGCATCATTGACGGCGACACGATTAAGGTCGGAACGGAACGCGTCCGCCTGCAGGGCATAGACGCGCCCGAAATGTCTCAAACCTGCAAATGCGCTGGGAAAAAGACCTTTTGCGGCAAAGACGCGGCGCGCGCCCTAAAGAAGTTCGTCGCGAACGACGAAATTTTTTGCGACGCGCGCGAACGCGACTCTTACGGCCGATTGGTCGGAGAATGCTTCGTCCGCCGAAACGGTAAAAAAATCAGCCTGAACCGCTGGATGGTTGAAAACGGTCATGCCGTCGCCTATACGCACTATTCGCGCAAGTTCGCCGCCGCCGAAAGGAACGCGGAAAAAGAAAAAAAAGGCATTTGGGCCTGCGCATTCGAAATGCCTTGGGACTACCGCAGGAAACAACGCTCGAAAAAACGCCGTTAAATCACTTTTCTCCGCGTATTTCCTTAAGCCTTTTCAAACACGCGGGAACGTCCTCAACGGGCAGGGATAATATTTCTTCGTCCGAAAGCTCCCACCATTTCAGGCGCAGCAATTCCCCGATCGTTTCTTCGTCAAAACGGTATTTGATCACCTTTGCGGGAACCCCGCCGACAATCGCGTAGGGCGGAACGTCTTTCGTAACGACCGCCCCCGCCGCGACGACGGCGCCGTCTCCGATTTTCACGCCGTCCATAACGACCGCGTTCTGACCGATCCAAACGTCGTTCCCGATAACGGCGGGGTTCGTATGAACATATTTCGCGAAGCGCTTCTGCCCCGCCAGCTTATGATCCCGCAGGTAAGAAAACGGATGAGTCGTTAAAAATCCGACGGGATGCTGCGTCGGGCAAATAATAACGTTCGCCGCAATCGAACAAAAGGCTCCTATCTTCGTTTCCGCGTTCGGACAGGCAAAATTCGACCCGACGTAGCTGTGGCGCCCCAATAAGGCGTCCACTCCGTTGAAACGGCGACGAATCGCCTGACGTTTCGCTTTAGAAGGCACGAAAGCGCACAACAATTTGATAAGAAAACGTTTCATGGTTTAAAATCCGTTGTTGGAAGGAAGTTTCCTGTTACGTTTCACGGCGGCGCGAACGTCGGCGTAATCGTCCGTCCACAACAGCCCCGCGTCGGCTTCGGGCAAAGGTTTCCACAATTCCGACGCCCGTTTCAGCGCTTCCGCCGTTTTTGCGGAAGGCGTCAAAGCAACCCAAACGACGGGCGAACCGTCTTCGGGATTGGGCGAAACGTGCTCCAGCCCCTTCAGCCCCGAAGCCTTTGCCCCAGCCGACAAGACCGCCGGCAGATCCAAAAGGCGGTTCGACGCATGGAACAGGATCAACCCGTCCGGCGTTACGCGTTCCGAAAACGTTTTCAGCGCTTCCTTCGTCAACAGGTGCGTCGGCACGGAATCCGAAGAAAACGCATCGGAAACAATCACGTCGAATTTGCCCTTTTCCCGTGATAACAAAACGCGGCCGTCGCCGATTTTCACTTCGGCATCGGGCGTAAAGTCCCTAAAATAGGAAAAGAGGGGATGACGCCCTTTATTCAAAGACGCGATCAGAGGATCGATTTCGAAATATGTCCATTTTTGGTCTTTCGCGGCGTATGCCGACAATGCCGCCGCCCCCATTCCGATGACGGCGACGTTTTTATCGCCCCTTCGCGCCGCCAGGCGAAGCGCGCTTCCCGCTCCCGTCGAGGGTGCGTAATACAGCTGCGGCACGCGCTTTTTGTCGGGGGACGCGTATTGAAGGCCGTGCAGGGTCGTCCCGCTGAACAAAACCGTCCTGACGCCTTTGGAGGAATGTTCCTTCCTGACGTGGGTCACGCCGAAAAAGTTTCTTTCCTGCAAAAGTTTCGCATGAAAAACGGAATAAGGGTTCTGCGGCGAATAAACATAGCTGCCGAACAGGATCAAAACGCCGCCCGTCAAAGCGCACCTCAACGGGTCGCGCGCCGTCGCGCTCATCAGCCCTCCGATCATCAGGATGACGATGATCCCCGCAATGCGCTCGTTGAAATATCCCGACAGATGGGCGAACGCCAAAAGGCCGAAGGATAAAAAGAATATCCCGAGCGGCAAGGCGAAATCGCGCCAAACGTCTTGAGCCGAGCGGGTTTCCCCCGCACGGCGCGGCGAAAACAAAAGAGCGGCCAAAAACATCAGGCCGTATTCGACGTAAGAATCGAAAATAACGGGAGCGACAGCCCCGTTAAAAACGCCGCCTAAGGCGCCGCCCGCCGCAACGCACAGGTAGAACAGGGACAAAGCGCCGCTTTTCGGCTTGCTTTCCGCCAAAACGCTCAGACAAACCTGCATCATTACATACGATACGGTCAAATGCGGCAAAGCCATCCGATGGGACAGGAACGATAAAACGTACATCGTGATGAACACGATGACGGCAGGCGGACGAAGCCTTAAAAACACGCTCAAAACGGCTTTGTTCCATTTTGAAAAAGCCAGAATGAAAGCCGTCAGATACAGCGCCAGCGGCGCGCTCCACAAAAGCGGGGAAGGCGGCATGTCCACCGTTATGTACGTCGTCACCCCCAACATCAGGCTTGAAGGGACGAAGGCCGCCGCGACCCAAAACGCCGCTTTTGAAAACGGAACCGAAACTTTTTCTTCCTTATCGGCGTTTTCCGAAGATGCCGCCTTACGCGACGCGAACAGGCAAAGGCAGGCGCAAACGGCATAAACGGCAAACCCCGCCGACCAAAGGAATTGCTGCGCCTTTAAAGAAACCGACGGTTCGATCAACAGCGGATAAGCCAAAAGGGCAAACAGGCTTCCCGCATTTGAAAAGGCATACAAGGCGTAAGGATTTTTGCCGCCCGAACGGACATAGCGTACCTGTAATAACGGCGACAGGGCGGACAACGCGAAAAACGGCAGCCCGACGTCCGAAATCAAAAAACGAAGCAGATCCCGCGAAGGATGTTCGACGGAAGGAAAAAACGCCGCCGTTCCGACGGGCAGAACGGCCAAAGCCGCGCAAATCAAAAGGATTTGAGGAAAAATGAGCGGCCGTCCGCTTTTTTGAACGAAAACGGCGCACGCATACCCCGCCAGCAACAACGTTTGGTACGCCAACATGCATACGTTCCAGACCGAAGGCGACCCGCCCAGTTGCGGCAATAAGACCTTCGCCGTCATCGGCTGAACGGAAAACAACAGGAAAGCGCCCGCAAAAAGAACGGCGGAAAAAAAGAAAAACAAGGCGTTCTGACGCAAGGCCATCGTCCGAAGATCCCTAAAAAACTTAAAATCTTTTTAGATATTAACCTCCTTTTATTGTTTTTGTATTAAAAAATCCGTTAATAGAATCAAAGATCCCGCCTTCGCGCGGGACACTTTTCAACGAGCCGCGCATGTCTTTTTTATCCGATTATCCCGTTTCGGCCTCCGAGGGGCGATATAACGAGCTTTTGGCTCCCGACGGCTCCGTCCGCCCCTGTTGGCGGACGTTCGTCAGCGCCGTTGAAGAAGAAGGGTTTGACAAGCTGCCTTTTTACGCGGATCAGGCGCTCCGCTTTGCGGAGGCGGAAACCGCGGACAGATCCGCGCCCGCCGTCTGCGGCCCGATCCCGTTCATGCTTTCCGCCGAAGATTTCGAAACGATCGCGCGCGGATTGGCCGAACGGGCGGCCGTTTTGAACGAAATGCTTCGGGACCTTTACGGAGAACAAAAGCTGATCTCGTCGGGCGTCCTGCCTCCCGGAGTCGTATTCGGACATCCGTCCTATTTTCCCGCCCTGAAAGGAATAAAGCCCGCCGACGGCATATTCCTGAGCGAATACGCCGCAGACGTTGAACGCGCCCCCGACGGAACGTTCTGGGTCACGGCGGATCACGCGCAATGCCCGACAGGAACGAGGCTGATCGTCAAAAACCGCCTGATCCTGTCGCGCGTCATGCCGAAAATATACGCACGAACCGCCCCGCGCCGCGTTATCGATTTTTTCCGCCTGTTTTACCGCCGATTGGCCGAAACGGCGCCGACAAAAGAAAAATACAGGCCGCCGCGCATCGTCCTGATGGGAGGCGGAACGGAAAAAGAGCGTTCCTATGAAGACGCTTTTTTTGCAAGAACCCTCGGCATATCCGTCGTCAGCCCGTCCGACCTGACCGTCCGCGAAGACCGCGTGTTCCTGAAAAACGTTGACGGATTGAAGCGGGCGGACGTCATTCTGCGCCGCATTGACGACGGTTCGTGCGATCCGTTGGAATTGACGGGAAGCTCGGTTTCGGGCGTCGCGGGATTGGTTGAAGCCTTGCGCGCGGGCAAAGTCGCCGTCGTCAACCCGCCCGGCACGGGAACGGCGGAAATTCCGGCTCTGAAAGCCTTTATCCACGGCGTCGCCCGATACTTTAACGGCAAGGACATGCTTTTGCCGTCTTTGGCGGCATGGTGGTGCGGACAGGACAAAGAACGCCGCTATGTTTCCGAAAACGCGGCGCAGCTGATCATCCGCGACATAAACGGCCGCCCCGTAACGCCGGGCGCGGAAGAGCTGAACGAACGCCCCGAACTGTTCACGGCGGAAGAACGCGTCCTCGCTTCGGTTTCCCCCGTTCTGACGGAAAAAGGGCTGCGCGCCCTGCCCGTCCGTTTGCGCTTTCATGTGATCCGCAGCGGCGGCGAATACCGCGTCATGGAAGGCGGCACCGCGTTCGCGCGGGACGAAAACGGCCGGGAAACCGCCTTGGACATCTGGATTCCCCGAACACATGAAGAAAAACTGCGCCAAGGCGTAATCCTGCCCTCCGAAATGCAGTCCCAAATCAAACCCGTCCGACGCACGTTCGACCTGACGTCGGGAACGGCGGACAATATGTTTTGGCTGGGGCGCAATCTGGAAAGAAGCGAAGAACTCGCCCGCCTGTTGCGCGCCGTTTTCCGCCGCTTTGCAGAAAGCCCGGAACCGCCCGCTCCCGAAGAAGTCGCAACGCTGATGTCCGTACTGGCGCTGGGAGGGCATCTGCCGTTTTATGATTTCACGCGCAAAGAAGATTTCCCCCAATTCCTTTCCGAACTCAAGGAAACGATCACTTCCCCCGATTACGGCTACGGCCTGCGCGCCCTGTTTTCGCGCATGAGAGAGGCGGCGGACGCGCTCCGCGACCGATTATCTTCGGACACTTGGGAGATATTCATGAACCTGCCGCGCCTGCTTCCCGAAACGGGCGCGGACGACAAGGCCGTCCTGAATTGTTTGAACGCCGTCATCTTGCAGCAAAATGCCCTGAGCGGACTGATCCGCGAAAACATGACGCGGGAACACAGTTGGCGTTTTTTGGAAATCGGGCGGCGTCTGGAGCGCGGAATGCAGGTGCTGATGCTGATGAACGGTATCGGATTTTGCGCCAAAAACGGCTTCAGGGCTTCTTTGGACGCCGTTTTAGAGGTTTTGGACAGCCGTATGACCTACCGCGCCCGCTATATGTCCGTTCCGACGGTGCCTTTGGTGTTTGACCTGCTTGTTTGCGACGATACGAACCCGCGTTCGCTGATTTACCAGGTTCTGAAACTGCGCCAAAACGTTTCCGTTATGGAACGCGAAAGCAAACGGGACGGCTTATTCGCACAAGAATCCGCCATCCTTGAAGACATGTTGTCCGTCATCAAAAACATCGACGTCATGACCTTCGCCGTCAAAACGGGCGGAAACGCGCTCCTGTCGCCCGACGCGGCGGAAAAGCCGGATGAACTGCAACGAAAACTGACGGCGTTTTCGGACACGCTGACCCTGTCGTGCTTCGTGCATGCCGCCTCTACGCGCCAGGGCCCCGCCTATAACAAAGGGAGGATGAAATGACGACCGCTTCCTACCGCGTCAGGCATAAAACGACTTACGGCTACGGCCTGCCCGTCACGCTGTCGCACCACATCGCCCGTTTGAAACCGCGCGAAACGGCGCTTCAACACGTTTCGGACGCCCGCGTTACGGTTGACCCCGAACCCGCCTTCGTTTCAAACGCCAAAGACGCTT
>CALXYE010000107.1 GCA_944392845.1 uncultured Alphaproteobacteria bacterium
GCGACGGGCCCGACGTTTTCCGAACGGATCAGGCGCAGACGGGCGATTTTTTCGGACCGTTCCAAAGGATTATTCCGCTTTCTTTTTCAGCTTGATTTTGCTTTCTTCCCCGCGGAACAGGCGGGCAATGTTCGTGCGGTGGCGGATGACCGACAAAACGGCCAGCCCCGCGTAAAAATAAACGTATTCGGGCGTCGCGAAGAAATAGGCGTAAACGGGCGCCAAAATCAGCGCCGTCAAAGCGGACAGGGACGAATAACGGAACAGTAAAGCCATGGCCAGCCACGTCAGGCAGGCCGCCAACCCGACCTGCCAGCAGGTCGCCAGCATCATGCCCAGCGTCGCCGCGACGCCTTTGCCGCCTTTAAATTTCAGCCAAACGGGGAAGTTATGCCCGATGACGCCCATGGTTCCCGCCAAAAGCGACGCCGTGTCGGAAATGCCTTCTTCGGGAACGCAGTAATAAGCGATGCCCGCCGCCAGAGCCGCCTTGCCCGAATCGCACAACAGGGTCAGCAACGCCAAGTCTTTGCGCCCCGTCCTTAAAACGTTGGTCGCTCCGATATTGCCCGAACCGATCCGGCGTATGTCGCCCAGCCCCGCCATGCGGGTAAAGACGATGCCGAAGGGAATCGATCCCAAAAGGTACCCCAGGATGCCCGAAAGGATAAGAAGGGTGTCGTCGCTCATTTTTTAAATCCTCTGTTGCAAAGAATTATGACGAAGATATAACGTTCCGTAAGGCAAGCGCAACTGTTTTAAAGTCGGCGCCGGGCAAAACGGCTTTTTCCGTCAGGGTGCGCCGCCAGCCCGCCGCTCCGGGCAGCCCGCGGAACAGCCCGAGCATGTGGCGCGTTATCGAAGACAGCCGTTCGCCCCGCGCGATTTCGGCATCAATGTAGTCTTTCACGGACAGGACGACTTCCCGCGCCGTTTTTGGGGGGGCGGAATCGCCGAATATTTCCGAATCCGCCGTTGCGAAGATCATCGGAGTCGCGTAAGCCGCTCTTCCGATCATTGCGCCGTCGACGTTTTTTAAATGTTTTCGGGCGTCTTCAAGCGTTGAGATGTTACCGTTGACCGCTATCGTCAAATGCGGAAAATCGCGCTTCAGCCGATATACCGCTTCATAATCCAAAGCGGGACGTTCGCGGTTTTGCTTCGGCGTAAAGCCCTTCAGCCTTGCTTTTCTGGCATGAATGATAAACGTTTTGCATCCGGCGCGTTCCGCCTTTTCGACAAAGGCCGCCAAATTGTCAAAGCCGTCCGTATCGGGCGTGTCTTCTTCAAGCGCGATGCGGGATTTGACACTGACGGGGACGGGGCTGTTTTCCTTCATGGCGGACAGGCATTCCGCGATCAGGTTCGGATCTTTGCGAAGCGCCGCGCCGAAACAGCCTGCCGATACGCGTTCGGACGGGCAGCCCGCGTTCAGGTTTACGCCGTCAAAGCCCATAGGCGCCGCAATGCGGCAGGCTTTGGCCAATAAGTCGGGATCCGCGCCGCCCAGCTGAAGAATCAGGGGCTTTTCTTCGGGATTAAATGCCAGCAAACGTTCCGCGTCGCCGAAAACGACGGCCTGAGCCGTCACCATTTCGGTATAAAGAAGGGTGCGCTTCGTGATTTGGCGCATCATGAAACGGAAATGCCTGTCCGTCCAGTCCATCATCGGCGCAACGGACAGGCGGTCGGGCGCAAAGGTCATGAAAGTGCCGCCAAAGAATCCAAAAGCATGTTTTTGAAGGATTCCCTGTCAACCTTGTAGGTAACCAGACAGTTGCGCTTGTTGCCTTCGATAAAAGAGGTCATGCCGAATTTTTCGTCGTCTTCGTCCGTATTGACGCGTCCGGTGCCGTATTTTCCCGAAAATAATGCCGGGCGCAACAAACAGCCGACCGCGCACGGATCGTACAACGACGTTCCCGCTTCGGGGGCGATGCCGTCCAAATGTTTTTCTTCGATTTTACCCGACAGAACGGCGGCGGTTTTGACCAGCATGTCCGCGCTCATTTGCGCGCAGCGGGTTCTCAGGTCGCGCATTTTTTCGATGTAAGCGTCGTCGGCGCGCGCCTGCATGCCGACTTCCATCGGGATGACGGTCGCCCGTTCAACGCGGTCAAAAACGATTTCCGCGGCATGAGGATCGGCCAGCATGTTGAATTCGGCGTAGGGCGTCGAATTGCCGCGCGGCCCGTCTTCGCAAAAAGCGCCGCCCATGATGACGACTTCGCGGATCTTGCGAATGATGCGGGGTTCTTTTAGGAAAGCGGTGGCAATGTTCGTCAGGGGGCCGATCGCCAAAATCGTGATTTCGCGGTCTTCGGCTTCCGTAAGCGAATCGATGATGAAATCGACGGCGTTTTCCTTTTCGCCCTTATACGCGGGTTCGGGGAAATCCAACCCTGCCAGCCCGTCTTCGCCGTGAACCCATTCCGCATTCAGGACGGAACGCTTCAGGGGGCGGTCGCAACCTTTAAAGACTTTGATATTCGAATGCCACGCGAATTCGCAGATGCGGCGGGCGTTGTATTCCGCCTTTTCGACGCCGACGTTTCCGTTGACCGTCGTGATGCCGACGATCTCCAGATCCGAGGAAGCCATCGCCATAAATAAAGCGATGGCATCGTCTATGCCGGGATCCGTATCTATAATGACTTTTGTTTTCGCGCTCATTTCCTTTTTCCTTAAAAGCAGATCGGGCAAATGTCTTTAATAAAGGGATTTTTCGCCCGAATCAAGGGGGCATCTTTTGCGATTTTAAAGCGCTTTGCGTCAATCTCTTGTTTTTTCTGATAAAATTTTTTATAAAAACGGCCTGAAAAGTACGGAAAAGCACCTGAATACATTGACAAAACGGTATGATTTATGGAATAATTTAAAACGGATATAAACAGGATGGTATAGAAATGTCATCAGTCAAGGTCACATCCGGGGCGCCAGTAGGCCCCTCGACCCGGATGATGAGGCTGGCCGGAGTAAGGCTGGTTTCGTCGTCGTCTAAGCCCGTATCCGAAACTTCCGACGCTCCCGAGGTCGGAACCTCAACGGGGGAGTATCTGCCGAATCATTCCGAGGATTTTTCCCAGCCTTTCGTTTCCGTTCCGGCGGAAGAGGGAAACGTTGCGGCCGCCTATTTTTCTCACGAAGCCTATTTGGCATACGAAAATGCCGATTAGGCATACGGAGCGCTGTTTTCTCAGCA
>CALXYE010000108.1 GCA_944392845.1 uncultured Alphaproteobacteria bacterium
GAGGCTCCGTCCGCCACATTTCATATGCGGCTTTGCATTGAACGGCCATGGCGTCGGCTTCCTGCACCCTGTTAACCATAACGGCGGATTTGACGTTCAGTTCCAGATCCTTGCGCATCGTTTGCATGGCGTGACGGCTTTCATGCACCAATACCGTCAGCAACAGATCATCCGAAACATTTGATGACAAACATACTTTATTCTCATATGGAATATATCCGCCGTACGCCGTTTTTAAATTATCGGAAAAGACATACGAAACGCCTTTTTCCCGAGCCTGTTTTAAAATCGCCGCCGCCGTCGGAGACGCTTTTTCGGCGCGGTCAAGCAAAGCGTCCATACGTTGCCGTTCCGCTTCTTTTTCTTTTCGGGTTTTACCGAAGACCGTTTTTAACAAACTTCCCACAGCCGCACCTTTCCCGTTACCTGCCGCCGTCGCGGGGAGCCAGGAAGGCCGCCGCTTTAGCCGCGAAAGAATTACGTTTGATTTCTCTGACGCCCGATCTGACCAAGCGGGGAATCTTGAAATCATAAAAGGAACGGTCTTTAACGGGAAGACCCGCCATGCGAAGCGAGAATGCCGTTCCCCTTTTGACCGTCAAAGCCCTGTCCGAATCCAAAAAAGCGGCGTCGACATAAACGCCGAACGGCGAACGGGCGCAGGCCGCCGACAATAAGTTTCGGGAAGAAACGGCGCGTTTCGGGGCAAGCTTTCCCGCCATGGCTCTCATAATTGAATCGGAATCGTAACGGCCGACGTAATTCCTGGAATCAAACCAGCTTTTAAACGCTTCGGCCAGAGCTTCCTTGGGTCCCGCCGTTATTGACGCTTCATAAGCAAGCGCCATGCGCGGAGAATGCGCCTTAAAGGCTTTCCATACGGCGGGCCGCGCCGTCCGCATTTCAAAAGCCGCCGCGCATCCGTGAGCCGAGGCGTCGGCTTCGCACGTTCTGGACATCAGAATCAGGCTTTTCAGATTCCCTTCTTCAAAGCGATTCTGCAAGGAATGGCGCGCTTCATGCACGATCGTAGAACATAAAGCGTCATCCGAATAACGAGGGTTTAAAAAAACGGTGTTCGAGTCAGGAAAATAGCTGCCCAACGCGGACATGAAGCCTTCAGCAAAAACAAACTGCGTCCCCCGCCCGTTTATTGAAGCGTCCAAAACGGTTTTGCCCGTCGGGCTGTTCGCCCGCACGGCTTCTATCAGGGTCGCCATCCGTTTTTCGGGCGGACGCGCTTCCTTTTTCCATGCGTCAAACAACGATCCCATCAGAGTCCTTTCAGCGTCCGGTCGAACGCGTTCTGGCCACGAAATGGTTCGGGCTCACCTTTCCGAACGGAGGGTTTTCCATACGGCGGACGTTAAGTTCGTCAACGGACGTGTCGAAGTTTCCGTAAAGAGCCTCTTTTTTACTGGCAATCAAGCGGCAACGCATCAGAATGTCTTCGCCGACCGTCAAAGCCCGGGGCGAAGACAGGAAATCCGGATCATCCAAATATCCTTTTCCCTTATGCGTGCAGAACAACCCCGCCACTTCGCGCGGAGGCATGTTTTCCGTCAGGAACTTCCTGCCCGTCCGCCATACGCGGGAAGACAAATATTTAATGACGTCCCCGTCATATTCCGAAACGTACTCCGCATCGTCATGCCATGCCTTAAAGGCTTCGCCCAACGCGAAAAGCCTGTCTGCGTTTTTTTTCATTTCCCTGGCATAAGAAACCGCGATATGCGGATGATCTTTTTTGAACAGATACCAGGCTTTGGGATATTTGTCCTGCATCTCAAACGCCGCGGCACATTCGAACGCCATCGCATCGGCTTCCTTACTTCTGTTGATTTGCAGGTTCGTACGAATGTTTCTGTCGGCGGACATCAGGCAGGTCGGCTGAACGGCATGGCGGCTTTCATGAACCAACGTGGTAATCAACGCGTCGTTGGAAAGCATAACGTTCAGACAAACGGCATTTGAACGCACGTCGAAAAAGCCGATATAACCGTCAATACCGCTCATAAAATCATAACGGCACCCCTTGTTTCGGGCATCTTCAATCACCTCGGCGGCCGTCGGGCTGTACTTCGCGGCGCGGTCGAGCAAATGCCGCATCCGCCCCGACTTGTCATTCGGCAGACGGTTTTCAAAAGTATATTCGGGTATGTCCAATCCGCTGCTCATCTGGCTTTTTTTCCTTTGAACCACGCGGCTAAAACGGCGCCGACTTTTTTACCTGACGACATTATACTCTCTTTTTTCGGACGTGTACAGAAGGACGCGGCAGAATTGTCACAAGCGCCGCCGTTTGCCGCAACGCGCGCGCCGATCCTTTTCAATTCGGCAAAAATATCTTCGTCCATCTCCGACGCTTCGCGCGAAGAAACAAATGCCGCGACTGAAACGTACTTTTCCCCTCCGGGAACGGACAAATCTTTAAGGAGAAAATCCTTCGCGGCGTCCGAAAACGCGCCCGCCCGCTTGGATCGCCTTTCGATTTCGGACAAAGATGCTTCATCGTTGCCGCGAACGGCCGTTTTATCGGTGAAAAAGGCTTTAAAGGCCGCTTCAAGCGCCGTATTCCCGTTTCCCGTACGCCTGATCCGTTTGGCATAGGCGACGGCCTGAGACGGATTTTCCGCTCTGAACTTTCGCCATAATTCGGGATTTTCTTTGCGCAACTCATAACAAACCGCGCCCAGAACGGCGCCCGTATCCGCAGCCGCGACCCTGTTTGCAAGAATCGTTTCCCGCATCGTCCGCGTTTCGGGCAAAATTTGATAATCGGCGGGACGGGTCAAAGAGCGCATCCCTTTCACAAGAGCATATAAAGCCTCGGTTTCTGAGGCCGCGCCTTCAATAAAAACGGTCTTGGAAAAAGCGTCGGAGCCTTCCGATGCCATTCGCGGCGAGCAAAAAACAATCCGCGCCCCCGTTTTTTCAAAATTTTCCGCCAAAGCTTTTGCCGTCGGGCTGAATGATAAGGCTTCCCTTAACTTTTGCTCTCTTTCGGCGTTTTTTCCGTACCGCTTTTCTTTAAAGGGCGTTTCAACGGAAAAGGCCGACAACGAAAAGTCCTTGCACGCGGCGGATAAGTTTTCTTCCCGCGCGGCGTTTTTGCGTTCATAAGTATCGTAAACGTTTTCGGAAATAAACGAAGCCCGTTCGGAATAAAGGAAATTTTCCTCCGCCGACATATATTCCGCACCGCCGTAACGGCAAACGGAGCGCAAAATCTGCGCGGACGTCAACGCGTCCTTTTCGGGGTAGGATAAAAAGAGCTCCGTTTCTTTTTGATCATAGCCGTCAACATACCTGCGATCGTCGAACCAAGCCTTGAACGCCGAGGCCAATGCCGCAGATTTCGAGGTATTTTCGCATACGGCATCCACATAAGCCTTTGCCACCTTTACATGGGAAACGGCGAACTTTTCCCAAACGTTCGGCAGGTTTTTTCGCGCTTCGAACGCCGCGGCACATTCGAACGCCATCGCATCGGCTTCCGTCACGCGGTTAAGCTGAACCTTCGTCCATATATCGGGATTCTTAACTTCGGGAACTTTCTGCGCGGCGTGACGCGCCTCATGAACCAACGTCGAAAACAAAACGCTGTCGGAACAAAACGGATTGAGCGTCACGGCGTTGAAATACCTCAGATAAGCTCCTGCCGATCCCGGAAATTCTTTAAAAAGAAGAGAACAGTCCCCCGCATCTTTTAAAACTTCCGCCCCCGTCGGAGAATTTTCCGATACGGCGCGCATCAAATTTTTTAACCGTTCCCCGTCAGAGGCAGGGCGGGCGGAAAAGGCGGGATTTAAATCGTCAGTTTTCATGCTCCCCTTCCTTTATCGACGCCGACCAAACTTTTCAACGTCCGTTTCAACGAAATCGAACGATACGGCTTAACCGTCCCGTCCTTTCCCTCAACGAACGTTCCGTTCAAAGACCCGTCCCCGTACATTAAAGAAACATACCGCGCCTTAAAAAGCGTTTTACGCGACAACGTTAAAAACCGTTTTTCCGTCAAAAAGGAAGCGTCTTCCGTAATATAACGCTTTCCCTCCGCGGCGGCGGGAACGGCCGCGCGCAAAATCTTTTCGGGCGTAAATTCCGTCGACGGCATAATATGGTCAAGCTTGTTCGCATATTTCAAAACTCTGGCATCATAAAGAGCGACGTACGGGCGGACGTCGTACCAGGCCTTGAACGCTTCGGCGAATGCACGGCGGCTGTCCCCGCTTTCCTGCAATGTCTGCGAATACGCGCGGTAAATCCCGGGATGCATACGGGCATATTCCTCGCGAACCTTGCCGCCCAATTCCGTCGCGACGGCAGCTTCGTGAGCCGAAGCATCCGCTTCGCACGCCCGCGTCGACATAATCATCGACTTTAAATTCGCGGGTTCAAAAATCGTTTCGTCCTGTAACGAATGACTGGCTTCGTGTATCAGTGTCGTAACAAGCTTTTCGTCGCAAAAAGACGGATTTAAAGAAATCGTCCAACCTCTGGGATTATAGCCCCCCATATGTTCCATTCCGGGCACCAAACGGATTTTTAAACGGGGATGCCTGTCTCGGGCATCATCCAACACTTTTTTGCCCGTCGGACAGCTTTCGGCAATTTTTAAAATATCGGCAATACGTTCTTCTTCGGAACGACCGACAGCGGTCTCGCGACGAAAAAATCCCGAAAACAAAATGTCAAGCGTTGACATCTTTCAGCGGCCTTTCGTTCCTTTTTTAAACATTGCCCAAGGCGGCAAAGCCTCACGCAAAGCATCGTTCAATTCCTGTCTGTTCTTTTCGCGAGAAACGACATGAGCCGGCGTATCGTCACGAACGGCCGGACGGACGGTACCGTCATAGGATCGCACAAACAAACGCGTCAAAGACAAATCCTTGCGCCCGTAAGTCAAAAGCGCATTATCCGCCACGCGACGGCAACGCGAAGCGATTTCTTCGTCAACCGTCAACGCCCGCTTTGAATCCAAAAAATCCGCATCCGGCAAATACGACGACGCCCCGTAACGACATAAATTAAAAGCAATGCTCTTGCCCGAAACATCGTTGCGCAAAAAGCTCCATCCCGCACTATGCATATTGTTTTCCAAAAAATTTACGGTTTCGCAGTCGTAACGAGTCACATAAGAAGCATCATCAAACCAAGCCTTAAACGCTTCACCCAAAGGTGTTTTGCCTTCGCTCGGTTCTTTTTTCGTACGGGAATACGCCAAAGCGACATTCTTATGAGAATATTTGAAATGGAACCACGCTTCGGGATCTTTATCCTGCATCTCGTATGCGGCGGCACATTCAAACGCCATCGCATCGGCCTCTGCGGCTCTCCACCCCGTCAACAAAGAACAAATGCTTTTTTCCGTCGAAAGCAAGGGAGCCTTTTGAACGGCATGGCGTGCTTCGTGAACCAACGTCGACGCCAAAGCCGCATCAGAATATTTCGGATTAAGGGCTATCAGCTTTTTGTCCCGAAAATAAGTCCCCAAACAGCTTCCCAATTCGTCCGAAAAAACATATTTGCATCCGCGAGCCGTCGCCGCACTTAAAATTTCCGCACCGATTTGTGAATTATCGCAAACGCGCTGCATCAGATTTTTCATCCGCAATTCGGACGGATCTGCGGATTGACCTTGAAATTTAGAGGATAATTTTTCTTCCGTCATAAATTTAATCCTTTCCGCTATCGTCCCGCCGTTCTCTTATCGAAACACGACATAATAAACGACCATTCTTCGGATACGCCGGGTCTTTTGTCCGACTTGTTTTTTCCGGGAACGACACCGCCGGCTTCTTTAACGAAAAACTTCAGAAAAGACTTATCTTCCTCCTCGCACTGCCCGTTTTCAAAAGCAGATTTGGATACGTCGGCACATCTGAAAAAGATGTCTTCCTTTATCGTCATGGCGCGCTCGGTTTCCAAAAAACCTTCTTCGCCTTTCATGTAACACGCCGAGCCGTATTTACATATGTTTCCGATCGCTCTTTTTGAAGAGAACCTGTCCTCCATCAGTCCGTCATCGCCTTTGGACACTCTGCTTTCCATAAAAGACAGCATCTTTCTGTCATATTTGTCGGCATACTCCAAATCGTCGAACCATGCTTTAAACGCCTCGGGCAAAGAAGCTTCGACGCTTTTCGTCTGCTTGTACTTTTCAATATAAGCAAAAGCAATCTTCGGAGACGCTTTGAAAAATTCCTTCCAGACTTTCGGATTGGAAGTCATCATCTGATGAGCCGCCGCGCATTGAAAAGCTTTGGCATCGGCTTCTCTTGTACGGCACACGCGAATCAGAGATTCCAAATTCAGCCCGCAATGAGCAACGCAAAGAGGAGCGTTTTCATCCTGCACCAAATGGCGCGCTTCGTGGACCAGCGTCGACATCAGCCGTTCGTCGGACATCTGATGATTCAAAAGGATGGCATTTTCTTTTCTGACAAAAGATCCGGCGGCTTTCATTCCGTCGCCCAAAACAATTTTGCATCCGTTTTGTTCCGCCCTGTCCAATAAAGCCGCCCCCAGCGGAGAACATTCACGCACGCTTCGAATCAAACGGTCAACCCTGTTTGACTGGTAGTTTGAAAGTTTGAGTTCCAAAGCTTTTTGCAACTCTGAAGACATTTGCGTTCTCCGTAAGCGTCCTTAATTTTAATACTTTTAAAATACCATACTTCAATTTAGACAAAAAGCATTTTTTCAGAAAAATATAATGTTTTTCACAAAAAAGACAGTTTGTGAAAAATTTTATTCAAGCGTCCTTGCCTTTTTGCCGAAAAAACGTTTAGACTTATCGCAATATCATTTTATGTGAGGTTTTTCTAAATGACATCTTTGTTAATTCGTAACGCCGTTGTTTTGACGTTTGACGCCAAAGCACCCGTTTTGTACGACCATGCCGTTTTAATCGAAGGGACAAAAATAAAAAAGATAGCTCCCGATTCCGAATTTGCGGACTTTAAGGGCAAAACCATCGATGCTCGCGGCCGCAAATTCGGAATCGGGAGCTATCTTTTTTATTTTTGTCCCTTCGATTAAAACGGCATG
>CALXYE010000109.1 GCA_944392845.1 uncultured Alphaproteobacteria bacterium
ATGCTTTGTTTATTTTTCTTTTTTGATATATTGAGGCGGGATATATCCGTTTTTTAAAACAACAAAGTAATGTCTAAAAAACACATTTGTTATTTCTTCTTCTGTTTTATACGGAGAAAAGTCTAAAGGGGAAGAATCTATTTTTTCCACTTCAACTTTTTTAAACTCCTCAATATAGTCGCCATGTCCTGATTTAAGTTTTTGCCAAATACTTTCAACCAAATTATCTTTAATCAGCACATTAATATCAAAAGAAAATAAACATCCGTCATTTGCGGCCACAATTTTTCCGTTGAGCATTAAAGGTTCTGTGAAACAAGCAACAGAACGGCTTCTGCCGTAAAAAGTACTGTCCAACCATTTTATAACGGTCTCAGGATTTTCGGATTTAGCTCTTGATGCATAATGAAACAAACAGTCAGGGATCAAAGAAACCGACAAAATACCTTTTTCAAGACAGGTGTTTTCTTTCGGTGTATAATGATAAAGTCTCATTACAATATATCATATTCTATAAATTAAAGCATAGCATGTTATAATTAAAATATTATGCTAAATAAGTCAAGTTTTTAATCATTTTTATCGAACTTATTTAATAGAAATTTGATTTTATAAGCATTTGTTCAAAAAGTTCAATAATCAGGCTCATAAATGCCTATTTAAAAAATCCGAAATAAATGCGGATACGGTACGATTATCGGACTGAAAATTATGAAGAATTCCAACAAAATAAATTTACTAGTTACTTAATACCATATAGATGCCGATAATGATTACTGAAAAAGAGATGAGCTTTTTAATAACGTCATGTCGGGTTAAGTTTTCTTTGAAGCGGTTTCCGAATATTTTATAAAGCACGAAATTCAACGAAAGTGTGAAGATACTTTGGGACGAACCTATTGATTTCACGGTTAATACGGGCAGATAAGTTAAAGAGATCGTTGCGGCTAAGGTTCCGGCTTGATTAAGAATTTCATTAGATAAAAACAGTTTGATTCTTTTCTTATATCTTGGAAAAGTGCTTATAATATCTATTCTATATTGTGGTAAGAGCAATAAAGACAAACTTATTGATGTTGCAAAAATGGAAATCCAGAATACAACGGTTACAAAATCAACATTTTGCAGAGAATATTTTGATAATACCGAAGATAATGATAATAAAACGGATACGACTAACATCAAAAAGAATGCGGCATTTATTTTTAATTTCCTGATATCAAAATTAAGTATGAAAGTGGAAAGTAGAATAATTCCAAAACCGAAGTATTGAGTCAAGCTCAGTTTTTCATCCACAATAAAATAAGCTAATGCCGGAATGGTGATTCCACCTAAAGAGAATAATGCCACGACAATCGAGGTATCAATATTTCGGAGAGCGTGATAATATGGAATTTGATAACAAACTTCAATCAAGGCGATGGCAAATAAAACCGCCAAAATCTCTAAAGACGGAATACTCGGCGTTCCGAAGAAAAATAAAAACGGAACGATAATAACATTGCTGATTGTGGCATAAAATACTAACGAAGGTATTTTCTTAAAAATGTTGTTGGAAAAATGAGCGTCAACAATACAGGATAAAGCGTGTAAGAGCGGTGTTAAAAAAGCAATTAGAACATACATATAAAAGCCTTATTCTATTTTTAAATATAGTATAATTTTTTATTTAATTTATTGTAAAAAAAATCCGATAATTTTGCAAGAAATGCTATTTTCCAAATCTTAAAAATCAGACTAACTAAAAGGCTTGGAATACATCCGAAAAAAGCACCTCAAAGGGTGCTTTCTTAAAAATGGTGCCCCTGGCCGGAATCGAACCAGCACGTCCGTAAGGACAACAGATTTTGAGTCTGCCGCGTCTACCAGTTCCGCCACAAGGGCACTCAAAACAAAAGTGAATATACTGCTTTTTTATTAGGTGTCAATATATTTTTTATGATTTTTTCCAACGCATCAAAAATTCCGTTTCACCGTGTTCTTCAACGTGTTGCGATACCTTTGAAAAGCCGTTTTGTTCATAAAACATAACGGCACGTTCATTTTTGGCGTAAACACTTAATTCCAAAAGATCCCGTTCTTTTTTGGCCGCGTTCAGCAACGCGGTGCCGATCCCTTCGGAACGACATTCCCGTCTGACAAACAGTCCCGCGACGAAATCGCCGCGCAAACCGATAAATCCTTTGATTTCACCGTCGTCTTCGTAAACAAGCACGCCTTCTGCCAACGCCCGCCGAACGTCCGCGGCGTTTTCCTTCCAATAAGAGGGCGGAATAAAAAAATGAGCCGATAAATTCCCCTCCGCCCAAATTTCAAGAAGGGCGTCAAGATCTTCTTTCTTTGACGGACGAAGCATCAGATATCCAGATCATCGACAAATTTGGCGTGTTCCTGAATGTATTGGAACCTCAACTCGGGATGCGATCCCATCAGCTGTTCAACCAAATCTTCCGTCGCCTGGCATTCGTGCTGTTCTTCTTCATTGCGCGGGTCGGGCAGGCATACGCGAAGCAACAGTCGTTTTTCGGGCGCCATTGTTGTTTCTTTCAGCTGATACGGCGGCATTTCGCCCAAACCTTTGAAGCGGCTGATTTCGATTTTAGAAGAGTTCTTGAATTTCTGTTTAATGATTCTGTCCTTGTCCGCATCATCAACGGCGTACATGACCTGATTTCCGCAGGCCAGACGGTACAGCGGAGGTACGGCCAAATACAGATGACCTTTTTGAATCAGTTTGGGCATTTCGCGATAGAAAAACGTCATCAGCAGGGAAGCGATATGCGCGCCGTCAACGTCGGCATCCGTCATGATGATGATTTTGTCATAACGCAGCGAGGATTCGTCAAAATTTTCTTTGCGACCACATCCCAAAGCCTCGGTAATGCTTTTGATTTCTTCGTTCGCCATAATTTTGTCCGTTGATGCGCTGGCAACGTTCAATATTTTTCCGCGGATCGGCAGGATTGCCTGCGTTTCGCGATTTCTGGCCTGTTTTGCCGAACCGCCTGCGGAATCGCCCTCAACGATGAATATTTCCGTTCCCTGGGCGCTTGAACGCGAACAATCGGACAGCTTTCCGGGCAGGCGCAGGCGCTTCGTCGCGGATGCGCGCGCCGTTTCCGTCTGTTTTTTCTTTCTTTTGCGTTCTTCGGAACGTTCAAGGATGTAGTTAAGTAATGCCGTCGCATTTTTCGTATCGGCGGACAACCAATGGTCAAAACGATCTTTTACCGCGCTGTCGACCAAACGGGATGCCTCGGCGGACGCCAGTTTTTCCTTCGTTTGTCCTTGGAAAAGCGGATTTTTCATAAACAGGGAAAGCATAATCCCCGCGCAGCCGATAATGTCTTCGGCCGTAATGTCGCCGCTTTTGCGATTGCCGAGCATTTCCGCATAGCTGCGCAAGCTGCGCGTCAGAGCGGTTCGCAAACCCGCTTCGTGCGTGCCGCCCAAAGGCGTGGCGATTGTGTTGCAATAAGAACTGAAGAATCCTTCTTCTCCGCCGTCGAACCAAGTGATCGCCCATTCGACCCGCCCTTCGCCGTTCGGAAGCGTCGCCTGTCCCGCAAAGGGGCGGGGCGTGACGCAGGGCAAATCTTTGATGCGGTATTTTAAGAAATCCTCTAATCCGTTCGGGAATTTTAAAATTTCTTCGGCAGGCGTTTTGTCGTCGGGCGTTAACAGGACGGGATCGCATTTCCAACGAACTTCGACGCCGCGGAACAAAAAGGCCTTGGAACGCGCCATGCGATAAAGGGCGTTCGGTTTGAAACGCAGGCGTTCTCCGAAAATTTCGGTATCGGGTTTGAAAATGACCGTGGTGCCGCGCCTGTTAGATGTCGCGCCGACTTTTTCTAACGGCGTTACGGGGATACCGCGGGAATATTTTTGCATCCAAACGCATTTGTCGCGCGCAACTTCAACCGTCATTTCCGAAGACAGCGCATTGACGACCGAAGAGCCGACGCCGTGCAATCCGCCCGAAACGGAATAAGCCTTTCCGCCGAACTTTCCGCCCGAATGCAACGAGGTCATAATGACTTCCAAAGCGGATTTGTCGGGATATTTCGGATGAGGATCAACGGGAATGCCGCGTCCGTTGTCCTTGACGCGGACGTATCCGTCGGCGGTCAGCTCCATTTCAATGACGGAAGCATAGCCCGCGACGGCTTCGTCCATGGCGTTATCCAGAATTTCGGCAGCCAGATGATGATACGCCGTTTCGTCGGTACCGCCGATGTACATGCCGGGGCGGCGGCGGACGGGTTCAAGCCCTTCAAGGACTTCGATATCTTTTGCCGAATAACCGGATGAATCCGCGGGAGCATTGTTAAACAAGTCAGACATGGCAATTCTTCATTCTTTTTGATGGATCGGTCAGGACGGCCGCTTTTTCAGGCGACGCCTGCCCGAAGAGCGTTTTTCTTCGGATGCGGCTTTCGGAAAAACCGATTCAAAGCGTTTTTCCAATTCGTCCGCAAAGTTTTCGTCAAAGGGCAAAGACCCCGTATACCAGTCGGGTTTCAGGTCGTTGCCGTTTTCGGCGAAGGCGGCGAAGCGCTGCGTCCACAGTTTACCCAAATCAAACGCCAATGCAAACGGCAAATGTTTGGAATACAGCGACTTGATTTTTTGCGAGGCGTTACGCATGGCCGTTAACAGCGTATCGCTCTGATCGGACAGGTACAGGCGGTAGCCCTCCGTATTTTCCAGAACGGATTTGCCCAACAGAGACGGAGACTTGAGCAGCGAATAGAAAACGCCGATGCATACGACCGTCAGGAACAGCATAACGGCCGTAACGGCAGTCGTTTGGACGGCATAAAAATACAGCAGGAAAAACTCGGCGACCGCCAGCGGCGCGATGATGAGCAGCAACAACGCCGCGGAAAGCCTGTATGCTTTGAACGGTACGCCCTTTATTTCGCGGTATAGTATCTGGATCAGGAAATACAACGGTACGGAAAGCGCGACGCATCCCATTGCCGTCATAAAGGTTGCCGTGCCGAACAGGGAAAGCGTCGAAATGAAAATGACGGAAATCAAGGCCATCAGGATTCCGAACCAAAAGTAAGACTGGTGCATCGTAACGAATTTCCGCCCGTATTCTTTTTTCAATCCGCTTCCGATGCTTTTTTCCAAGCGGGACAGTTGCAGGGCATTTCCCTGATTCAGGTCAAAGGATGTGGCGTTTTTGGAAAACAAAGCGCGCGCCGTCCTTTTTTCCATCGGGGACAAATTCGCTTCGCTGTCCGTTTTTTTTATTAATTGCAGGCTTCCGTCGGCCGTTTCGCCGAACGCAAGAAAGCCTTTCGAAGCCATGGACGCCAACAGGATGAATAAAGCTTTCGGTCCGGATTGTTTTTTCAGGGCATAATACAGGACGGCAGGGGAAAAGTCTCCTTTTTGCACGGGTTTGACCTGTTCCGCCGTTCCCGCCTGTTCTTTTTTCAGGCTGAACCATGTCGCGATATAATAGGACAGGATGAAAAAGAAAGCGATGAGCGCCGCCGTAGTCGTTCCGTGTTCCGTAATGAATTTGTCCAACGCGGATGCCGGAGGCAAAGCTGTTGCCGCAGGATCCCGCCAGTTCGCGAAAATCGTCAGGCCTTCGCCGTCCGCCAAAGGATAAGACAGCGAAAAGGAAAGGTTGTTTTCCTCATCGCGCTTGATTTTGAAATTGCGCGACTGTCTGAATGCGTTCCCCGTCGCCGCGGATTGGGAAAGGATATTCGCGCCCTTGGGAAAGATCAAAACGGCGGCGGCGCGCGTGATCGGCATGGGCCAGTGTTCTCCCGTAACGCTCCAGATCAGTTCTTTGAACGAATTTTCATCCGTATCGTCTTTGAATTCGGCGATTTTGTCAGGCATCAGGTAAGTCAGCGAAAAAACATGATTCCCCGGCGCCAAAGGCACGTCGTTTTCCACCTTTACGCGGACACCGAACAGGGTCGGTACGACTTCGGCTTCGACGGGAATGTCGTCGATCGAGGCTTCCAAAACGGTGATCTGCGTTCTGTGCAGACGCCCCATTCTGTCATTATGGTATTTTGAGAAATAACGGCTGATGCCGTAGATGGGCTTGATGTCGTTTTCTTCAACGATGCGTTGGATCGTTTCCCGAATGCCGACGGAATTGTCGCCGTAAAGTTCAACGCGGCTGAAAAAGTACGGGATGTGGTTTAAAAAGGGAACTTCGACAATGGCGTCGGGCGGGACGGAGATCTGCGTTTTCGGCCCGTCGAAATTCAACGCCAAAAAGCGGGGCCCCTGCGGCCTGTCAGGTTCTCGATTCTCCTGTTCCTGACGTACCTTAGGATTAACGAACCTTTTTTGAAAGTTTTGCGAAGCATTCCTTTTCTGTTCCATTTCCCGTTTGAACAGGCGGGCCTTAGCCCTGTTCAGCGTCCGTTCAATGAAATTTGAACCGCGTTCCTCTTCTTTCTTTTTCATTTTCCGCGGGTCGTTTTCGTTGCCGAAAAAGATAAGCGTTCCCGTCGCGGGGTACAGTTCGTCCAAACGCGGCGCGCGGTTTTTGTCTTCGCCCTTGAACGAGGCGAGGATGTCATTCAGATCGTCGCTGATGTTGCTTTCTTCCGCGGGGCAGGGAAAAGCCGCCGCGATAAAGGCAATGGTCAAAAAGGAAAGAAGAAGGCTTTTTTTCATAAATTTTCCGAAAAAATCAAACGTCAAGCTCAAAGATGCCGGCGACTTCAACGGCGGCGCCCAGAGGAAGCGACGCGACGCCGTAAGCGACGCGGGAATGCTTGCCCGCTTCTTCCAAAACGGAAACCATCAGGTCTGAAGCGCCGTTAATGACTTTCGGATGGTCGGTGAAGTCGGGCGTCGCGCTGACAAGTCCTTCCAGTTTCAAAACTTTGACGACGGCGTTCAGGCCTTTTTCGGGCGCCAAAACGGAACAGGCGTTTTTCAGCTGGGCCAGCAGGTTGACGGCGCACAGACGCGCGGCGGCGCATCCTTCTTCAACGGACAGGCTTTCGCCCAAACGGCCTTTATAGACGACGGCGCCTTTTTCCGTCGGCAGCTGTCCCGAAACGTAAAGCGTTTTGCCGCAAAGCGTCCAACCGACATAATTGGCGACGGGGGCGGCGACTTCGGGAAGGAGAATGTTTTCCTTTTTTAGATTTTGCTCAATGTTCGCGTTCATTTTCAAATCGACTCCGCAAGGCTGAATTTTTGTGAATTTATCTTTTTTTTTAACTGATTTTGAGCTTTGGCGCAATCTTTAAAACAAAACTTTAAAGACGGCTTTCATTGGTGTATATGTTTTAACGGTTTATTTTTTTTCGGGGAAATACGATATGAACACGATGTCTTTATCCAAAGATAAGATCCGCATCCTGTTGCTGGAAGATTTGCACCAAAACGCGGAAAATTATTTCAGGGATCACGGCTATACGAACGTTACGAGCCTGAAAGGGGCATTGGATGCCGGGGAATTGAAAAAAGCCGTCGCGGACGTTCATATCATCGGTATCCGTTCCCGTACAAAAATTACCGAAGAAATATTGGATGCCGCAAAAAAACTGATGGCGATCGGATGTTTTTGCATCGGGACGAATCAGGTTGATCTGGAGGCGGCGAAGCGCCGCGGCATTCCCGTTTTTAACGCGCCGTACTCCAATACGCGCTCCGTCGCCGAGCTGGTCGTCGCGGAAATCGTCATGCTGATGCGGGGCATTCCCGAAAAGAACGCCGCCGCGCATGAAGGGCGCTGGCTGAAAAACGCGAAGGGAGCTTCGGAGGTTCGCGGAAAAGTCTTGGGGATCGTCGGTTACGGTCATATCGGGACTCAGGTTTCGATACTGGCGGAGGCGATGGGGATGAACGTGCGCTATTTCGATATCGTTGATCAGCTTGCCTTGGGAAATGCCGAGCCTTGTTCTTCGCTGAAAGAATTGCTGTCCGTTTCCGACGTCGTCAGTCTGCACGTTCCGCAAACGCCTCAAACGAACGACATGATTTCTTACGACGAATTCGCCGCCATGAAGCGGGGGGCGTTCTTCATCAATGCGGCGCGCGGCAGCGTCGTTGTCATAGACGCGCTGAAGAAAGCGTTGGAAAGCGGGCACGTCGCGGGCGCGGCGGTTGACGTTTTTCCCAAGGAGCCCGCCTCAAAGGACGAAGAATTCGTTTCGCCGCTCAGAGCTTTTCCGAACGTTTTGATGACGCCCCACATCGGCGGTTCAACCCAGGAGGCGCAGGCTAACATCGGTCTGGAGGTCGCGGAACGTTTGGTTAAATATTCGGACAACGGTTCGACGCTCGGCGCGGTGAACTGCGTCGAGGTTTCTCTGCCCGTGCAACAGGCGGGAAAGGTTACCCGCTTTATGCATATTCATAAGAACGTCCCCGGTATTTTGGCATCCGTCAACAAGGTCTTTTCCTCGCACGGGTTGAACGTCAGCGGCCAGTACCTGCGGACGGACGGAGAGTACGGATACGTCGTCGTCGATATAGACGGCCGCGTCGGGGATCCCGCCGAAATGCGCAACGAACTGGCGGCCGTTCCGGGAACGCTGAAGGTGCGTTATCTGCTCTAAACCGCGCCTGATTTGCCCGCCCCGCCGCCCTTCGAAAAAAAGAAAGGCGACGGAGCGGGATTTATTTGAGATTTTTCAATAAAATAGATACTATTGAATCAATTAGATGCTTTCATCGGATTTTAAAGCATAAAAATTTCCCCTTTTAAGGAGAGCTTTAATGGATACGATAGATCTGAACCTTGCCCGAAAAGAGACTCTGGCGCTGGTTTTGGCGGGGGGGAAGGGATCCCGCCTGAAGAACCTGACGGGAACGCAGGCCAAGCCCGCCGTTCCGTTCGGCGGAAAATTCCGCATCATTGATTTTCCTCTTTCCAACTGCATCAATTCGGGGATGCGGCAAATCTGCGTTTTGACGCAATATAAAGCTCACAGCCTGATCAAACATATTCAACAGGGCTGGAGCTTCCTGTTGCCCGAACTGAACGAATTTGTCGAAATCTGGCCCGCACAGCAACAAACGTCGGAAGAGCTCTGGTATCAGGGAACGGCCGACGCCGTTTATCAAAACGTTGAGACAATCCGTCAGCATGCCCCCCGTTACATCCTGATTTTGGCGGGGGACCACATCTATAAGCAGGATTATTCCAAAATGCTGGAACAGCATATCCGCACGGGGGCAAAAGCGACGGTTTCCTGCATTGAAGTGCCTATCGAAACGGCTCACTCTTTCGGCATTGTCGATACGGACGAGGAAGGCAACATTATTAAATTCGTCGAAAAGCCTCAAAACCCGCCGTGCATACCCGGCAATCCGGAGCGTTCTTTCGCCAGCATGGGCATTTACATTTTTAACGCCGATTTTTTAATCGAACTGTTGGAAAAGGACGCGCAGGATAAAGAATCATCGCATGATTTCGGAAAAGACCTTCTGCCTTCTTTGATCGGGAACGTCAAAATGATCGCCCACCGTTTTCAGGACAGTTGCGTTTTCAACAAGACTGATGAAGCGTACTGGCGCGACGTGGGGACGGTCGATGCTTATTGGGAAGCCAACATTGACCTGACGAACGTCGTTCCCGATTTGGATCTGTATGATTCGCGCTGGCCGATCTGGACGTTTCAGGAACAACACCCCGCGGCGAAATTCGTGTTTGAAAGCGAATTAAGGACGGGCATGGCCGTCAAATCTTTGGTTTCGGCGGGATGCATCATATCGGGATCTACGGTGCGGCGTTCCTTGCTTTTCCCTTCGGTGCGCGTCCATTCGTTCGCTCTGGTAGAGGATTCCGTCGTTTTACCGAATTGCGTCATTAACCGCCATGCGCGCATTCATAAAGCCATTTTGGCGGAAAATTGCGTCATTCCGCGCGGCGCCGTTATCGGAGAAAATCCCGAAGAAGACGCCAAAAACTTCTATGTTTCGGAAAAAGGCGTCGTCCTTGTGACGCCCGATATGCTGGCGCGATTGCCGCCGCCGCCCGAATTGGCTTAAACGGGAACTTCAAAAGGCGGGGGCGTCGCGTTCCCGCCTTTTGTCCGAAAAGGAAAAAGGATGATCAGATTCCTTCGCTTTTGGATCGACAGGCTGATAAACTGGATGAAAATCCCGGCGGCTCTTTTGATGCTTTTGGCCGTTCCTGCCGTTTGGCAGTCTTTTGAACGTTACTGGGTCATCAGGAATCAGCTGAATCTGCATAATCTGATATATTTTGCCGTCGGGCTGGCCTTTATGCTGGGAGCCCGTGTCGTCTTTGCGAACCGAAACGGATGTGCCGAAACGATGGAACACGAGTTGACCCATACCGTGTTCGCGCTTGTGACGCTTCATCCCGTTCACGGCGTCAGCGTTGAAGACGAAGGCGGCGGTTCCATGAGCTTTTCGGGCGGCGGGAACTGGTTAATCGCCTTGGCGCCTTATTGTTTTCCGCTTTTGGCCGTGGGCATGGGGATGTTCGGAACCGCGTTTGCCGAAATGACGGGGACGGCGCCCGATTGGATTTATATCGGCATGGGATGCGCCGTCGGATATAACCTCTTCGCCTTGGCGCAACAGATCCATCCCGAACAAACGGACTTTAAGGTCGCGGGGTATTGGTTCACGATCTGTTTCCTGCCGGGGGCGAATATGCTGATGTACGGAGCTTTGTTCGCTTTTGTCGAGCGCGGATGGGCGGGCGTCGAGTTTTTCGGACGACTGGTTTCTTATTACGGCAGGCACTTGGTCGCGGGAGTATTATAAGGAAACCGTCGTGCGTTCTCTGGCGGCGAAGACGGAAGATAATGCTTCCTTGGCCGTATTTTCGATGACGCGCATTGCCGCATCGTTATGTTCGGGGAAATGATGAAACAGCGCCGTTTGCTTTACGTTTGCCTTTTTTGCGATTCTGACGGCTTCCTGCCATGTCGAATGTCCCCATCCGACGTGAGAGGCGAATTCTTCTTCGGTAAACAGGGCGTCATAGATCATCAGGTCGCACCCCCGAGCCAGTTTTAGGACGTTTTCGTCTTCCCGTCCTTGTATATGTTCCGTATCCGAAACGTAGGCCAAGGCTTTTCCGCCGTATTCAATTCTAAATCCCGTCGCTCCGTTCGGGTGGTTCAGGGGGGCGGTTATGACTTTGACGGCGCCGTCATAAAGGAAAAATTCGTCGTTCGGGGCAAAGTTTTTAAATATCAGGGAAGACGGAACGGAATGGATCGGCATGGGAAAAAACGGAGAGGACATCTGCATTTCAAATATTGCGCGGGCGTCCATTTCTTCCTGCGGCGAAGCGTATATTTCTAAAACGGCGTGCCTGCTGTAGATCGGAGCAAAAAAGGGAAATCCGCTGACGTGATCCCAGTGCGTATGAGAAATCAGCAACGTCGCGCGGGCAGATTTTTCGCGGATCAATTTTTTCCCCAACTCGCGGATGCCCGACCCCGCGTCAATAATGACTTCTCTGCCGTCCAAGGATAACTCGACGCAAGCCGTGTTTCCTCCGTAGACCATGTAATCCGGTTCCGAACAGGTCGTGCTGCCCCGCACTCCCCAAAACGTGACGTCAAATCCCATAGAAACCTTCTTTAACCTTAACTTATTAAAATCATTATAAATCCTTTAATCGGATAAAGAAAGCATAAGTTTCCCCAATTCTTCGCGGGAATTAAGAAACGATATCGGGAAACAAGGGACGTTCGGATCGTTCGTGCGTTATTTTTATATTCCCGCCTGACATAAGGAGCAACGTCGGGGAAAAGTAAGGCAGGCCGTTTCCTTTATACATTCGTTTGCGAAACGTTTAAATGCATTCCGCGCCACGGGATGAAGGACGCAGAACGCGTAAAAAGGTTTTCCTTTACAAAGGCGAAGCAATTTGTCCATACTTTTTAACACGGGCATACGGAAAAACGTTGCGTTTTTATCAGGCTGCCGTACGCGTTTTTTCAAGTCGGCCGTTTTAAAGTCAATGAGGCGAAAAATGAGAAAAAGCATTCTTTCGGGGTTGTTGGGGATTGTATTTTTGACATTCGGAGCACGGGCGCAGGAAGCGGAAAAGCAACCGCCCGCACAGGCAACGGCCGCTCAGGTTCAGCCTTCGGCGCAGGCGGAGGGCGGAGCTAAAAAAGTCAAGCCTTTGCCGACGTGTCTTGACTTTACCGAAGTTTATTCCCGCGCCGTTCTGGGGACTGCGGAGGCTTCCGTCGAGGACAGGGAAGAGGTTATGTCTTTGGCTGCGATCATGATGGGGTATGTTTCCGCCATGCAGGATATTTACGGCGGATACTTGGTCGGCATGTCGCCGAAGGATACGGAATGGACGCTTTTGGAAAGTGTCAACAGGCTGTGCACGGAATACCCGCATTGGACGTTCCAACGCGCCGTCCGCTCCGTTCCGCCGATCCGTAAAACGATGGATTCCCTTCGCGATAATGAATTCAGCCGTTGTACGGCCTATATAGAACAGGCGAAACAAATGATTTGCGCTCCCGTTTGTCAGGGACAGCAACCGCTTCAATAGGAAACGGACTTTTATTCGTTCAAAATAATCCTGCAACAGTTGGAAAGATAATATAAATTTAACTGTTGAAAAAACTTTGTTCTTGTTTTATTCTCTGCTGTCAAAAAACGGGGAGATAAAGCGATGGACATCATCAGGATCCGCGGCGCGCGCGAACACAATCTGAAAAACGTTGATTTGGATTTGCCGCGCAATAAGCTGATCGTCGTTACCGGATTGTCGGGATCGGGCAAGTCGTCTTTGGCTTTTGATACGCTGTATGCCGAAGGGCAGCGCCGCTACGTTGAAAGCCTGTCCGCCTATGCCCGCCAGTTCGTCGATTTGATGAAAAAGCCCGATCTGGATCTGATTGAGGGATTGTCGCCCGCGATTTCCATTGAACAAAAGACGACGTCGCATAATCCGCGTTCTATCGTCGGAACGGTAACGGAAATTTACGATTATATGCGCTTGCTGTGGGCGCGCGTCGGCGTGCCGTATTCGCCCGCGACGGGGCTACCCATCGAAAGCCAGACGGTTTCCCAAATGGTCGACCGCGTGCTTGACATGACAGAAGGGACGAAACTGCTGCTGACGGCTCCCGTCATTCGCGGCAGAAAAGGCGAATATAAAAAAGAGATTCAGGAGTTTCAAAAAAAAGGGTTTCAACGTCTCAAAATTGACGGGGAAGTTTATAACATTGACGAAACGCCCGAATTAAACAAAAACGTCAAGCATGATATTTCCGTCGTCGTTGACCGCCTTGTCGTCAGGGAAGGCATACAAGGCAGGCTGGCGGATTCTTTTGAAACGGCTTTGGAGCTTTCCGACGGTTTGGCGGTGGCGGAAGACGCCGTGACACATGAAGAAACGCTGTTTTCGTCGCGTTATGCCTGTCCCGTATCGGGGTTTACGATAGAAGAGATTGAACCCCGTCTGTTTTCGTTCAATAATCCGCACGGTTTTTGCCCCGTTTGCGAAGGGCTCGGCGTCAAGCTTTATATTGATCCCGCTTTGGTCATTCCCGATAAGTCCAAAACGTTGAAGCAGGGGGCGATCGCTCCGTGGACGGCGGGATCGGGAGAAATCTATCCCTGGCATGAGCAGGCGCTGTTCGGCCTTTGCCGCCGTTTCGGAATTTCTATGGACGACAAATGGGAAGACATCCCGCCGCACATTCAGGATTGCATTCTTTACGGCGGGCGCGGCTTTGAAGGCGTGATTCCGAATTTGGAGCGGCGGTATTTCTCAACGGATTCCGACTGGATGCGCGAAGAGATTACGCATTATCAGAACAACGCGCCCTGCGAGGCCTGTCACGGGAAACGTTTGCGTCCCGAAGCCTTGGCCGTAAAGATCGCGGGAAAGGACATCGCCGACGTAACGAATATGTCGATTGCCCAAGCGCGCGAGTGGTTCGGTAAGGTTGAGGAAACCCTGAAACCTCAAAGCCGCGAAATCGCCCGCCGCATTTTAAGGGAAACGAATGAGCGCCTTGATTTTCTGATCAACGTGGGGTTGGGGTATCTGTCTCTCGGACGCGAAGCGGGGACGCTGTCGGGCGGAGAAAGCCAGCGCATCCGTTTGGCCTCGCAGATCGGCACGGGATTGACGGGCGTTCTGTACGTTTTGGACGAACCTTCCATCGGTTTGCATCAGCGCGATAACGACAAACTGCTTTCGACTTTGTTCCGTTTGAGGGATTTGGGAAATACCGTCGTCGTCGTCGAACATGACGAAGACGCCATCCGTTCTGCGGACGTTGTCGTCGACATGGGCCCCGGAGCGGGCGACAGGGGCGGAAAACTTGTCGCCGTCGGCAGCCCTGAAGAAATCATGAAAAATCCCGCAAGCCTGACGGGAATGTATCTGACGGGGACGAAATGCATTCCCGTTCCGAAAAAACGGCGCAAGGGGAACGGTCATAAGATTTCCGTCATCGGGGCAAAGGCGCACAATCTGAAAAACGTGTCGGTCGATTTTCCGTTGGGAACGTTCGTTTGCGTTACGGGCGTTTCGGGCGGGGGGAAATCATCTTTGGTCATCGAAACGCTGTACAAGGCCGCGGCGAAAGCCATGAACGGTTCGCGCGAACTGCCCGGCGCGCACGAACGCCTTGACGGAATTGAAAATATCGATAAGGTCATTGACATTGACCAATCGCCGATCGGGCGGACTCCGCGAAGCAATCCTGCGACCTACACGGGGGTTTTTTCGCATATTCGCGAATGGTTCGCGGGACTTCCCGAGGCAAAGATGCGCGGCTACAAGGCGGGGCGCTTTTCGTTCAACGTCAAGGGCGGCCGATGCGAGGCATGTCAGGGCGACGGGGTTTTGAAAATAGAAATGCACTTTTTGCCCGATGTTTACGTTGCGTGCGACGAATGCAAGGGAAAGCGCTATAACCGCGAAACGTTGGAAGTAAAATACAAGGGCAAGTCAATCGCCGACGTGTTGGACATGACCGTTGACGAAGCCGCGGCGTTTTTCGACGCCATCCCCGCGATACGCGAGCGTTTGAAGCTGCTTCAGCGCGTCGGATTGGGCTATATTCATCTGGGACAGTCGGCGACGACGCTGTCGGGCGGCGAAGCGCAACGCATCAAGCTGTCGAAAGAGCTGTCGAAAAAAGCGACGGGCAGGACGCTTTATATTTTGGACGAGCCGACGACGGGCTTGCATTTCGAGGATATCTCAAAACTTTTGGAAGTGCTGCATCAGCTTGTCGATCAGGGAAATACGGTCGTTGTTATCGAACACAATCTGGAAGTCATCAAAACGGCGGATTGGATTATTGATCTGGGGCCCGAAGGCGGTGACGGCGGCGGCAGGGTCGTCGTTACGGGAACGCCCGAGGACGTCGTGAAAAGCGGCAAAGGTTTTACGGGACGGTATCTGAAAAAATACCTTAAAAATTAAACGGATGAAAATCGGCGGGGAATGTGTATAATATAATCCGTTCGATAAAAAACAGAGGTGTTTCCATGTCGGTTTCGTCTTTTTTGCACAGAAATTCAAAATTGTATCCCAGTGGTTTGAACGGCGACGAAAAGGAAGTCGGGCGCTGGCAGGACGTGTTGACGGCGTTGAGCATCGAAAAGACGCCCGATGACGTGGTTGAAGCGGAGCTTCTTTCCTCCGACGACGTAAAAAAACAGGAAACGTTACAGTACGTTTTGGATATCGTATGTTCCGTTCCCGCGGGTCGGCAGGTTGTGTCGGACGTGTTTCGTTTGGACTGCTCTCTCGGCGTCAGGGACGGCATGAAGGAACCCGCCCTATACGACGCCGCGGCAAAAAAACTTCTTTTGTCGTCTTCCGACGAGTACTCCCTTGAAGACAAGGCGGCTTTTTTCGTCAAACAATGCGCGGCCGCCCTTCAGGATGACGAAACGCCGGGGATGGTTTCGGACGCGGAAGCCTCCGTCGTCAAGGCACTTTTCGTTGTTCAGCTGAAAAATGCCCGTCCCGACGTTTTTGAAAAAATGGATTTCCATAAGAAAGATAAACTGACGGGAATGTGCGCCCATCTTTATTCTTCCTTGAAGGATTGGGGAAAAACGTCGGCGGAACTGTTCAAATTCTGTAAATGAACGTTTCCGTCCGCATAAAAAAGCCTCTCGCGGGAGCGCCCGACGGGCGTTCAAACCTATAAAAGTTTTGCCGTACGCATAAAAAAGCCTCCCGCAGGAGCGCCCGACGGGCGCTCAAACCTATAAAAGTTTTGCCGTACGCATAAAAAAGCCTCCCGCAGGAGGCTTTTTTCTTTACAGAATGCCGAGAGAATTTAAAAAGACCAAAATAACGGAGATCGGCGCCACGCACCTGACCAATATCTTGAAAAATCCTTGGGCGAATTTGTTTTTAAAAATGCCGAGCTTTTGGACGCCGTAGTACCATCCGACGACCAAACAGGTCAACAATCCCCCGACGGGCAATAAAATGTTGGAAGACAGGAAATCAAAAAGGTCAAACAGGTTTTTGCCGAGAATTTTAAAATTTCCGAGCACGCCGAAAGACAAAGACACAAAAATGCCGATGACGAAAGATAACGTCCCGAACAGGATGATTGCTTTGTGACGGGACACTTTCAGCTGATCTCCCATAAAGGAAACGACGACTTCCATCAAAGAAATGGCGGATGTTACGGCCGCGAACAGCAAAAGCAGGAAAAACGCGAAAGCAAAAAATTCTCCGAAGGGCAGAGCGGCGAAAATCTTCGGCAACGTGATGAATACAAGGGAAGGCCCCGCGTTTATCGGAATGCCGAAAGCGAATACGGCGGAAAATATCGTAACGCCCGCCAACAGGGAAACAAGAGTATCCAACAGCGGAACGGGATATGTGCCTTTGAACAGGTCTTCGTCCGGCTTAATATAGGAACCGTATGTAATATATATCCCCATGCCGACGCTCAAGGAAAAGAAGCATTGTCCTAAGGCCAGCAGGAACGTTTCGGGCGTCGCCTTGGAAAAGTCGGGATAGAAGAAATAACGCACGCCTTCTTCCGCATTTTCCAACGTCAGGGCGCGCAACATCAGAATCAGCAACAAAACAAACAGCATCGGCATAATGATTTTGCTGTACTTTTCAATGCCTTTTTCAATTCCCCTATACACGATGTAAGCCGAAATAAAAATAAAAAGGAACAAATAAACCAGCGGTTCCATCGGAGAGGAAATAAACTCCCTGAAATGGAGCTCGTAATCGGAAACCTGCGGATCCATCAGGGATTCGACCAAATAATATACGATCCATGAACCGACGACGCTGTAATACGGAACGATGACGCAGGGCGTGAACACGCCGAGCGCGCCGATAAACGTAAATTTGGGATTGATGGCTCGCATCGTACCGACGGGATCGGAACGCATTTTTTTGCCGAGCCCCATTTCAATCAGCAAAAACGTAAAACCGATGAATGCCGTAACCAACAGATACATCAACAGGAAAACGCCGCCGCCGCCTTGAGCGGTAATAAAAGGAAAACGCCACAGGTTTCCTAACCCGACGGCGGATCCTGCCGCCGCCATAATCAATCCGAACCTGGATACCCAGGAGGCTCTGTTTGATTGCAT
>CALXYE010000110.1 GCA_944392845.1 uncultured Alphaproteobacteria bacterium
GATCATACGGCTGGGATATGTTGTCCAGACATGCGCGAAGCTCTTCCCACATTTCGGGATAAAACAAATGGACATGAACTAAAATTCCCGCCATAAAACCGCCTTAAAAAAAGAGCGTCCCGTTAAGGAACGCGCTTTTTTTCAAAAAGATGAAATTCAGATTTCGAAACCGGCATATTCCTTGATGGCCGGTTTGTTGCGAACAACCGCGACCAACGCCGCCGCGCCGCTCGGCGAGAACGGATTCCCCGAAACGTCCAGCTTCTCGACGGTATCATTAACGGCCAAAGCGTCCGCCACCGCGAACATTCCTTCGTCTTCAATCTCGTTTCCGGCCACGATGAAAACCTGCAGCTTTTTGCCTTCCTTAACGACTTCCGCCAACGCTTTCGCGCCGTCGTTTTTAATATGGTTCTGGTTCAGGCGGATACTTTTCAGCAGTTTTGCTTCGCCGCCCGCGCCTTCGGCTTCCGCAGCCTTCGTTTTTTCGGAAACGGCGCGCGCCAAAGCAACGGCGCCTTCGTCCCCGATATTTGTATTTTTAAAGAAAATCCCCGTCAGCAAAGGATGCTTTACATAAATGTCGGCGAATTCTTTGACATGCTTGTCGCCCAAAGGCGTATTTTGCAAAGTGATTTTTTCGATGTTCCCGTTTGCGGCAATCGCGTCAAACAGCATTTTGATTTCCGCTTCGTCGGAAATATCGCTCAAAAAGATATTGTTCGTCGCTTTGCTGTGCCGAACGGCATCGCACAAAGCCTTGTACTGTTCGGCGGTAAAATCGCGGCGGCTGACAGCAATCGCGGGCATCTTGTCGTTTGCAACGTCGCTCACGTATTCATCAACGGTTTTTCCGTTCACCTGTTCAAAAAAAGACATCAGTCCCATCCTTTGATGTAATGAATCAACCCTGTCATCATATCAAAAAAGTAACGGATGAGAACTGTTTTTTATCACGCTTTCGACGAATTATTTTCTTGATAAAAAAGGGAAGGCTTTTAACGGCCTTCCCTTTCTTCGGCTTAGCTTTCGGAAACGATTTTATAAATAACGTCAGGGGTCAGTTTTCCCGTTTCTCCGGGATTGACTCCGCGTTCGGCAAAGCGGCGTTTCAGCTCGGCCGCAGCTTCGGCGGCATCAACGCCGTATTCGGAAAGGTTCGTTTTCATGCCTATTGAACGGAAGAACTCTTCCGTCAAAGCGATACATTTTTCGGCGGCTTCGTCGTCCGTACCGCCGACGTTCCAAACGATCCGCGCCATTTTGGCCAGCTTTTCCTTTTTTTCATTAAACAGGGCTTTCCACAGCCGCGGCAGAATGACCGCCAAACTTTGCCCGTGATCCAAACCGTACAAAGCCGTCAGCTCATGCCCCAAAGCATGCGTTGACCAGTCCTCGACGACGCCGGGAGCGATCATAAAGTTTAATCCCGTTGTCGCGCACCAAAATAGATTGGCGCGAACGTCATAATCGTTCGGATTTTTCAAGACTTTCGGCGCCTCTTCGACCAAAGTTTGAATAATCGACAAAGCCCAACGGTCCTGCAAGGGAGAATTAACGTCATAAGTCGCGTACTGCTCCATCACATGAACGAAGGTGTCGACAATCCCGTTGACCGTCTGACGCGTCGGCAAAGAAAACGTTACGGACGGATCAATGATTGAAAATTTCGGAAACGCCGAAGGAATGCCGCCGCCGAACTTTTCTTTGGTTTCTCTGCGGGAAATGACTAAATTGCAGTTCATTTCGGACCCCGTCGCGGGCAACGTAATCACGGCGCCGACGGGTACTTTCTGCGGCAGGGGCATCAGTTTTTTCATGATTTCCCATTTATCGCCGTCATATCCCGCGGCGATCGATATGAATTTTGAAGCGTCCAACACGGAACCGCCGCCGACGGCCAAAATGAATCCGACGTTTTCCTTATTGACGACATCAACGGCCTTCAGACACGTTTCATATTCGGGATTCGGTTCGATGCCGCCGAATTCAATGACATCAAAACCGTTCAAAGCCTCTTTGACCTGATCGTAGACGCCGTTCTTTTTGATTGATCCGCCGCCGTAAGTCATCAAAATTCTTTTTCCGGCGGGCAACAATTCCCGCAACTTGGAAATCGTCCCTTTTCCGAACACAATTCGCGTCGGATTATAGAATTGAAAGTTCAGCATATTTTTTCTCCCTCAATCGTTTTGTTTTTTTCTTCCTTGCGACGTTTCCAAACGAACACCGCCATCGTTACGATTCCGACAATAATGAAAAATACGGGAACAAGCGTCAAAGCCGTCATAATCTTTGACTGATACGTTTTGAAAAACTCCGTATGTCCCAGCCAGTAGCTTGTATTGACCAGAAGGAACACCCACAAAAACCCGCTGCCCCAGTTAACGAGCTGAAATTTTTTGGGATGCATTTCCGTAATACCGATAACGTAAGGCATTAGCGTTCTGACGAACGCCGTAAAACGCGCGATCAGCAACGCGGTTAAGCCGTACTTTTCCAACAGATGTTCCGTTTTATCGTGATATTTTTTCGGAATGCGGTTCAGCCACTTCTGAACGAACTTATGCTCTCCCAGCCACAGCCCCTGCAAATAACCGATCCAACATCCGACGGAAGCGCCGACGGTCAAAACGGCGATCGTCATCCAATAATCCAAAGGCCCGTTGGCGATCAAAGCGCCCGTCAGAAGCAGCAGACTGTCTCCCGGCAGAAAAGTCGTCGGCAGGAAACCGTTTTCCAATATCAGCACGACCAGCAGGATCGCATACAACGTTCCCGCGACCTCGGGATTCGACAACGTTTGAAAATCCTGATTCCACAAAGCGGCGAACAATTCGAAAAATTTTGACATTTTTAAGCATCCGTCTGTTTTTCTTGAGCAAGTTTTCACAAAAGTATGCCATTCGCTTTGATTATTCAATAGACAAAAAGCAGGCCTCTTCTTCCGATAGCCGCATATCGAAACCTAATTAAAGGAGGACTCTTATGATATACGGCTACATCCGCGTCAGCAGCGACAAACAAAGCACGGAAAACCAAGCGTTTGAAATCATCCGCTTTGCGGAATCGAACCATATAAAAATAGACGAATGGATTAAGGAAAAAATCAGTTCCCGCGCGGAATTGAACGAACGCAAGCTCGGCGGATTGCTGAAACGGTTAAAAAAGGGGGACGTTCTAATAACGACCGAGCTGTCGCGAATCGGACGCAACCTGATGCAAATTATGAGCATCCTCCATTACTGCATGGATCGGGGCGTCCGCGTATGGACGATAAAAGATAATTATCGCCTCGGCGCAGACATCCAATCAAAGGTCTTGGCTTTTGCTTTCGGACTTTCCGCCGAAATCGAAAGGAACCTGATCAGCCAAAGGACAAAGGAAGCCCTGAAACGCATTAAAAGCGAAGGAAAAACCCTCGGACGTCCGAAAGGAAGAGGAAATAATAAAAAGAAATTATCGGGCAAGGAAAACAAGATCAAAACGCTGATGGAGCGGAAAGTCGCAAAACAACAGATCGCCCGCATAATGAAAGTTCACGTTAACACGCTGCGCCGTTTTATAGAAGGGAATTTAAAATCTTAGGTTGTTTTTACCAAAATAACGACCGTTTTTTTTATAAACGGGAACAAAGATGGCCGTTTCCGAGTTTTGTTTTCTGCGAAAGCGAGAGAATTGGGGGATTCTTCTCGTTTTTCCTGATTTACTTCCGCGATTTTATTTACGCGCCGAAATACCCGCCTCTGATCTTTTTATTGCTTCTGGGGCTGAGCCTTTTAGCGTCCGTTATAATTGAAACGGCAAAACGGTTCTTGTTAAACGGAGCGACGCGCCTTTACAAACGGCGGCGTACGGATTCCGCATGAGCCGTCAGACCTTCCGCCTCGGCCAACAGAACGGCGGCGCGGCCGACTTTGTCAAGCGTACGTTGCGTACATGACAAAATCGTCGAACGCTTCATAAAACTTTGCGTGCCTAATCCTGATGAGAAACGGGCGCTTCTTGCCGTCGGCAAAACGTGGTTGGGACCGCCGATATAATCGCCGACCGCTTCGGGCGTAAAGCCGCCCAAAAAGATCGACCCCGCATGATGAACGCGCTTGCACAACTCTTCGGGATCTTTGACGTACAATTCCAAATGCTCGGGAGCCACTCGGTCAACCAAAGCCGCCGCGTCTTCATAAACGTTTCCGACAATGAAAACGGCGCCGTTGTTCTTCCAGCTTTCCGCCGCGATATCCGAACGGGACAGTTTTTTAAGCTGTTCTTCGATTTCCGCGCAAACCTTGTCGGCGAACGCTTCGGAATCCGTGATCAGGATTGATTGGGCGGATCTGTCGTGTTCCGCCTGAGATAATAAATCGGTCGCCGTCCAAGACGGATTCGCCGTTTCGTCGGCAACGACCAAAATCTCGGACGGACCCGCGATCATATCAATGCCGACCTTTCCGAAAACCTGACGCTTCGCCGCCGCGACATACGCGTTTCCGGGACCGACAATCATATCGACGGGTCTGATCGTTTCCGTTCCGTACGCCATCGCCGCAATCGCCTGGGCCCCTCCGATGCGGTAAATCTCGTCAATGCCGACGCAGTCCGCCGCGGCCAAAACTAACGGATTAAGCTTTCCCTCGGGAGCGGGAACCGCCATAACGATACGCTTTACGCCCGCAACTTTCGCTGGGATCGCGTTCATCAGAACCGAAGACGGATATGCCGCCGTGCCGCCGGGAACATACAGCCCCGCCGCAAATACGGATGTCCAGCGCCACCCCGTCAAAGCGCCCGTTTCATCGGTGAACATACGGCTTTCGGGCATCTGTTTTTCGTGGAAGGCTTCTATGCGTTCCGCCGCCAGATACAACGCGTCCAACGTTTCTTTGGAACAACTTTTGACGGCCTTTTCGATTTCCCTTTCGGATACTTTCGCCGTTTCGGCCGTCAGCTCCAAACGGTCGAAACGCTTCGTGTATTCAAACAAAGCCTTGTCCCCGCCGCGCCGAACGCCGTCAATGATTTCTGCGACGGCCTCGTTGACATCGGCATCGTTTTCACGCTTCGCCGCCAAAAACGCCGCAAATTTTTCCTCAAAACCGTTTTCTTTAACGTCAAGCCGCAAAGTCATTCAAAGCCCCCTTGAATTTATCCAACCAGAGGGTCATTTCCTCCGTTTCGGTTTTAAAAGCCGTCCTGTTCATGATCAAACGGGACGATACGTCCAAAATATGCTCCAATTCGACAAGCCCGTTTGCTTTCAGCGTCGCGCCCGAAGAAACCACGTCCACGATGCGGGTGCACAGGCCGATCGTCGGCGCCAGTTCCATCGCTCCGCTTAATTTGATGCATTCGGCCTGCACACCCATGGACTGATAATATTTTTTCGTAATGTTCGGATACTTCGTCGCCACGCGGACATGCCCCGATTTAAAAATATCTTCGTCCGCAAATTCCTTCGGCGCCGCCGAAGCCATACGGCACTTCCCGATTCCCAAATCGATCGGCGCATAAATTTCGGAATATTCGAATTCCGCCAGCACGTCATTGCCGCAAATGCCGATCTGCGCCGCGCCGAACGCAACGAACGTCGCGACGTCGAAACTCCGTACGCGAATCAGCTCGACGTCTTTAATATTCGTTTTAAAGCGCAACAAACGGGACTTTTCGTCAAAAAAAGCCGCCTCGGGCTCTATGCCGACCGCCTTAAAATAAGGCATCGTTTCTTCCAAAATGCGCCCTTTCGGCAAAGCGATGACCAATCCCGACATTTTACGGTTCTCCGTGAATGCGCTCGATGTGCGCGCCGCAAGCCGACAGCTTTTCTTCCAAATGCTCGTACCCGCGATCCAAATGATACACGCGGCTGACGATCGTTTCCCCTTCGGCGGCCAATCCCGCCAAAACCAAAGAAACCGACGCCCTCAAATCCGTCGCCATTACTTCCGCGCCGTAAAGTTTCGGTACGCCGCGGATAATGGCGGAAGACGTGCCGTGAACGTTAATGTTGGCTCCCATGCGCGCCAACTCGGGCACATGCATGAAACGGTTTTCAAAAATCGTTTCCGTAATCAGGGAAGCGCCGCTCGCCGTCGCCAGCAAAGCCATCATCTGCGCCTGTACGTCCGTCGGAAAGCCGGGATAGGGCTCCGTCATCACGTCCGTTCCGATCAAATAAACGTCTTCGGCGTTCGCGATAAAGCCGTTTTCCGTTTCCTTCATCTCAACGCCCAGCTCGACCAATACTCTGGCGACGGCCGCCATATCGTTTATATCGGTATCCGTCATTTCGATACGGCCGCGCGTGATCGCCGCCGCGATGGCATAGGTTGCCGCTTCAATCCTGTCCGAAATGACCTTGTGCGTCGCGGCATGCAGCTTTTCAACGCCGTCAATGACCAGCTTACTCGTCCCGATCCCCGATATTTTAGCCCCCATCGCCGTCAAACAACGGGCCAAATCCGAAATCTCGGGTTCCTGAGCCGCATTGCGCAAAACGGTTTGCCCTTCCGCAAGCGTTGCCGCCATCAGTAAGTTTTCCGTTCCTCCGACGGTTACTTTGGGAAAAACGATTTCCGCGCCGTGAAGCCTGTCGGGAACGCTCGCGACGATGTATCCCTCTTTCAGGGTGATCTCGGCGCCCATCTTTTCCAAAGCGCTCAAATGCAAATCGACGGGACGCGTGCCGATGGCGCATCCGCCGGGCAGAGAAACCTTTGCCTTTCCGAAGCGGGCCAATAACGGTCCCAAAACCAAAATGGACGCCCTCATTTTACGGACAATGTCATAGGGCGCTTTTAAGTTATAGATATTTGAAGCGTCAAACGACAGCGCGCCGCCGTCCGTATCCGTCAGCGTCAGCTTCACGCCGTGCTGAGACAACAAAGCCGTCATCGTCATGATATCGGCCAAGTGGGGCAAATTCGTCAAAGTCAGAGGCTCTTCGGAAAGTAACGAAGCCGCCATCAGGGGCAATGCGGCGTTTTTTGCGCCGCTGATTTTGATTTTCCCCTTCAACGGAGTCCCGCCGATAATGCGAATACGATCCATGGTTTATCCTTATAAAAGAACGCTCGGGATGATTTTTTAAACTGCTTTCGGGCTTATATCAAGCATTAAGCGCACAAGCGCCGCATTGAAAGGGAACTTTATTTTTTGTCCCGCATTTTTTGACGCTCAGCGATCTGTTTGCGCCTTTTTTCCAAATTTTTGCGCAGCATTTCGGCCTGCTTTTCGATTTTTTTTCGAGCCTTTTCCTCTTTTTCGGAAACGTTATCAGCCATACTCCCTCCGCCGTATCGGAACGAAAAAGAGATTGTAACGATGTTTTGCCCTAAGTGCAAAAATAAAATATTTTTTGCTTGCGCCGTGTCTTGATTTTTTATATGTTGCATGAGGTTATGAACCGCCGCTGTAGCTCAGTGGTAGAGCACTTCCTTGGTAAGGAA
>CALXYE010000111.1 GCA_944392845.1 uncultured Alphaproteobacteria bacterium
GGCGTATACCCCTTCGTTGCAGGGGGCTCGCCCGCGGACAAACTGATTTCGCGCTGCGCCATGGCGAAACGGGTCACGCTGTCCATCATGCACAGAACGTCTTTTTTCAAATCGCGGAAATATTCCGCCACCGTCATGGCGACATACGCCGCCTGACGCCGCATCAGCGGGCTTTCGTCCGAAGTCGCGACGACGACGACGCTGCGCTTCATGCCCTCTTCGCCCAGATCGTCCTCAATGAATTCCCTCGCTTCCCGTCCGCGTTCGCCGATCAGTCCCAGAACGGAAACGTCCAGAACCGTATGCCGCGCCATCATCGCCATCAGCGACGATTTGCCCACGCCGGATCCCGCGAAGATGCCCATACGCTGTCCGCGGCACATCGTTAAAAACGTATTGATGGCGCGCACGCCCAGATCGGCCTTGCCTCCGACGCGCTGACGCGAATGCGCCGGCGGCGGCGAATTGTGAACGGGATAAGGCGTTTTCCCTTTAATCAAAGGCCCTTTGCCGTCAACGGGTTCGCCCATCGCGTTGATAACGCGCCCCAACCATGACGGATCGGGATACAGGACGGGACGGGCGTTGCAAACGTCAACCTTATTCCCCGGGCCGACGCCGTCCAGCGAAACGAACGGCATTAACAAGACTTTATCCCCGCTGAACCCGACGACCTCGCAGGGAATGCAGCGTTCCCCTCTGGCACAGATGCGGCAACGGTCCCCGACGGACAGCTCCGTCCGCACGCCCGATATTTCGACCAGCATTCCCCGAACGGCCGAAACGGAACCGAAACTGCGGCATTCGGAAATGCCGCGCACGTCATTGACCAGGTTTTTTAAATATTCGTCCATCGGGAATTCCTTGATGCCTTCGGAACCTTATTCTGAACCGAAATAAATTTTTTTTCCACTTTTCTATAGATAGAGGCTTGAACTAAAGATTCATAGACGATAAAGTTAAAAAAATGTTAATTCTGTTTACGGAAAGAGGGGCTTTTATGCGCGTTTTATTGGTGGAAGACGACAAAGCGACGGCTCAAACGATCGAAACCGTATTAAAAAAGGAAGGCATGGTCGTCGATACGTCCGTTTTGGGCGAAGACGGACTGGAAATCGGAAAGCTGTACGACTATGACGTCATTATTCTGGACCTGATGCTGCCCGACATGGACGGCTACGAGGTCTTGAAACGCTTAAGAGACGCCAAGATCGCAACCCCCGTTCTGATTTTGTCCGGGTTGTCGGGCACGGATAAAAAAGTCAAAGGCTTGTCTACGGGCGCCGACGACTACCTGACGAAACCGTTCGACAAGGCCGAACTGGTCGCGCGCATCAGGGCACTGGTTCGCCGTTCCAAAGGGCATCCCGAATCAATCATCCGCACGGGAGCCATTGAGGTTAATCTGGACGCGCGCACCGCGTTCGTCAACGGCAAACCTTTGCATTTGACGGGACGCGAATACGGTATTTTGGAACGCCTGTCCTTAAGCAAGGGAACGACGCTGAGCAAGGAACAGTTTCTGAATCACCTGTATAACGGCATGGACGAGCCCGAACTAAAGATTATTGACGTTTTTATTTGCAAATTGCGTAAAAAAATCGCCGATGCAACGGGCGGCGACGACTATATCGAAACGGTATGGGGGCGCGGATACGTTCTGCGCGAACCGAAACGCGAAGAAGAAGCGAAAAAATAACAAAAGCCTCCTTTCGGAGGCTTTTTTACGGTCTTATTTCGTCTTTTGTTCCGTTTCGCTTTGTTTCCCGGTGCTGTTTTCAGCGCCGTTTTCTTCATCGGCCAGACAATAATCACGGATTGCATTGACCCGCCGGCGATAAGCGTCCCTGCAGTATTTAAAAAAACTCCGAAGAGAAGGAAGGGCTTTTTCCGTCTCCGTTTCCGCATCGCAATAATCGTTCCACCGTTGAAGCAAATAACGCCACGCCAGTGAAAGATATTGGTACGTCGTTTTATAACCGTCGTCTTCGGGTTCGGAAAGATGTCCCGTCGGCAACCCCGGAGCGTTCCCCGCCTGTTGAATGTCCTGTCTGGACGGGTCGTCATGGCTCAGGTTCAGGAACTTGGCCAGCGGCGCAAGCGTCCGTCCCTGAAAAAGAACGGAAAGGATTACCAAAAAGAAAATCAGATTGAACAAAAAGCGCGCGTTCGGAATCTCGGCCGTCAACGGATAGGTCGCCAAAATAATGGGAACCGACCCTTTCAGCCCCGCCCAGCTGATGAACAGTTTATCGCTTCGCGTATATTCGCTGTTTATCAGGCAAAGGAAGACGGCCATCGGACGGGCAAAGAACATCAGGAAAAGCGATGCTCCCAGGCTGATCCAAAACACTTCTTTGAGCTCGTGCGGATTAACCAAAAGCCCCAACGTCAGGAACATGCCGATCTGCATCACCCAAGCCATGGCATCATGAAATTGGATGAACGGGTTTCTGTAAGCGTACGACGCGTTCCCCAAAATGATGCCGCTCAGATACAACGCCAGATAACCGTTCCCTCCCGCCATTTGAGTCAGGCTGTAGACCAGCAAAACGACGGCGATCCCGAAAACGGGGTACAGCCCCTGATACGAAAACGGAAAGCGCTTTAAGATATACAGCACCAGCCTGCCGAAAAAGATTCCCAGAAGAATGCCCAATCCCATCTGCGTTATGAAAACACGCGTCATGGCGGAAAAACTGACTTCTTGAGTCGTCAGCATCGCAATCGCCCCCGTTGACAAAATGACGGCCATGGGGTCGTTGCTGCCCGATTCAAATTCCAAAATCGATTTCAGCCTGTCGTTATTCAAATAAAGATTATGCGTCCTTAAAATGTTAAAAACGGCGGGCGCATCGGTTGAAGAAACGATAACGCTTAACAACAGCGCGGTCGTGAAATCCAAACGGAGCAGGTAATATGCGGGAACGAAAAGAAAAAACGCCGTCAGCGCGACGCCCAAGGTCGAAAGCACGCTTCCCCGCCCCAGCACGGGACGGACGGAGTGCCATTGGGTTTCAAGCCCGCCCGAAAACAAAATAAAGGCCAAAGCGACGGAACCGACATAATTACTGAGCTTCGCGTCATAAAACTGAATGCCCAGACCGTCGCTGCCCGCCAACATTCCGACGGCAAGGAAAATCAACAAAGACGGAATCCCGTAGCGGCTTGATATCTTGTTTGCGAAAACGCACAAAAGCATTAAAACGCCGGCAACGGACATTACGCCTTCCAAAACCATTTCCTTACCCTTTCTTCAGAATGTGCGCTCCTCCTTTAAGCCCTTTCAGGGTAACAAAATTATCCGAAAGGCGCATGCGATTTTTTAAAAGCGGGGCGATTTTTTTATTTTTCTTGCAATATACCCCCATAGGGTATATATTAAAAATATACCCCCGTAGGGTATTTGAAAGAGAGCAAAAAAAGAAACAAAACGAAAAAAGCTGCGATTTCGAATGCAAATGCGGATGCCGCGAAGAAAAAGACCGTTCCCGCGCGAAAAAAGAAGAAGCGGGGTGTATGTGCGGCCCTGATTGTACCTGCGGGTGCCAAGACGGCCTGCCGTGCGTCTGCGGTTCTTCGTGCGGATGCGAAGATTGACTGAAAAAACGGGGAAGCGTGAAAAGCGCTTCCCCGTCGTCGGAGGAATCTGAAAAATGAAAAAGCACGCCTGCGAATGCGTTAACGAAACGAACGCCGACCATACGGCGGAACTGCCGCGCCTGAACCGTATTGCGGGTCAGCTGGAAGGCGTAAAAAAAATGATTGAAGAACGCCGTTACTGTCCCGACATTCTGACGCAAATGCGGGCCGTCCGTTCGGCGTTGCGTTCGGTCGAAGCCAATATTCTGGAACGCCATTTGCAACACTGCGTGGCGGCGGCGTTCGGCTCCGAAGAGGAACGCCGAAAGAAAATCGCCGAACTTAAGGAACTTTTCAACCGTTTCGAAAGTTAAAGCGGCTTACCCCAAAAGTTGCCGAAAGTTATTTCTTCAAGCGTTTTTCGGGGACGGGGCTTGGGCTGCTGATCGGGAACGCCCAAAGGTGACAGCGCCACGACGCGAATGTTTTCGGGAATTTTCAACAGGCTTTTCAGCGCCGCCTCGTCAAAAATGCCCGTCCAACACATCCCCAGCCCTTCGGCCGTCGCGGCCAAAACGCATTGTTCCATGGAAATCCCCGCGTCGACCAGATAATAATTTTGTTCGTTATGCCGCCCGCTCTGCGACGGATCCGCGCATAAAACGACGATGTAAGGCGCGTTGTTATAAACGTCCGCATCGGGATTGTTGTTCATAAGCGTCCCGAGCTTTGCCTTCAGCTTCGAATCCGAAACGACCAGATAATGCCAGCTTTGCCCGTTTTTCCATGACGGCGCCAAACGCCCCGCCTCAAGGACTTTCAACATTTTTTCGCGCCCGACTTCTTCCGTCTTGTAACGGCGGATGCTCCGCCTTTGACGGATAACGTCAAAAAATTCCATATTTTTCCTCCCAAGTTCTTTTTGTCAGTTTCGCACGAAAACCGCGAAAAGTACACCGGATCAAAATATTTAGTGCAAAACGCGCCGTTTTGTGAAATAAGCGTTTCCTGAAAAAACTTTTGCAGAGAAAACGGAAATGAAATTTTCCGCCGTCATCATCGCCTTGCTGGTCGTCGCATCGTGGGGCTTCAACGCCGCGATCGGAAAAATCGGCGTTACCGAATACGAACCGATTGCCTTTTTGGCCTTGCGCTTTTTCCTGACCGCCCTGATCTTCATGCCCTTTGCCCGCGCGAAACGGGAAGATTATCCTCTGTTGCTGCTGATCGCCCTGTTGCTGAACGTCGGGCATATGGGATCCGTCTTTATCGCGTTTAAGCATCTGCCGGCCTCGTCCGTTACCGTTTTGCAACAAAGCCAAGTCCCGTTCGCGGTCATTATCGCCTGTTTATTCGCCAAAGAAAAAGTTTCGACGCGCCAAATCGTCGGCATCCTGACGGCCATATCGGGGGTCGTCTGTATTTTCGGCGTTCCCGATTTAAACCTGACCGGCGCGTTTTTCGCTTTGCTGGCCAGCCTGTTTTGGGCGGTTACCCAGCTGGCGTTCAAAAGGTCAAAAAACATTTCCGCCTATACGTTCATGGCATATACGGCGCTTTTTTCGTGCCCGTTTTTGGTTTTGGAATCCTTTCTGTTCGAAAGCGGACAGATTGAAAAGCTGGCAACCGTGAATTACGGCCGCTTTTTAGGCTCTTTGGCTTACGAGGTTCTGGCGATGGCGGCGGCCATGATGATTTGGCAACGTCTGATCGCCGAAAACGGCGTCAACAAACTGGCGCCTTTTACGCTGTTGCAGGTCTTGTTCGGAATCGCGGGGGGCATTATTTTCTTTAACGAAACGATTTCAAGCCATATCATTTTCGGAGCCGCGCTGACAATCGGCGGCGTCGGAATGACAATGCTGCGCAGGCGGCAAAAACATCGGGAGGAAAAACGTGAAGAGCAGGATCGGGGAAGCCGTCGCGCGGCGTGAAGAAAAAGGTTATAACTGCGCTCAGGCCGTATTTTGCACATATGCGGATCTGATCGGCTTTGACGAAAGCGATGCGTACAAAATCGCGGAAGCCTTCGGGACGGGCATGGGCGGGCTGCAACAAACCTGCGGCGCGGTAACGGCGATGTTTTTAACGGCGGGCATCAAAAACGCCGACGGCGTTTCGGGAAGCAAAAGCACCCGCCCGTCCACATACGCCAAAGTCAGGGAGCTGTCCGCCGCGTTTGGAGCAAAAAACGGATCGACGGTCTGCAAAGAGCTTAGCGGAGCGAACGGCGGCCCCCGCCTGCGTTCGTGTTCGGGATGCGTCGAAGACGCCGCGCGTTTGATCGAAGAAAACATCTTCGCGGGGCTTTTTGAAAAGGAAAAAGTATGAAAAAGCTGTGTCTTGCACTGTCGTTGCTTTTAACGTTCGGTTGCGGGCCGAGCGCTCCGTCCGCCGCCGTTTCCCCCGCCGAAGCGAAACAAATCATCGCGTCAACGCCGAATCTTTACGTCATTGACGTTCGCAAGCCCGAAGCCTTTGCCGAACGCCGCTATCCGAACGCCGTCAATATGCCCGTTTCCGAACTGGGCAGCCGCATTTACGAAATCCCGAACGGCCGCCCGATACTGATGCATTGCCGTTCGGGCAAAAGCGTCAAAACGGCATATGAAATTCTGAAAAAGCTGCGCCCCGATTTAAAGGACGTCCGTTATATTGACGGCGAACCTTTGTTTTAGAGAGTTTCCCGCCGCTTTTTTCGCATCGCGACATACGCCGCGACGGAAACGGCTCCTCCCGCGGCCGTCAGCAAAAGAGAAACCGCCGTTCCCAACGGATAAATTTCTCCGCCGTTAAATATTTCGGAAACAACGATCAGCCCGCCAAAGAACACGCCGAGAAAATAAGGCAGCCAACCGACTGATTTCAGGCACAACGCCAAATGCGGGAAACGTTCGTTCAAATACCCGATAAAACGCGGCGGACGGTTCGCGACCGTCATAACGTCGGCAGCAAGAAAAGCGAAAAGCAGCAAAAGCCTCGCGGGAACGGAAACGTCTTCGGGCAACGGACGCAAAACGACGTCCCCCGCCGCGTATGCGCCGCCCAAAATCAAAACGTTTTCATATGTGCTCTTCATTTTTTCCCTTTCCGCACTCTTTATATGAGCGGGGCTTTGCCGCCCGTCGTGAACCCTTCCGCCTCCATGCGGGGAAAATCGCGCGTCAGGGCTTCCGTATCTTCGTCGGACAGGGTAACGTTTTGCGCGTCAATGATTTCTTTTAAATGTTCGGGATTTTTGGTTTTAAAAACGATTCCGACATTTTCCTGCTGCGTCAGCCACCGCACCGCCGTTTGCGCGGGCGTCATTCCGTACTTGTCGGCGATTTGATCCAACAAAGGATAAGCGCCGCGTTCCGCCAAAGAGCGTATGCCCAACTTTTCCGAAGGCAGCTGGACGGGACGCCATGCGATAAAATGAATTTTTTTACGGCGGCAATATTCCAAAACGCCCTTAAGAACGGGTTCGCGGACAATCAGGTTATAATGGCATTGGACGGCGAAAATCGGGCTGTCTAAAAACGAGGCGAATTTTTCCGTCGTTTCGACGGTCGCATTCGATATGCCGACATTTTTGATCATGCCCCGCCTTAACAGCTCATTAAACGCCGCCGCCGTTTCTTCGGCGGGAATCGCTGGATTCGGTTTGTGAACGTAATACAGGTCCAAATAATCCGTTTTCAGGCGTTCCAGACTTCTTTCGCAGCTTTCCAAAACCGCATCGTAACCTAACTTTGTTTCCCTGACCTTTGAAGCGATAAACAGCGAAAGCCTGTCATACGGACGCGCCGCTTCGCCGACCAATTCTTCCGCGCGTCCGTTCGCGTACAGTTCCGCCGTATCAATGTGGCGGACGCCCGCCTCTATCGCCCGTCGTATTGCCGCGACGTCCCCCGCATCGTCGTTGTTCGGATCGGGTTCGTTCCTGCCGCCCATTGTCCACGTTCCGAAACCGAGTTTGAAAATATCCATGCTATCCATCCCTTTGGCGTTCGCCCCGCGTTTTAAACATGGCTTCGTGCGCCCGTTCGACCATCTTCACCCTGACGAAATCCCTGACGCGGGTCATGTCCCGCCATCGTTCGATTTGCTTTGCCATTGACGGCATCCGTTCCGCGTAACGTTTAAAGACCTCGCCTTCCCGTACGCCGTTCGCCAGCTCGGCGCAAATGTCTTCCATGACCGTCCTCCGCATTTCCGCCGTTTTTTCGGCGCGTTCTTCCGCCTCTGCGACGTCCGATCGGGCGGGCGCGTCGGCGCAGGCTTCGGCGATCGAAACGGAAAAATCGTAAAGCGCTTTGAAATCCACGCCGTTTTCCGCATAAAATCCCGCCGTTCCGTACCGCCGTAAAACCTCCAAAGCCTTTTTAACGGCCGAATATTCGAAGAAATACAAATCTCCGTCGGGGCGCAGGCTTTCCGCGGCGGAATTATCCGCGCACCATTCGGCGGCCTTGTCCGTAAAAACGCCGCCCGTTTCCGCGCCTCTTAAATAAATATAGGAAGCGCCGAAAACGCCTTCCAAAACGGCGGAAGAAACGTCCGGAGCGCCGAACGCGGACATCAGGGCGCGGCACTGTATCCCCGCCGCCAGCCAAACGGAATACAGCGGCGAGCGTAAAAAGCGGCAAACGGCCGCCAACATCGTCCGCCCGTTTTTTAACGTTATGCTTCCGACGCCGTTCGGACACGCCTTTTTTAATATTTCCGCATAATGCCGCGTTTCCGAAGCGTCGGCGCGCACGACGGCGGCGTCGCTTTCGGCGGCAAGCATGATCCTTTTGGCGTCGCGAGCTTCCGTTTGGGGCATTTTCCCCTTGAACGGAACGGCCAAATCATCGGAAAAATGCATAAAAAAGTATACGCGCCGCGGGAAAGCCGCCGTCAACGCTTCCGTATCTTCCGAAAGAAAGGCTTTGACCGCATCGGCATATGACGGGCGATAAACGCCCGTTTTCAGAAAGAGCTCCAGGTCTTCCTCCAAACATTTTTCCGAATATCTCAAATCATACAGGTTCATCGCCGCTCCTTTCCGATCATTTTAACACGGCGGCGGCAAAGGGCAAACGTTGCGTTCAAGCCCCAACGCATCGGCGAAAGCCTTATCGTGCGAAACGACGATCAGAGCGCCCCGATATTGCCGCAAAGCGTCTTCCAAAACATGCACGGCCCTAACGTCCAGATTGTTTGTCGGCTCGTCAAAAATCAAAAGGTCGGGCTGATGCGGCGTTCCGAGGACGGCCGCCAAAGATCCGCGCAACAGCTCGCCGCCGCTGAGCGTTTTGACAAGTTTTCGCGCCGCCTCGTTTCGAAAGCCGAAATTCGCCAAAACCGCATAAGCGTCATTGAGCTTTATTCCGTCGTTCAGCGCAATCACGTTGTCCAAAAGCGACCGTTCCCCGTCCAGCAGAGAAAGCGACTGGTCCAAATATACGGCGCGGGCATTCAGACGGACGTTTCCCGACAAAGGCTTCAGTTCGCCGAGAATCAGCCGTATCAGAGTCGTTTTTCCGCAACCGTTCCCTCCCGCGATTCTTAAACGTTCTCCGCCCTTCATAACAAGGGAAAAACCGTCGAGAATCAAACGGTTACCGTAGCCGAAAACAACGTTTTCCATTTCCAGCAGTCTGTCTTTTAAAAACGGTTTTTCGGGCAGGGGAATTTTTATTGTTTTCTCCTTCAGCGCCAATCCCGTTTCATAAACCCGCCTGCGGGTTTCGGCCAGCTTTTCATCCAAAACCTTCAGCCGTTTCGCAACGCTTGCCTGAGCGTCGGAAGACATTGCGTTGGCTTGGATGCGCGAAAATTTCCGATTCGCAACGGCCTTTTTTCCCGCCCGCGCGCGCGAAGCCGACCGCGACAACATTTTTTCCCGAACGAACGTCAATCGCCCCGCTTCGTTTTCCAACGCCGTTTTTTTATTTTCCGCCGCATTCCGTTCGGTCGCGCGACATTCGCGATAAAACGAGTAATTTCCGCCGTACCGTTTGATTCCTTCGGGGCTCAATTCCAGCAACGCGTCAAGGCGCTCCAAAAGTTCCCCGTCGTGCGAAACGATCAGAATCGTTTTCGCGGAATTTTCTATTTTGTTATAAAATAACATTCTCCCGTTTTCATCCAAATCGTTCGTCGGCTCGTCAAAAATCAGAATCGGCGCATCGGATAAAAATTGGCGCATCAAAAGGACTTTCGCCCTTTCTCCGCCGCTCAGGCACGAAAAATCCGCGAACGGGAAGAACGAAACGAATCCGAACGCCTCGGCTTCTTCCCGCAAACACTCTTTTAAGTCCCAGCGTCCTTCGACAGCCTCGAACAACGCCGCGTCGGTTTCTGCGTTTTCGATACGCTCCAAAGCCCGCAACGTTTCCCCGACGCCTAAAACGTCGGCGACGCTAACCGCCCTCTGATCCGCGCGTTGCGGCATGACGCAAATCCCGCCCTTTATGCGGACGACGCCGCTTGAGGGAGTAATTTTCCCCTCGACCAATTTTAACAAAGTCGTTTTCCCGACGCCGTTATCGCCGATCAACGCGGCTTTTTCCCCCGCGGAAAGATCAAAGGAGACGTTCTTAAACAAAATTTCGCCGTTGGGAAGACGGTAAGACAGACCGTCGACTGAAATAAAAGCATCAGGCATAGGACACCCCGCGTAAAAAACCGAAAACAAACGCTTAAAAAATTAAGGCTGCTCAGTTCCGCATCGGCGTGTCCCTCTCCGAAAAATTAACGTTACCCTTATTTGTAACCGATATTTCGCGATCGGTCAAGAGCAGGGAATTTATTATTGACATATTTAATATATAGTGTTTATGATATGTATAGTTTTTGAAACACATCGGGAGATTCTTGTCATGCCGACATTCCTTTTGTTTTTTGTTGTCCTTGCCCTGATGCCTGCGCGGGCATTCGCAAACCCCGCCTGCGCGGTCTGTACGGTCGCCGTCGGAGCAACGTTGGAAATCGCGCGCCGTTTCGGCGTCGCCGACACGGTTATCGGCGTATGGTTCGGCGCTTTTTTGATGCTGATGTATTACTGGCTGGAAAAATGGTTCGATAAAAAAAATTGGAACTTCCCGTTCCGCAACCCGATCCTTTTAGCCGTAACGTTCAGCCTGATCATTCCGTTGTATTACGACATCGCGGGTTCCCAGATCTTTGTGTACGCGCCCGTTCGGATTTTATGGATCTTTTATATGGATCCGTTCCTGTTCAGCACGCTGGCGGGGGCTTTCGTCCTGACGTACAGTTCGGATTTTTACCAGTGGATGAAGCGCCGAAACGGCGGCCATGCCCATTTCCCCTTTGAAAAAGTCGTCGTCCCCGTCGTTTCTTTGGCAATCGCCGGCGCCTTGTTCCATTACTTTCCCCTGCCGACTTTTTCAGCAGGTTTATAAGAGGTCACAAACATGAGCAAAAAAGCAGAAAGCGTAAAAGAATTCGTCGAACGCATCGACAGCACGAAAAAAGTCAATCCGAAAGATTTGTCTTCGGATCAGGATCTGACGATCGCGATCATGAACCTGATCAGCATTGAGGAACACCTCGTCTTTTCGGGAGCGAAAACGGGAAAAACGGCATTCTACGACCTGATTGAAGAAATCCGCGAAACCCGTAAAACCCTGATGCAAAGGGTCATCCCCGAATACGAAGGCGAGGTATGGTGCATATCAAAGCACTTGTTGGCGTCTTCAATGCGCCTGATGGAAGTGGGGACGAAACAGCAAAGCCTGGGGCATAAGGAAGAAGCCTACAAGCTCTTTGACCAAGCCTACGAACTTTACTGCCTGTTCTGGGGTTTAAACATGAACATGCTTGACGCCAAAGACCTGAGCTGGATTCAAGACGACGTCGAAAAAGTCCGCGAGCTGTCCGACAAAATCGCCAAAGCCGTCCCGGCCCTGCCCGAAAAGGCTTCCGAAAAAACGGAAGAAACATCCGAAGAAGCGAAAGACGACGCTTCGGGTAAAGGCACGCTTTCAAAAATGAAGGCTTTCGTCCGCAAAGCGGTGGACTGTTGCATCGAATAGGAGGATGCTATGAAGACTTTCGCGCTTTTATTCGCGGCTTTATGCGCTTTTCAAGGAAGTGCGCGGGCCGAAATTCCCGGAGTTCTCAACGAAGACAAGATTTATTTCTTTTATTCGTCCGAATGCCCCCGTTGTCAGGAAGCGGTAACCTTCCTCAATAAAAACCACCCGAATCTGGAAATGGAGCTGGTCAACGCCGATTCCCCCGAAGGCAAAGCGTTGTTCGAACAGGGACGGAGAAAATTCGGGATCAGTCTGAAAAGCGGCGGATCGCACCTGATGTGCATGGGCGACAGCCGCATCACGGGTTGGACGAAGGAATGCGAGGACGATTTTGATTTTTGCCTGAGCGAGTTCCTTCCGAAATGTTCGACGGGCAAAGAATGATGGGAAACCAAAAGCCTTTACCGCCCGAAGTGATGAAAAAAGCCGTCAGGGGATTAAGCTACGTTTCTCATCCCCTGCGGCTTCGGATACTGGAATATCTTGACGTTCACGGCTCGTCTTCCGTTTCCGCCATCACCAAAGGCGTTCGGGAAGAACAGGTCATCGTTTCGCAAAGTTTAAGAAAGTTGCGCGATGCGGATTTGGTCGAAACGAAACGCCGCGGCATTTTTATTTATTACGACATCTGCGAAGAATATCCCGCCAGTCTGTTCGTCTGTCTGCGGAAACTGTACGGGTACATGACGGATTCTTTTTTGTTCCTGAAAGACGGCGTCAAAGCCGTCCTGCCCGCCGATTATACAATGATGGCCGCCAACCAAATTAAACTGTTCGCGAATTATGACAAGATGCGAATACTGGAATACCTGACAATCAACGGAGAAAGTTGCGTCTGCAACATTGTCGAAGGAATCGGAAGCGAACAGATCAAAGTTTCGCAAAACCTGAAGCGCTTGAAGGACGACGGCTTCGTTACGCGCCGCCGCGACGGGCGTTTTATGATTTACGGCATTACGAACGGCATCCATAAAACCGCCGTCGAATGTATCCGCAAACGCTGGACGTCTTTGCAAAAAGCGGGAAAGCCGTTTTAAAAAAACGTCTTACCCGCCCTGAACGCCGCAAAAACAAAAACACGCATGCAATAACGGACAACGCGACATAAAGGCTTGTCTTTACCAATTCGCCTTTTTCCGCCAACACTCCGACATCTAAAGCAAACGAAGAAAACGTCGTTAATGCCCCCAAGAATCCCGTCATAACGAACAAGCGCGCCTCTTCGCCGACGGGAAACTTGAAAATCCGCCCCGCGAACAGCCCCATAATCAGGCATCCTAAAAGGTTGACGCTCAGCGTATGCCACGGGAAATTCTCAGACGGCATAAAAGACGCAATCAGATACCGCAACAAAGTCCCCAAAGCGCCGCCCGACGCGACGCATAAAACGGACATAAGTTCATTCCTTTCCGCCTTTCATCGGCCGCCTCCTCCTCCGCCGCCGAATCCGCCGCCCGAAAAACCGCCGCCGCCGCTCGCTCCGCCCGAGGAAGACACGGAAGGCGGTGGCGTCAGCGCCGAAAAAACGAATTCCCGCATCAGGCAAACGTCCGACGAAGAAAACGGCCGCGTCGAAACGTACCAAGACGGCGCGTACGTCGTCCCCGCAATCATTCGCTCCGTTTTTTCGACCCATTCCTTTTCAATGCCGAACAAAACGGCGTAAGGCAACAGCCTGTCCATTTTTTCAAACGACGCTTCCTTCGGAAAATCCTGATGCACGGCGGTCATAAACTTTTTCATCCCTTCCAAATGTTCTTCCAACCTCTTTCCCTTCACGGAGGGGCGGTGCATCAAATAAGCGTAAAAAGGCGCAGCGAGCAAACAGGTCGCCAAAAAGCATAAAGCTTCTACGATTCGCGGATCCTGAAACAGCGGCCGCCATAAGAAAAACGGAAAAAACAGAAACGGAAGCGATGCCGCCAAAGCAACGCCCCTTTCAAAATAGCGCTTTTTGCGCCCGCGAACGGGGCGTAAAGCCTTTGCCGCCGAAGCGCTTCCCGACAACAGGAAAACGGCGCCGACAAACATATCCAAAGAGAAGGGAACATTCGCAAGGTAAAGCTGAACCGCCGTTAAAAGCGCGGCGCCTAAAACGGCGAAAACGGAAAAAATCGTATTTTTTTCAAAATACGCCGCGGATTTGGCATTCAGGAATCTTTCGAAATCCGCCAGTCTGAGGGCAAGGTTCGAATCGTAGACCTCATAAAGTTTCAAAGGAAATTTGACGTTTTTTTCAAAAAATTTTTCTTCGCCGTTTTCTCCGCCTCTCAGCCGTTCCACCAAAAACGAAGAATCGCCTTCCGTGATTTTGAAAAAGCCTTTTTGCGCCCCTTCGATCAGAGCCGCGGCAAAGCACGTTTCTTCCTTTTTTCCCAAAAAATAAACGTATCCCGCCTGTGCCGCCGTTACGCCTTTCGGCGGGTCAAAACGCGGCATGACGGGTAAAGAGGCGGGATCCCGCCCGAATAACAGCCATGTTCCCCCGCAATACAGCAACATCAATGCCGTAGCGCCCCAAACCGCGGGAAAAGGCATTTCAAAAGGGCGGCTTCCTTTTATCGGGTTTTTGACAAAGCCTTTTTCAAAACCGACGGCAATCGTCAGGCCTTCATGAGGTTTCAGCGGACGCCCCGCCGACAGAAATCCGTCCGTCAACCTGCCCCGTTCCCCTGATCCTAAACGGCCGATGTACGCGGCGCTTTGTAACGTTCCGACGCCTTTCGGCAGACGGAGTTCCGCCGAAGCATTGGCAATCGGAAAATCCCAACCGTTTCCCGTCACGTTCCAATAAACTTCGTCAAAGCCGTCAAAACCGCGAACAACGTTCGCCGCCGCGTACCGAAGCTCATAAGTATATGTTCCGTTTTGCGGCAAAAAACGGTCGTCGCCCGTATTAATCCGCCAAAACCCGCCGACGTTTTCGGTAAAGGAGGGTTCGGGACGCCCGTCGCGACGCACGGAAATCAGACGGTACGAAACGCCCCTTGTTTTGGGCAAGTCTCTGAAAATGCCGCGCTTAATCTTTTTTCCCAAGCTGTTGACCGTGATGAATTCGGACACGACGAGGGAACCGTCCTTTTGCGGTTCCAGAATCGCGTGATAATTCGTGATCTCTTCAACGGCTGGCGCTCTTTCCGCCCGAACGTCGAAAGACAAAAGCAAAACCTGCAAAAAAACGAGCAAAAACTTCATTCAAAAGAAACCCCGACCGTTTGGCGCTCATCTTCCTGCGCTTCGAAAAAATCTTTTTTACCGAAGCCGAAACGCCGCGCAATCAGACAGGACGGGAAAGAATCTACGGAAATGTTATAATCTCGAGCCGTCGCGTTGTAATAGCGGCGGGCGTTTTGCAAAGCGTCCTCGATTTCCGCCAGCTGGTTTTGCAAGTCTGTAAAGTTTTGATTCGCCTTCAGGTCGGGATAAGCCTCGCCCAGGGCGAAAAGCGAGCGTAAAGCGCCCGCAAACGCGCCGTCAGCCTTCGATTTTTCAGCCACCGTCGAAGCCTGCATCGCGGAATTGCGAAGTTCGACGACATCGGCAAGCGTTTTCTTTTCATGCGCGGCGTACCCTTTGACGCACGCGACCAAATTCGGAACCAAATCGTAGCGGCGTTTCAGCTGAACGTCTATGCCGCTCCAAGCCTCATCCGCCGTATTTTTCTGCTTAATAAAACGGTTATAAAGAAAAATAACGTATATAACCGCCGCCGATACCGCAATAAAAACCAATTCCGTCATTTTTTGTCTTTCCCGTTCACTGCCGTTTTAAAATCGATTTGACCCCCGCCGATCAACAAAGACGGCACGGAAGTCAAGGCCGACAGAGGGACTTCCGACCGCCTGCCGTCCGATTCGAACGCGACTTTTCCCTCTACCGCCCGTTAAATCGCCGCTTTCAAGCTCGCTAACGGTATTTCCTTTTAAATCTTTTGCCGTCCGCGACCCTTGTTTAATATATGAATTGTCGCGGATATTTCCCCGAAAAACAAAGGAAAAATGATTAAAAAAACCAGTTCAGGCCGACGACGTATTCGTTTATATGCTTGAACATGTCGGACTCGTCCGCTTTATCCGCGTCAAAGGACGTGTGTCTGTACAGAGCGTGAAACGCGATGTCGGAAGCGATTTTTCGTTCCATGCCGAAACCGAAACGCAATCCCGTGCCGTAAAAATCCTTTTTAAAATCGTCGCCCGCGAAACGCCCCTCGTATTCGGCATGCAAGCCGTAACGGCCGATCCCCGCCGTTCCGATCAAAGAAGTATCGGCGGACAACGGCAGAAAAACATAACCGTCTGCGCCGACGCCGTAATAATAATAATCCAGCCTGCCTTCAAATATGCCGTCCGACACCGTAAAAGAAGAGCTTCCCGACAGGGTTCCGAACAATGAAACGGCGAAAAAACGGTTGAAACGAACGCCCGCGTTTACGGAATACGCCGTATCCGTTTCGGAAATGTCGATGTTTGAAAACCTCGCCCGCCGTTCGAAACGAACCGACGACCATCCGCCCTCCGCACCGACAAAAAAAGAAGGAGCGCCGTTCGAAAAAGCATGTGCCGCCGCACTCGGAACCGACAACAGCCCGATCAAAGCGAACACCGCCGAAAGCCGCAGCGAACGCATCCTTTTTTCCTTCCCTTCTAACAAAACGGGGAACCGCGCGGATCAAGCGTGATTCCCGTAAAATGGCGATCCCGACAGGATTCGAACCTGTGACCCACAGCTTAGAAGGCTGTTGCTCTATCCAGCTGAGCTACGGGACCGCATAGCTTTTCTTTTATCCTTTTTGTACCGTTCAGGCAAGCGCTTTTTCCCCGTCCGCCCGCGAGAAAACGTCCCCTTGTTATTTTTTGCTTGCAGACCGCCGCAGTTCGGATATAATTCTTTACAGTTTAAAATCTTTCTAAACTATAACGGAGCATATTAAAATGTCTAAATCTTTAGAAAATCTGATGGCGGCTTTTGCCGGAGAGTCCCAAGCTTACCAGAAATATTCCGCTTTCGCCGTCCAGGCCGACAAAGAAGGCTTTAAGCAGGTCGCGAAGCTGTTCCGCGCCGCCGCCGCCGAAAAGGTGCATGCGGGCAACCACTTGCGCGCCGCCGAAAAAGTGCTGAGCACGAAAGAAAACCTGCAGGAAGCCATTAACGGCGAAACGTACGAATTCGAAAGCATGTAGCCCCCGATGATCGAAGACGCCAAAGCCGAAGGAAACAAGGCGGCCGAACGCTCTTTCACGATGGCGAACACTGTCGAAAAAACGCATGCGAAGCTGTATAAGGAAGCGTTGGACAATCTGGGCAACAACGCCGAAGCCGACATTTACGTATGCCCGATTTGCGGCGAAACCGTCGTCGGAAGCGTTCCCGAAAAATGCCCCGTGTGCGGCGCGATGGGAAAAGTTTTCGTCAAAATTGACTGACGCCGCTTTTTTCTGTTACATTTAAAGACAGCTTTTCCCGAACGGGAAAGGCTGTTTTTCTTTTTTCGGAGGACTTATCCGTGCCCAAAAACATTCGCATCGCTTTATGCGTCCTTATGCTGTCCGCCTGTTCTCAAACGCCTTTGGACAAGCTCAACAGCGGCTATGACGCATTTTTGGAAACTTCCGACGCTTCGCTGTACAAGGATCTGGCCAAAGGGCAAAAGCCCCACACGCTGGTTATATCCTGTTCGGACGGCCGCGTTGTTCCCGAATTTATCTTTAACGCCAAAGCGGGCGAGCTGTTTTCCGTCCGCCTGCCGTCCGCCGATGCGAACGTCAATGTCGCCGTCGAATACGCCCTCAACGTTTTAAAAATCAAAAACGTCGTCATTTTGGAACATTCCGACTGCTCCGGTCTTCAGGACAAAGCAATCCGCGAACGCGGCATTAAGCGCCTTAATGCCTTAAAAGCCCTTCCCGCGGTTCGAAACGCCCTTTTAACGGATAAGGATTTTTCCGTTTCCGTCATGATGTTCGACATCAAAACAAGAAAGCTGAAAGTTTTTGATCCCGAAGACAACGATTGGGATTCCGTCTGACGCGTCAGACGTTGAAACTTTTAACCAGGCTGCCGACCAGCATATACCAGCCGTCCACAAGCACGAAAAAGATCAGCTTGAACGGCAAAGCCAATATTGACGGCGGGAGCATCATCATACCCATGCTCATCAGCACGGACGCGATGACCATATCAATAATCAAAAACGGAACGTAAATCAAAAAGCCGATTTCAAACGCGCGGCGCAGCTCGCTGATCATAAAGGCGGGCACCAGCGCCGTCAAAGGCGTATCTTCGGGATTTTCGACCTTCGGCGTTTGGGAAAATCCCATAAACAACTCCAGATCTTTGGGGCGGACGTTTTTCATCATGAAATCATGAAAGGGAACGGCGGCCTTTTCAACGGCTTCCCGAGGCTCCAGTTTTTCCTCGATCAGCGGATAAACGGCGGTATCCCAAGCCTTTTCAAAAACGGGCGTCATAATGAACCCCGTCATAAACAAAGCCAGGCTGACCAAAATGATGTTGGACGGCGACTGGTTCGTCCCCAATGCCTGGCGCGTAATCGACAACACGACGGCGATGCGGGTGAAAGACGTTACCATGATCAGGATGCTCGGCGCCAGGGACAGCACCGTCATCAAAAGGATCAGCTGAAAAATGCGCGCGGTTGTCGATCCGCCTTCGTCGCCCAAATCGATATTCAGACTTTGGGCGAAAACGGGCGCCGAAAACAGGATTAAAGCGGCGGCGGTCGGCAGAATTTTAAGGCGCATGAGAGTTTTCCCTTCGTTTTTCGGCATCATCCCCTAAAACGGGATAAGAATCAACGGCAAAACCGCTTTCTCCGACGCCCAACAAGTATTCCCTTCCGCGGCAGCGCACCAAAACCAAACGGTTTTTCGGATCAACGGGGCGCACGTCCAACAATTCTATTTGGGGCTTTCCCGCGTTCCGCATCGTCCCCGTCAGCATATGTCCGCCGTAGCGTTTTAAAAGCCATGCGAACAAAAAAAACAGCCCCAGAACCAAAAACAGCCCCGAAACGGCCGAAAATAAATGTTCCATAATTATTCTCCGTCCGCCGTCGTATGAAGGAAAGCGTAGCGGCGTTCCAATTCCGCCCCGAACGCGTCAACGCGCTTCATCAAATCTCGGAGCAAAGGCTCCAGCGGAGCGCGTTCCTCATCGCCCGCTTCTGCAAATCCGCGACAAATGTCGGCGACCATCCCGCCCAGCGCGGCAATGCTGACCAAGCGCCCCTTTTTCGTCAGATAATCCGCCGTTGACAACAGGGAAACGGCTTTCAAAAGCTCTTCGCGGACATGTTCCGTATCCGTCATGATATGGGCGCCTCCCCGATTTCCGCGGCGTTCAGCCGATAAACGTAAGAAAGGATCTCGGCAACGGCGGCAAACGCTTCGGGCGGAATTTCGCTGTCAAGATCAACGGCCGCCAGAATTTCCGCCAAATCGGCGTCTTCGCGCACCTTTATGCCGCAAGCGAACGCCATTTCCAAAATCTTTTCGGCGACGTACCCGTATCCGCTTGCCGTTACCTTTGGCGCTCCCTTCGTTTCGGGGGAATGCTCCAAAGCGACGGCCACGGTTCTTTTGGGTTTGTTATCGCTCATGCGCTCTCCTTTCCCGCTTAAGTCTGACTCCCCCGCCTTAAAAAAAATTTAAAATTTGGATTCTTTTTGAGAATCGGATAAAGTAGACAGAAAGGTAATTGGACAGAAACAGGGGATTTTTATGGACGCCGCATCTCGTCAAAATCTGAAAAAGCTCTTTTCAATGCTGGATTCAAAAGCGCCCTCCGTTTTTACGGATTTGGACAAAACGTCCTGTATGGAAG
>CALXYE010000112.1 GCA_944392845.1 uncultured Alphaproteobacteria bacterium
GGAGGCGTTTGATGGGCGTTTTTTTGTTATGCGTTTTGGCTTTAACCGCGGGATATGCTTTTTACGGATTGTTTGTCGAACGCCTGTTCGGTAGCGATTCGTCGCGGATTCCTCCCGCCGTGCGCTGTGAAGACGACGTCGACTATATTCCTTTGCCGACATGGCGCGTTTTTTTAATTCAATTTCTCAACATCGCGGGGCTGGGTCCCGTCTTCGGCGCGATACTGGGAGCGCTGTACGGCCCCGTTGCCTTGCTGTGGATCGTCTTCGGATCAATTTTCGCGGGCGCCGTCCACGATTACCTGTCGGGAATGATTTCCGTACGTAACGACGGACAGTCTTTGTCGTTTCTGGTCGAAAAATATCTGGGACGGCACGCCAAAACCGCTTTTTTGATTTTTTTGATTTTCTTTTTATTGCTTTTGGGAACAATCTTTGCCGTCAGCCCCGCGCAAATGCTGGCGGAAATTACGGAGACTCCGCTGAAATGGTGGCTCATCGCCGTTTTTTCGTACTATTTTCTGGCGACCCTTTTGCCGATTGACAAGATTATCGGACGCATCTATCCCCTGTTTGCCGTCCTTTTGCTGGGCGTATCGATTGCTCTGCTGGCCGTTTTGTTCACGCGCGGCGAACCGTTTTATCCTCATTTGAACTTAGATAATCAGCACCCCTCGGGTCTTCCCGTTTTTCCGCTGATGTTCGTTACGATCGCCTGCGGAGCGGTCAGCGGTTTTCACGCGTCGCAATCGCCTTTGATGGCCCGTTGTCTGTCGAATGAAAAATACGGGCGTCCCGTCTTCTACGGCGCCATGATCACCGAAGGAATCGTCGCGTTGATTTGGGCGACTCTGGGAATGTCGTTCTATCAGGACTCCGCGCACATGCAGGCGGTCATCTCCGCCGGCAGCCCCGGTAGCGTCGTTTCGCAAATATCAAAGGCTTTTTTAGGAGAAACGGGCGGCATATTTGCGATTCTGTCGGTAATCATCCTGTCCGTTACGTCGGGAGACACGGCATTCCGCTCCGCGCGTCTGTCGCTGGCGGATTTTTTCAAAATGCCTCAGAAAGATTGGAAGCGCCGTCTGACTTTGAGCGTTTTATTGCTGGGCAGCGGCGTGTTCCTCAGCCGTTTCGACCTGACGCGGATATGGACTTATTTCGGATGGTCGAATCAGGTCGTGGCGACCATAACGTTGTGGGTCTGTACGGTTTATCTGGCGAGGCACGGAAAAAATTTTTGGATATCCCTGATCCCCGCCCTGTTCATGACGACCGTCTGTACGACGTATATTGCTTATGAAAAAATCGGATTCGGCTTGCCCTTAAATGTTTCCGAAGCCGCCGGCATCGCATTTGCGGCGCTCTTGTTCGGATGTTTCATTTATCGCAAGAAAAAAGCCGATTAAAAAAATCCCCGCCGCGGCGGGGATTTTTTTGACGGTTCGAACTTCAACAGTTCACCATATTGACGGCCAAGCCCCCCTTGGCCGTTTCTTTATACTTGTCCTGCATGTCCAAACCCGTTTGGCGCATCGTTTCGATCGCCCGATCCAAAGAAACGGCATGAATGCCGTCCCCGCTCAAAGCCAGACGCGCGGCGTTGATTGCCTTCATTGCCGCCATGGCGTTGTGTTCTATGCACGGGATTTGCACCAACCCCGACACGGGATCGCACGTCAGCCCCAAATTATGCTCAATGCCGATTTCCGCCGCGTTTTCCACCTGTTCGGGCGTGCCGTCCATCGCTTCGGCCAATCCCGCCGCAGCCATGGAACATGCGACGCCGACCTCTCCCTGACAACCGACTTCCGCCCCTGAAATGGATGCGTTCTGTTTATACAGGCTGCCGATCGCTCCCGCCGTCAGAAGAAAACGGAACACGCCTTCGCGCGAGGCTCTGGGGCAAAAACGCTCGTAATAACGCAGAACCGCGGGAACAACCCCTGCCGCTCCGTTCGTCGGCGCCGTTACGATCCGCCCGCCCGCGGCGTTTTCTTCGCTGACCGCAAAAGCCCACAAGTTCACCCAATCCATAATGTCCAACGGGTCGGAAACGTTCTTTTCGAAACGGCGAAGCAGGCTTTGGTACAATTCGTCGGCGCGGCGGCGCACTCTCAACCCTCCCGGCAACAGGCCGTGCTGTTTGCATCCCCTGTCGATACAGGCGGCCATTACGTCGCGAATATGCTGCAGGTCTTCATAAATTTTTTGTTCGGAGCGCAACGCTTTTTCGTTTTCAAGCGTTAACGCCGCAACGGACAGATCGTTTCGGCGGCACAAATTCAAAAGCTCGTCCCCCGTCGCATAGGGAAACGGACAGTTTTCCAATCCCGTCGCTGCAGGTTTGCCGAGCTCTTCTTCCGTAACGACGAAACCGCCGCCGATCGAATAATAAACCTGAGACGCCGTCTTTGAGCCGTCCGCCGCATATGCCGTAATCTCCATCGCATTCGGATGCCCCGTCAGCACTTTGTCATAATGCATTACGATGTCGCGCTTTTCTATAAAGGAGCGTTCGTACTTGCCCGCCAGCATAATCGTCTGACGCGTCCGAATATAGTTTAAAACGTTTTGCAAAACGTCGGGATCGGCCTTGTCGGGCTCAATCCCCGACAACCCCATCATCGCGGCGGTATGGGAAGCGTGCCCCTTTCCCGTTAAAGCCAAAGAACCGTAGAAATCAACTCCGATCCGATCCGCCGACGCAAGTTTTCCCTGCTCTTCCAAGTCGGAAACGAACATGAATCCCGCGCGCATCGGCCCCACGGTATGAGAACTGGAAGGCCCGACGCCGAC
>CALXYE010000113.1 GCA_944392845.1 uncultured Alphaproteobacteria bacterium
TCAGCGCAACCCCGTATAACAAAACAGGCAACGAAGTCGTTCGCTTAGCATATGACTTGCGCGACAAAAAACGCGACATGATCGAAAGCAAAGCCAAAAAGATGTTTGACTATCTGATGGCATCCGAGGAAACAAAGAAAATGTTAACGTCAAAAGACGTCAACGACAAACCCGTCTTCAGCTTTGCCACGGGGCTTGCGGCGAATGCGACTGCCTTTGCCAAAGACGACAAAAACCCTGTTGACCGTATTGTCATCAACGCAGATCTACCGCCAAAGGAAATGGCAAAAGCGTGCGCCGAACAAATGCGGATGCTGCAACAGGAAAAAACTATGGAATCCGTAAGGCAAACCGCGACGGGCAGAGGGGCGGAACAAGCCATTCGCCAACAGCAGGGAGAAGCAATCCGTCAATCTCAGCCGCAGGGAGAAGCCGTCCAACAGGCTCAGTCTCAACCCGCTCCGAAACCGAAACTGAACGACGTTTTTGCCAAAGGACAGGAAGCCGAAGATGCCGTCCGCCCGCAGGAATTGTTGCCCAAACGCGAGGTAACCTATCGTAAAAATCCCGACGAGGAAAACGGCTACATCCTGCAATACGGCGACCGTCCCGACCAAATCTTTTACGCCAACGCCGAAAAAGAAAAAGACGTAAAAATTCTGGCAAAAACGCTCAGCCACTGTATTGAAGATCCCGTCACACTGGAAGCGTTCGATTCCGTACCGCCCGAAAAACGTCCGATTTTGGGACGCGAAAACACGGGTAGCGCGGGCGCTTTCTGTTCCTCCGGAGATCCGGGACGGATCGTTATGGGCAAAGCCGTCGGCAAAGGGTATTCGGCCGCATCCGTTTTCGTCCACGAATTCCACCATCACAAACAACATCTGCATTTACCCGAACTTCAAGGCAAGGCGGAAGGGTTGGGATTGGCCAAAGGCGAGATGTTGGAAAGGCGTTTGTGCGAAGCAACCGCCTCAACGGCCGAAGCCGCCTACATATATCGGATGCGGAAACGGGCTCCGGGCGTGTACGTTTCGTCACTGGCCACCGACTCGACACTGCGTGCCTATGCGGGCGAGATGAGCAAGTCGGGCGATACGGACAAAGCCGCCGTCGCCGCGATTGAGGGTTACTCTTCCAAGATGGGAACGGCGCGTTTCTACGAAAATTCTTATGTTCAGTTCGAAAAAGAAGCGATCAGAAAACAGATTTTAAAACTGGATGCCGCCGAACGTCACGGAACGGAAGGCTACCAAGACCTGATCAAAACGCAATCCGAATTTGCGAAATCTTGGCTGGCGCCGGAAAAAGACGCCGACGTTAAAGCGCTTCTTGAACATCACGCGCGCGATCTGATTTCCGACAAGTATCTGGACGCGGCGGTTGAACGCGTTTCCAAACCCAAAGTCAACTATGTAACTTCGGGCGTCGGCCGGATGCTGATGGACAACAAGAAAAGCATTATCAAAGCGGGATGGATGACGACGGAAGAATTTGACAAAATCAACGTCCGTACGTCATTCGGCACTTTTTCGATGAAAACGCTCGGCAAAGCCAAAATTTTCGGCAAAGAGCTGGTCAAAGCCGACAGCCGAATCTGGGGCGGCATGATGAATCTGAATGATTTAATGAGCGAACCGTCCACTTTAATTCAGCGTATGAAAGAAAACGCAACGTATAAATTCGACCGCCTGAAAGCCAAGCTCGGCATGGATGCCCCCAAAGCGCCGAAAGCCTCAAGGCTGTGGTATTCAAAAGAAGGGAATTATGCCATATTGGCCGATGACAAAGCCAAAGGCAGCGTCCGCATTGAATTTGCGAAATCAACGGCCAACCGCGATAAAGCCGAGGAAAAAGCCAAAGAAATGTTTGATATTTTGATGGCTTATCCTCCGTCGAAAAAAATACTGATGTCAGGAGAAGCCGATCAAAAACCCGTATTCCAATTTAACGACGCCATGCACGGCAAGGGTCGCGCGACGACAAACAAAATTACGATCAATCCGAAGCTTTCCGCATACGAAATGGCGGCGCAGTGCATAAAACAGATGCAGGTGCTCAACCAAATTCAAAAAGGCGCCGAATTTGCGAACGGCAACGCGCTCAGGTACAAAGCGGAAACGGAATACCTGCGCGCCCCCGCCCAAATGATGCAGGAAAAACGTTTATGCGAAGCGGCGTCCAATGCGGCGATGGCGGAATTTATGTTCCATACGGAACATATGATGTCGCCGGCGGACAAATTGAAAACGATGTCCGATCCCGTTTTGAAAGCGTATAAGCAAGGGATCAAGGATTTCGAAGGAAACCGCCCCGCCGCGTTGTCCAAAGCGATTGAGGCCGATATCAAACGGGGCAAAGATCCGTTGTCCGCCGATCATTTCAGCCGCGCGACGCGGGATGTCCTGCAGACGCTGGAAGGAAAAACTCCGGAAAGATTTTTGCCGACGACGCTGGAAGCGGAAACGTTAAAAACTCAGATGTTCTCGCGCGTCGTTTCCGACAAGCAAATGGCGGCCGTCGCCTGCGCGGGACTTTTGCCTGAGGATCAGCAAGGCTACACGCTGAATAAAACGATGAAATCCGCCGACTTCCGCGCCGTATCCGACAAGCGCGCCGAAGATATGAAATCGGTCATAACGGGGCGCAGACAGGCCGTTGAAGCCGCTGCGCGCGGTAACGCGAACGCTTCGGGGGTTCGCCAAGCGATCGCCGCGCAGAAAGACAGGCAATTCTAACGTTTCGAAACGGCTTCTTTCGGGAAGCCGTTTTTTTGTTACTCTGCCGGAAAAGGCTGTGAATCGTATTTTTCTCTTCCGCGCGTAAAAATATTTTTTACGTCTTAATGATGTGTTATTCTATTTTAAGAATAAATTTTATAAGGAGTTTTTCGGCATGAAGATCTTTAAGTTTTTTTTGTTTTTGGCATTTGCCGCATCGGCTTTCCCTTCGGCCGCATCGGCCGCAAAGTGTAACGCGGGAGAATATCTTGACGGCAATACGTGTACGCCCTGTATGTCTTTGTGTATCACCTGCTCAAACGGCACGAGCTGCACGTCATGCAAATCAGGTTACATTCTGAAAAACGGCCAATGCGAAAAAGATCCGACGGCCGTCGTTGAAACGGTTTCGGACTCGGGCTGTCCTTCCGGCATGTTTCTTTCGGAAGACGGCAACTGCGTTCCCGAAGCAAAATAACGAATCTTTCCCGTGATCAGGATATCGTTTTTTGTTTGGATCCTTTGTTTTTCGTTTCCCGTCTTTGCCGAAACGTTAAACGAAAACGCCGCCTATAAAACGGCGGCCGTTCAAAAGTTAGGAATGACGGGCGAAAGTGTTCCCGTTCGCACGGCGCCTAAGATAAAAAGAACGCCGAAACCTTACCTTCCCCGCGCGGAGAAAAGGTTTCAGCCTTCTTCGGAACAGGAACGGGATTCTGAAAAAAAAGAAATAAAACGGGGATCCGAAAGAAATCAATAAAAAAGCTGTTGCAAATAATCTGAAAAGTAAAAAACAGCCCCCGTTTCGGAGGGCTGTTTTTTTATTCTTCGCAAGCCGTCTTATACGCCCAATCCAACCACGGGCAAAGACGTCTGACGTCTTCGGTTTCCACGGTCGCCCCGCACCAAACGCGCAACCCCGCAGGAGCATCTTTATAGGCGCCCAAATCGTATCCCGCGCCTTCTTGCGCCAACAAGGAAACCGTCTTTTTGATGAAGGCCTTTTGCTCTTCGGGCGTTTTCGCCGTAAAGCGCGGATCCTTAACCGACAGGCAAACCGACGTATTGGAACGGTATTCCGCTTTGTCCGCCAGGAAATCCGCCCAATCGGAACGCTTTACCCAATCCGCCAAAACAGCGAAATTTTCACGGGAACGGGCGATCAAAGCCTGTAAACCGCCGATGCTTTCCGCCCATTTCAACGCATCAATCATGTCTTCAACGCACAACATGGACGGCGTGTTAATCGTATCGCCGACGAATATCCCTTCGTTCAGCTTACCGTCCTTTGTCAGTCGGAACAGCTTCGGCAAAGGACGGTCAGGTTTGAACGTTTCCAAACGTTCAACGGCCCGGGGGCTCAGAACCATGACGCCGTGCGCCGCCTCGCCGCCCAAAACCTTTTGCCATGAAAACGTTACGACGTCCAGTTTGTCCCAAGGCATTTCCATTGCGAAAACGGCGGAAGTCGCATCGCAAATCGTCAATCCCGCCCTGTCCGAAGCGATCCAATCGCCGTTCGGAACGCATACGCCCGAAGTCGTTCCGTTCCATGCAAATACGACGTCGCGCGAAAAATCGGCTTCGGTCAGATCGGGCAACTTGCCGTAC
>CALXYE010000114.1 GCA_944392845.1 uncultured Alphaproteobacteria bacterium
GGCTTAAAGATGAAGCACGCTTTTCAAGCGTCGGGTGAAGGGAATGTTCGCTTACGCTCACCCCTCAAGGGCGCCGCTCGCCGCTTTGCGTCTGCGCGTCGCTCCCTTTGGTCGCCAAACCCTCTCCTCGGGTTCGCTTCCGTACCCGCTGTTCCAATATAAATGCCTCCTGAGGGAGGCTTTTTTATTGGAGCGGGTGAAGGGAATCGAACCCTCGTCGTAAGCTTGGGAAGCTTCTGCTCTACCATTGAGCTACACCCGCAAACTTCCGTATCTTTACACCGTTATGCAGGAAAGATACAAGAGTTTTTTTAACGCTTGATGTAATCGTTGAAAGCAGGGCTGGACAGTTCGTTGTCCAAGCGTGCCGACAAAATCTTGACAACGTCAAACATCAGGTTCGTCCAAACTCTTTCGCGTTCCTGATAAGTCGCTTCACTGTCAACGATTTCTTTCTTCGCGGCCAAAGCGGTCGTTTCCACCAGAACACGTCCTTCTGCGTCAACGATCTGGATGGTGACTTCAAATTTGGCCGAATACTGCTGCTTGACGGATTTAAAGCAGGAACCCGTGATGATATTTTCCTCAACGATGCCCGCGTCCTTGATCAGGAAACGGACGTGGCGATCCGGCGTTCCGTCAACGCTGAAACGGTTTTCCGCCCATTTATGAATGATCTGTTCCGGCGTAACCAACAACAAATGCTCAATGTTCGGCGCTCTGTTCGGCGGGTTGTAGCTGGAAATAAACTTGATGTCCTGAGCCTTAAGAAGAATTTTCTGGCCGAAGGGGACGGGAGGATAGAAATCTCCCTGCGCCGGCGCAGTATAAGTCTGCTGCTGCGTTGCAGGCGGCGTATAAGGCTGGGGAGCGTACCCCGTCTGATATCCCGTTTGAGAATAATTCTGATTATAAGGAGTATATCCCGTCTGGTAATCCGGCGTCGTCGAGCAGGCGCTTAAAACCGCCGCCGCCGCGACCGGAAGGACAAAACGCAGAAGTTTGAACATTTACTTATTCTCCTGAATTAAATCTTTCGAGGTTAACGTATATCTTCTTCCGCAGAACTGGCAATCAACAGTGATCTTTCCGTCAACGATCATATCGTCAATATCCTGCGGAGAAAAGCTTTTTAACATTTCTATTACCTTTTCTTGCGAGCATCGGCAACCAAATTTAAGCATTTTGGGCATAAAAATTTGTAAATCGTTCAAGTGATATAAACGGTTTACCAATTTTTCAACCGGAAGGTTCATGTCCGTCAGTTCTTTATCGGTCGCGCTGTTTAAAAGGATGACGGCCGTTCTCCAAAGCTCGTCAATTTCTTCTTCGCCCGAATATTCGGACGTCTTGCCCGCAGAAGGCATTTTTTGAATCATAACGGCGCCGCACCGCCAGCCGTTTCCTTCGTCGGGAGGGGCAACGCTCAGGCGGATGGCCGTGCCGATTTGTTCCGAATCCCTGAAATATTGGTGAACGCATTCCGTCAGGGTCGGCCGTTCCAAAGCGATAATGCCCTGATAACTTTCGGAAGCGCCCTTTTGGTCAACCATGAACGATAAGGCGCCTTGTCCGAAGTAGGCGGGAACGGCGGCGGTCTTTTGTTCTTCCCGAGCTTTGACTGCGGCATTTAACGCGGATTCGTCGAAACGGGCGTAGGCGCGGATATTGCCTTCGCTGGTCTGATTGACGACTAAAGTCGAAACGGGGCCGTCTCCTTGAATTTGCAAAGTGAACACGCCGTCATACTTGATGGACGAGCACAGCAGAGCCGATAACCCGACCGCTTCGCCGAGCAAAAGCCCGACGGCTTGCGGATAATCGTGCTGCGACAGAATCGTATCCAGCGTTTCGCTCAAACGGACGGCATGTCCTCTGGTCAATCCGCCGTCAATCACAAAAGAATATGCTGCGTCAGCCATAACGCGTCCTCCCCGTATTTCTATTTAATGAAACAACTTTCTTTAAAAATCTTTAAGACTCGTCTATAAAACGGTAAATTACTTAAAGCAAGACGAAATAATGACGGAAAAAAAACCTCTTTCTCAAAAATCCGTAACGCCGCGGCGTTTGATGAACGTCGCTTTGTATTATTTGGGGCGTTATGAAACTTCCGCAAGCCGTTTGTCGGCTTTTTTACTGAGGCGCGCCGCCAAAGAGAAAATGAAGGGCGCCGAAGTTCCCGATAATATTAAAGAGCTTGTCGCCCAAATCGTCGAAAAGGCGTGTGAAGAAGGCTACGTTAATGACGAACGTTACGCCGATTCACTCGTCCGCCGTTTGCGCGCGGCGGGAAAGTCAAAAAAGGCCGTGCTTGAAAAACTTCGCCAAAACGGCATTTCCGAAGAAATACGGGAAAAGATCCGCGCTTCTTTCGCGGACGGGGAAGGCGATTCGGATCTTGAGGCCGCGCTCCTTCTGGTTCGTAAAAAACGCTTAGGTCCCTATCGTCCGGAGGAACGGCGCCGGGAGTTCAGAAAAAAAGATTTGGCGGTTTTGGCACGGGCGGGATTTTCTTTTGATACGGCGGTAAAGGCTTTGGGTGCTTCGGAAACGGAGGACGACTATGAATATTGAAAATAAACTTCTGGTCTGCGATTTTGACGGCGTTTTGATCGACAGCGAGCTGATCGGATGCCGAATTTGGTCGGATATGCTCGACGGAGTCGGAGCGCCCGTTTCCGTTGAAGCGATGCTGAACGATTATACGGGAAAAAGCGGCCCGCAGATATGCGCGCAGATCGAAAAAGATTTCGGATATAAATTGCCCGACGGTTTTTTGGATACGGTTAACGAACGCGTCGAAACGCTGTTTGAAACGCAATTAAAAGCGATGCCGCGCGCTTTGGAAACGCTGTCCGGTTTAAACTTGGCGAAATGCATCGCTTCGGGAAGCCGCCCCGAACGTTTGTTCCAATGCTTGCGGGTAACGAAACTTGACGCCTTGTTTAATCAGTCAAACGTGTTCAGCTCTCATGAGGTAAAACGCGGCAAGCCTGCTCCCGACGTTTTCCTTTATGCCGCTGAAAAGACGGGGTTCCGCCCGTCGGACTGCATCGTGTTGGAAGACAGCGTCGCGGGCGTGCAGGCAGGATTGGCGGCAGGCATGACCGTACTCGGATTTACGGGAGGATCTCATTGCACGCCGTTCCGAATTGAAAGCCTTAAAAAAGCGGGCGTCTGTTTGCTGTTTGACGATTTCGCCGCGCTTCCCGACGTTCTCAGCCGTCTTCCTGATGTAACAGGATCGCCGTCATCAGCGATGCGAAAATAACAATCGGACTCCAGATGGCAAAAGCCGACGGCAATGCCGTCGAAAAACCGAGCGCATAAGTGATTCGGGTCATAAAATATAACAGGAATCCTATGGCAATGCCCAAGCTGATTCTCAACAGGCTGCCGCCTTGGCGCTGATTCGGGTTTATCGAAAATACCGCTGCGATTAAAATCATCGTAACCAACAGGAACGGCGATGCAATCAGCGACTGCAGGTGCAGTCTGTGAGAATGCGCCGAAAATCCCGTGCTCTCGAAGAATCGGATCAGGTCGGGCAAATCCCAAAAAGAAATCGTTTCGGGCGATGCAAAATTTTCTTGGATTTTTCCCAAAGTCAAACTCGTCGGGAACATCAGGTCTTTATGGTTTTCGATATTTTTTCCTTTGACGTAAATGCGGGCGTCGGTCAGTACGAAAAAACCGTCAACCAGCAAAGCCGTGTCGGCATCGATTCGCCGCAAAAACTCATCTTTATCCGAAAACTCAAAAATACTGACGATTCGCAAGGTCAGAAGATATTTGTCCTGGCGAATGGCGTCGGCATGAACGACATACATTTTGTCGTCCCGATGTTCTCTCAGCCACAAACCCTGGAAGCTGATCGTCGGCGAATCGGACTTTTTATCCTCCAACCTTTGATATTTGGCGAACATAGCGGCAGAAAACGGATTGAAAACGGTAACGTTCAACACGCCCAATATAAAAGCCGTAACCATCAGCGGGGCGATGAACTGCCAAACGGATTGCCCCGCCGAACGGATGATGACCAGTTCGTGGCTTTTTGTTAAACGCCAAAAAACGATGATGGCTCCGATCAAAACGGCAAAAGGCAAAAGCGTTTGCAACATGTTGGGCAGCTTTAGCAAAGCCATGATCAGAACGTCCCCGAATCCGAAGGATATTTTCGTCGTTCCTTTTTTCATCAATTCAATGACGTCAAACAGGACGATAACGAATCCCAGCGTCAGCATGACGGCGAAAAATGACGTCAAGAACTGACGAATCGTATAGCGGCTGAGGATTCGGGGCATAGACATGGTACGGATATTCCTTTTAACGTTCTTGAAAAATGAATAGCACAAAAAGGAAGGAATTATCAATTAAAGAGGCGGTTTTTATAAAAAAGAATGAAATGATAAAAAAGGTATTGACAGGTATGGAGAGAGGGTATATAAGGGGCGACGCGCCGAGAGGGGAGAGTGATTTAGTAGAAATTGCTTGCTTCGGGAGGCAAGGATTTGCTATAAAGGGAATCCGCGCCGGTTTTGTCGGTAGGAGATATTAGTAATAGAGTGAATATGTGGAAGAGAGAGGATGCACGGGCAGCTGGCTTGAGTTATGAAGGCGAGCAGTTTTAGTGCATCGGAAAATGCAATGGGTTACGTTGTTTCCGCGAGGGGATGGCGTAATTGATTGTGTGGACCTTGATCAATTTGGTAATTTTGATTGAGAGCGATGCCGGGACGGCTTTAGTATTTGGTATGTGAGAGTACCGAATAATTAACATGAGAGTTTGATTCTGTCTTAGAATGAACGCTGGCGGCAGGCTTAACACATGCAAGTCGAACGGAGTATATATGGCTTGCCATATATACCAGTGGCGCACGGGTGAGTAACGCGTGGGGATCTGTCTTGATGTATCGGATAGCTTTTGGAAA
>CALXYE010000115.1 GCA_944392845.1 uncultured Alphaproteobacteria bacterium
GTTAAATATCCTTACGTCGATTATTCGACGGCGGAAAAACGCCGCGACGCCTGCGAAAAAGAGTTGCTGATCTGCCGCGGAACGGCTCCGGGGCTTTGCGTAGGCGTTGAAACGGTCGTTCTTGACAAGGGCGGAAAAATTCGGATCGGTTCACAGGCGTCGGATAAAAATGCCGAAGTGGTTGACTATCTGTTGGTCATGAACCGCTTTGACGAAGCCGATCTGTTTGAAAATCTGGCGGAAAACGGGAAGCTTGACCGTTTTGAAATGATGGATTTGGCCGAAAAGATGGTTGAACTCCATAAACGCGCCGAGGTCTTTAAGCATCGCGGCGGTGCGTCAATGATCCGCGGGCGCATTTTGGAAAACGACGAACTGATGCGTTGCTTCGTTCCCGCAATCTTTGATCCCGACGATATCGACGCTTTGAAGGAAGACGCTTTAAAGGCCTTGGAAAAGTATGCTCCGCTGTTGGACGAACGCAAGGCCGAAGGCAAGGTTCGCTGGTGTCACGGCGACGTTCATTTTCATAATATCGTCATGCTGGACGGCAAACCCGCTTTGTTCGATCCCGTCGAATTTAACGACGAACTGACGCATATTGACATTTTATACGATCTGGCGTTCTTGCTGATGGATATGGAAAACCGCGGCCTGCGCCGATTGGCAAGCATCCTGTTCAACCATTATATGGCGTATTCCGCCGATTGGGAGGGCGTGCCCGCTTTGCCGCTGTTCCTGTCATGCCGCGCGGCGGTTAACGCTTACGTTTACGCTCAGCGTTCTTCGGAAACGAAGGATAAGGATCTCTCCGAACGTTTGGCAAAACAAGCCTATGAATACCTGATCACGGCGCGCCGTTTTCTGAATCCGCCGCCGCCCGTTCTGGTGGCCTGCGGCGGTTTGTCGGGCAGCGGAAAGTCCCGCATCGGCCGCGAATTGGCGCCGTTCATCGGTTCTCCTCCGGGGGCGGTCATTTTGCGCGACGACGTTTTGCGTAAAAACATGATGGGCGTTGATCCCGACGATCCTTTGGACGAAGAAGCTTATACGTCCGAAAACGAAGCCAAGGTTTTTGATTTGTTGTGTGCGGAGTGCCGTCGCGTTTTGGCGACGGGACAGTCCGTCGTCGCCGACGCGCTGTTCCACGATGAAAAACAGCGCAAGGCCGTAGAGGCTTTGGCAAAGGACGCGGGCGTCGAATTTCGCGGTTTTTGGGTTGACGCTCCCATAGAGATCAGAAAAGAGCGCGTTGCGTCGCGCAAACGCAATCCGTCCGACGTCAAAACGGCGGCGGTTTTGGAAAAACAGCTGGACGTTGACGTCGGCGAAATTACTTGGGACAAGGTTGACACGTCGGGCGACCGTTTGGCGACGCTGGCCCGCGTTCGTTCTTTGCTGGCCGAAAAGAAACGGGAAAAATAAATGAGCGGTTTTAAAGAGATTTTGGTTTGTTCCGATGCGTCGGAAAATATTGAGCCGACGTTAAAAACGGCGTTGACGGTGGCAAGGCGTTTTCGTTCTCACATTGATGCCGTCCATATTCATCGGGAGCCGTCGTGCGTTCTGCCCGTCCCCGTCGTTACGTCGGACATGGCGGGCTTCGTCGTCAACGACGTCGTAACGGCCGAGGAAACGGCTTTGGCGGAAACGGCGGATCAGACGCGCCGAATCTTTGAAAAATTTATCGAAAGGGAAAACATCCGCCCGTTGGCCGAACCCGGCCCCGACGCGGACGAGATTACCGCCGAATATCGGGAGCTTTACGGTAGTGCGGACGAAACGCTGGCTTGGTCTTCCCGCGTGGCGGATCTGACGGTCTTGCCGCGTCCCGATCCGTCGTCGCCGGCGGAAGACGCGTTCGGCATCATGAACGCCGTGCTGATGGAAAGCGGCGCGGCCGTTCTGGTGGCGCCGTCGTCCTCTCCCGTTTCCGTGGGGGACAGGATCGCCGTTGTGTGGGATGCGTCCGAAGAAGCGGCGAAAACCGTGACTTTCGCTTTGCCGTTTTTGAAAAAGGCGCGAGAGGTCGTCCTGATCGAAACCGCGGCGCCGAATCCCGAACTGGCGGGCGTTGATTTTTTGAAAAAGCGTCTGAAACGTCACGGCGTGGACGCGACGCTTTTGACCGTTCCCGAAACCTCGTCCGTTTCCGCTTTGGGCGACGAGCTGATTCGGCAGACGTGCGGCCGTTTCGACCTGTTGGTCATGGGCGCTTATACGCAGAGCAACATGCGCCGCTGGATATTGGGAAGCACGACAAAATATATGGTTGAACACGCCGATATTCCTTTGTTTATGGCGCACTGACCCTTAAAAAAATAAAATTTGGGGACGCCCTCTTGACTTTGTCGGGGGGGCGTCCTATGTTTCTTAGCACTCGGCGGGACGAGTGCTAAAAACCGTTTCCGCCGTCAGGTTTTTATAATGTGTTTAGAGGGTTACAACCATGAAATTCAGACCGTTGCTTGACCGCGTTTTGGTCAAACGTACTGCAGAAGACACAAAGACAGCCGGCGGTATCATTATTCCCGATACGGCGAAGGAAAAACCGTCTCAGGGCGAAGTCATCGCCGTAGGGCCGGGCGCCCGCGACGAGCAGGGCAAGGTTTTGCCGATGTCCCTGAAAATCGGAGACCGCATCCTGTTCGGAAAATGGTCCGGTACGGAAGTCAAGATTGACGGCGAAGAACTGCTGATCATGAAAGAAGCCGACGTTCTGGGCGTTTTGGAATAAGCCCGAAGTCATCAAGATTTTACAAATTTTAGGAAGGTTTTCACCATGTCCGCAAAAGAAGTTAAATTTTCCACGGATGCCCGCAGTGCGATGTTGCGCGGCGTTGACGTTTTGGCCGATACGGTAAAGGTTACGTTGGGTCCCAAGGGGCGCAACGTCGTTCTGTCCAAGTCTTTCGGCGCTCCGCGCATTACGAAGGACGGCGTTTCCGTCGCCAAGGAAATCGAGCTGGCCAATAAATTTGAAAACATGGGCGCTCAGATGGTCAAGGAAGCCGCTTCCAAAACGGCCGACGTTGCCGGCGACGGCACGACGACGGCTACGGTTTTGGCTCAGGCGATTGTCCGCGAAGGCTGCAAGGCCGTTGCCGCCGGCATGAACCCGATGGATCTGCGCCGCGGTATTGATATGGCGGTTTCCGCCGTTATCGGCGACGTTAAGGCGCGTTCCCGCAAGGTTTCCACGTCTGCCGAAATCGCGCAGGTCGGCACGATTTCCGCGAACGGCGACAATTCGATCGGCGAATATCTGGCCGACGCGATGGAAAAGGTCGGAAACGAAGGCGTTATCACCGTTGAAGACGCCAAAGGCCTGAATACGGAACTGGAAGTCGTCGAAGGCATGCAGTTTGACCGCGGCTATCTGTCGCCGTATTTTGTTACGAACGCGGAAAAGATGACCTGCGAATTGGAAAATCCGTACATTCTGATTCACGAAGCGAAGCTGTCCAACCTGCAGTCGATGTTGCCGGTATTGGAAGCCGTCGTTCAGTCTTCCCGCCCGCTGTTGATCATTGCGGAAGACGTTGAAGGCGAAGCTTTGGCGACGCTGGTCGTCAACAAGTTGCGCGGCGGCCTGAAAGTTGCCGCCGTTAAGGCTCCCGGCTTCGGCGACCGCCGCAAGGCGATGCTGGAAGACATTGCCATCCTGACGAAGGGACAGGTGATTTCTTCCGATCTGGGCATCAAGCTGGAAGACGTTACGCTTGACATGTTGGGAACGGCGAAGAAAGTTTCCATCACGAAAGACAACACGACGATCGTTGACGGCGCCGGCGCCAAGGACGAAATTCAGGCTCGTTGCGCTCAGATCAAAAAGCAGATTGAAGACACGACGTCCGAATACGACAAGGAAAAACTGCAGGAACGTCTGGCGAAACTGTCGGGCGGCGTTGCGGTGATCAAAGTCGGCGGCGCTTCCGAAGTCGAAGTGAAAGAAAAGAAGGATCGCGTTGACGACGCTTTGCATGCGACCCGCGCGGCCGTTGAGGAAGGCATCGTAACGGGCGGCGGTACGGCTCTGCTGTATGCGGTGAAGAGCCTTGACGCTCTGAAACCCGAAAACGACGACCAGCGCGTCGGCATCGACATCATTCGCCGCGCGTTGCAGGCTCCGATTCGCCAGATTGCCGCGAACGCGGGAGAAGACGGCGCCGTTATCGTCGGCAAGCTGCTGGAAGGCGAAAAGACGAACATCGGCTTTAACGCTCAGACGGGCAAATACGTCGATATGTTTGAAGCCGGCATCATTGACCCGACGAAGGTCGTCCGCACGGCTTTGGAAAGCGCTTCTTCCGTCGCGGGTCTGTTGATCACGACCGAAGCGATGGTTGCCGACAAGCCCGAAGACAACTGCAAATGCCACGGCGGCGCCGGCGACATGGGCGGAATGGGCGGAATGGGAGGTATGGGCGGTTTCTAAGTCGTCCGAACTTCCCGAAAGGTTGCGAAAAGAGCCTCGAAAGAGGCTCTTTTTGCGTTTGGCGGAGGGAAAGGCTTGTGTTTTTACGGCGGGGGTTATAACCTGTACTCCTGTAAAAGTTCTGTAAGGATTCCCGATGATCGCATTGGAAAACGTAACGCGAAAGTTCGGCTCGTTCACGGCGGTGGACGATTTATCCATGTCCGTCCCGAAAGGGCAGGTCTTGGGATTTTTGGGGCCGAACGGCGCGGGAAAGACGACGACCATGCGCATGATATCGGGGTATCTGTCGCCGACGTCGGGAAAAATTACCGTTTGCGGTTTCGACGTTCTTGAAAATCCCGTCGAGGTCAAAAAGCGCATCGGCTATATGCCCGAAGGCGCCCCGTCCTACGCCGATATGACTCCGCTCGGCTTCCTTGATTTTATCGCCGAAGCCAGAGGTCTCGACGGTTCGGCGAAGGAACGCGCCCTTGACCGCGTTATCGGCGAGATTTCGCTTTCAAGCGTCCTGTATCAGCCGATCGATACCCTTTCCAAGGGCTATAAGCGCCGCGTCGGGCTGGCGCAGGCTTTGATTCACGACCCCGACGTTTTGATTTTGGACGAACCGACGGAAGGGCTGGATCCCAATCAAAAACGCGAAATCCGTTCCCTGATCCACCGTATCAAGGAAAGCAAGGCCATCGTCATTTCGACTCATGTTTTGGAAGAAGTGGAAGCCTTGTGTTCCCGCGTCGTCATCATCGACAAGGGAAAAATCGTTCTGGACGATACGCCGACGGCGCTTTTGGCAATGTCTTCCGCGCATCAGACGGTTTACGTCGCCGTTCCCGATTTTCAAAGGGACAGAGTGTCGGCGTTGTTTGAAGAAATGCAGCAGGTTTCCGTCATTGAAGACCATCCCGACAGCAAAGGGACGCACCTGTATGCTTTAAAACCCGAGACGGCGGAATCCGTTGTCGCGGATCTGGTTGAGGCGCTACGCCTGCAAAATGTCAAGATCTGCGATTTGTATGTGGAAAAGGGACGGCTGGAGGAAGTTTTCTACGCTTTTACATCGTCCGAAAAAGACGTTTCGAAAGGGGAAAAATGAGGTCGCTGGCCGTTGTAACGAAGCGCGAACTGTCGGGGTATTTTACGACGCCCGTCGCTTGGATCTTCCTGATTATCTTCGTGGCGCTTTCGGGGATACTGACCTTTTATGCCGGAGACTTTTTCGGCAGGGGGCAGGCGGATCTGCAATCGTTTTTTCTGTTTCACCCGTGGCTGTACGTTTTTTTGATTTCCGCCGTGTCCATGCGCATGTGGGCGGAAGAGCGGCGCAGCGGGACGATAGAGCTGTTGATGACTTTGCCGCTTTCGACGGCGGATCTGGTATTGGGCAAGTTTTTTGCCGCCTGGATATTCGTCGGCGCGGGGTTGGTTTTGACGTGTCCGATTTGGTGGACCGTCAATTACTTGGGAAGCCCCGACAACGGCGTCATTCTGATGAGCTATTTGGCCAGTTTTTTGATCGCGGGAACCTTCCTGTCCGTCGGGTCATGCCTGTCCGCGTGTACGAAAAGCCAGATTGTCGCTTTTGTTTTAACGATGATGGCGTGCATACTTCTGACGTTTTTAGGCTCTGACGCTTTGACGAACGCCTTTTCGGGAATGGCGACCGAAAAAATGCTCAAGTTGCTGAATTCTTTTGGATTTTTAGTTCATTACCTGTCGATCACGCGCGGCGTTCTGGATCTGAGGGACATTGTTTTTTTCACGTCGTTTGACGCCGTGTTCCTGTTTGCGACGGTGATTGTATTAGAACGGAAAAAGGCGGCCTGACCCATGAAGAAAATATCGGATATCGATCGCGGAAAACTGGGGCTGTTCGGGTTGGCGGCGGCCGTCGTGCTGTTTTTGTGCGTTAACATTGTCGCGACGTTTGCTTTGAAGGATTATCGCGCCGATTTGACGGAAACGCGACTCTATTCGCTTTCGGAAGGCTCCGAAGAGGCCGTTTCAAAAATTAAAGAACCGATTACGATACGCTTTTACCTGTCGGAAAAGCTGTCGACGGCATCCCAGATTCACGCGACTTACGCCCTGCGCGTTTTAGAGCTTCTGGAACAGTACGTTACGGCGGCGGACGGCAGGATTCGTTTGGAAGTCATAGATCCTCAGCCGTTTTCAAAAGCCGAGGACGAAGCTCTGGCTTACGGGATCAAAGGCATTCCGATCGCGGATTCCTCGGCATACGTTTATATGGGGTTATCAATATCGAACGCGTCGGACCGCCGCAGGACGATCGCTTTGCTTGATCCGTCGCGCGAGCGCTTTTTGGAATACGACATCACGAAATACCTGACCGATCTGACCCGTGCGAAACGCCCCGTCGTCGGTATTATCAGCACGATGCCGATTGACGGCCGCGGCGAACCGCATCTGATCTATCCGACGTATCAGCCGCGCTGGGCGATTATGAAGCAGATCAGAGAAATATTCGACGTGCGCTTTATTTCCCGCCAAACGCTGGACATTCCGCCCGACGTAGACGTTCTGATGATCGTCAATCCGAAACGCTTTACGGACGAAACGCTCTATGCGATTGATCAATACGTGATGCGCGGCGGCAATCTGATAATTTTGGCCGATCCGTATTCCGAAGTGGAAAAGGGGCTGGGAGACGCTTCTTACGCCGTCGCTCCCGATTTGGAAAAACTGTTTTCGGCGTGGGGCGTCGCTTTTGAAACAAAGTCCGTCGTCGGCGACATGCGCTTGGCACAAACCGTGTCGCATACCGAAGACGGCAAGTCCGTTCAGGTAAAATACCTGCCGCGATTGGACGTTACGGAAGGGTATTTGAGCCCCGAAGACCCGATCACCAACGCTTTGGGCAACGTCATCATGACGACGGCGGGAAGTTTTTCGGTCGTTGAGCAAAAAGACGGGCTGACGGTTTTGCCTTTGATCTTATCGTCCGAGGAATCGGAACGGATCAAAACGTCCGAACTGATTCTGCCCGACCCGTCGGGGATGCTTCGTTCATTTAAAAGCGAAGGGAAAAACTTCGTGTTGGGCGTCAGAATCAAGGGCGTTCCCGAAAGCGCGTTTGATCGCGCGCCGAAGCGCAACTTCCTGAAACAAAGGCCCGAAGCCCATATTGAAAAGGCCTTAAAGCCCGTGAATATCGTTCTGATCGGCGATTCCGATTTTTTGGCGGACAGATTTTGGGCGCATACGGACACGGTTTTGGGCGTTGACCGGATTCACCCCTTCGCGGGCAACGGCGATCTGGTCGTCAACGCGTTGGACAATTTAAGCGGCGCCGTATCCCTTATCGACCTGCGTTCAAAGGCGGAATGGCGGCGTCCATTCGTATTGCTGGAGGTTTTGGCCAGGAATGCCGAACAGCGTTACAGAGCGCGTGAAAACGAGATTATGGCGGATCTGAACCGTACGCAAAAAGAACTGATGACGTTAACGCAGAAATCGTCTTCCGACGGCGATGATCTGCTCAGCCGTACCGATATGGATCGCATGCAGGAGCTGAGGGAGCGTCTGTTGGCGCTGCGTTCCGACCTGCGCGCCGTTCAAAGCGTCCTGACGCGGGACGTTGCCGCGTTGCAGTCTTTTATCGTCCTGCTGAACGTTGCTTTCGTTCCGGGGTTGCTGGCGGTTGTCGCCCTGTTCATCGCTTTGCGTCGCAAATCCCGCCGCTTGACGTTCAGAAAGGGATAAGCCCATGGATCCGCGTTCTTTTGTCAAATTGCTTTGGGTTTCGCTGATTTTTGCCGTTCTTGCCGTCATCGCATGGGTGAGGGCGCCGACGTATTCGGCGGGCGTCTTTTTCGGCGAAAAGCTTTTGCCCGATTTTATGCCTCAGGTCAACGACATTTCCGTCATGTCAATCGAACACGGCGGGCAGACCGTAACGTTTGTGCGGGACGCCTTGGGGAACTGGACGCTGATGGAGGCGGAAAACTATCCCGCGGACAAGGAAAGGATACGCAATACCCTGATCGGCATTTCCGAATTGGAAAAGGTTGAGCCGAAAACGGCGCTGGAGGAGTTTTACGCCGATATCGGCGTTGAAGATGCGTCTTTGCCCGATTCGGGGTCGTATTTGGTGACGTTGCTGGACGCCGAGGGCAAAGAACGTCTGGCTTTGCTGGTCGGGCGGTCGGCGCGCGGCGTGCGCTGGGACGGAACGGGGCATTTCGTACGTTTTCCCGCGGATAAGCAGTCTTGGTTGGTTCGCGGTTTTTTGGACGTGACGGGAGACGCCAGAACGTGGATTGACACGCGTCTGTTCCCGCAGGATTTCGGGCCGCTTTCTTCTTTGATTATTGCGGACGGCACCAAAGAGCGCGAAATCATCTTTTCCAGACGGGACGAAGGAAAACCCTTGGAAGCGGAATACCGCTCCGACGATTATTTCGTCAAAGATCCCGAGTTTATCGCCGAAACGGAAAAGGTTCTGAAGGGGTTGAATTTCAGGGATGTTGCGAGGAAGCCCGAAAACCTGAAAGAATCGCAGCCGTTTTTATTCGTGCGGGCTCAGACGTTTTCGGGCGTGGGGATGATGCTGACGTTCCATTTGTTGGGCAATAAGCCGTTCGTCGAAGTAACCGCGGACGCCGAAAAAAGCGCGGGAACCTCCTTGCGTAAGGCGGCGGTGCGTTTGGCGGCGCGTCACGAGGGATGGCTGTATCAGGTTTCGCCCGAAGACGTTTCCGCCCTGTTTCCCTTTATGGCTTTGCCGTCAAAGGCTAAAAAGGCGGCTGTAAAACCCGTCCGAAAGGAAAAGGAACAGGTGTTGAAACGTCCGTCGCCGAAAGCGCCGTCTTCGGTGTTCGCGGAACGAAAGGAGGGCGCGGCTCCTAAAAAATCTCCCGTTCCGACCGTGAAGGCCGCCTCTTTGCCGCCCGTTTCAAAGGCGGGAAAGAAAAACGAAAAGAAGAAATGAGCGGAAACAATAAAACCGCTTGACGGTTTGTCAAAACCTTTCAATACTGTGAACGCGAAAGCACGCAGGAGTGCTTTGAATTTAATCGGGTCTGGTGCCGCTTAGGGCGCAAGCTTTAAGGTCAGATGCCGCCATAACC